>JAFGWT010000494.1 GCA_016937015.1 Deltaproteobacteria bacterium | reverse complement strand
TGAAAAATCCCCCTACCCCCTTCGCGGAAGGGGGAGTCTGCGTTGCATATTGCATGCAATACATTGAAAGATGTGATGAATGATTAGGCCTGCGCGGAGATGACGAACGGTACCTCGTTGATTCCATGTCAATGCGTTACTGTTTAGCATCGGGATTCCGAGGGGCAGAAGGCGGAGCGCGCTAAATAACCAGTTGGGTGGTGGGTAATATCTTCTGAAAATTCAGCAGTGTTTTTTTCTGCCAGAAAAATTCGTCGGTCCCCTTGATAGTCAATTGAGTATGGCCCTGCTTTTTTAATGCAATCAGAAATTTGAAAAATACATTGATACCGGAGCTGTTTAAAAAGCGGAGTTTGGTAATGTCCAGCACGAGGGTGGCCAATCTGTCTTCAACTGCATGCGTGAAAACGTTTTCAATTTCTTTATAGTTTTCTGCCCCAAAAAGCCTCATGGTTCCCTGTACAACGATTTCACCGTCCGTATAACTGATCTCGCATTCTTCCCGTTTTACTTCCATGCTGATGCTCCTTGTGGTTAGCCTTTTTCGATCGGCAGCCGTACCATTGTGGTGACCGTTTCAACGTCATGAGACATATCAGTGGGCGACTTTCGGGTTTCAAATTTCCACCCCAGTTTTGCACCTAAATCCATTTTCATGATGAGGAATCCAAGCCGGGATTCATCTGCATTGGTTTCTGCATTATCCTGGATTTGCTTAAAATACATGTCTGCAATGTCAGTGGTTTCCATCTCTCTGATTCTGGCTTTGAGCCGATTACTGTTCTCGCTGGAGATGCTGTTCTCAACGTAAAAATCCAAAGTGCTTTCGCTCAGATTCAGAAATATTTTGATGGGGTAGAAGTTGTTGACGTCGGAGAATTTTACAGCGTTCTCTATCATTTCGTTTGCAGTCCAGCTGATAGTGTCTTTCATTTGGGTATGTGCCAGCTCAGGGCTGTAGGATGGGCAAAAGGTACCCCAGTAAGCGGCGAGAAAATTCGCCGAGATACTGTTGCCTTTCCAGCGTTGCTCCATAGACATTTTAGACGGGTCAAAGCTGATAACCAGGTATTCGAAGATGTTCCCGGTTTCAACAAAATCTCCAAAGATTTCTGTCATCGCATTCTCCTTGCAGTTAAAGCTGCTTCACAACAACAAGTGTGATATCGTCATATACGGTTTGATTTCCGATGTGCGTTTCAATGTCCCTAAGAACGGCTTTCTCAATTTCCTGGGCAGTTTTGTCCCAATTGGCGCATACTGCGTTCTTGAGTCGTTCGGGGCCGTAGTATTCGCCGTTCATATTCTCTGCTTCGGTAATGCCGTCGGTGAAGAGAACAAATCCGTCTCCCTTATTCAGATGAAATGAGGTGCTGTGCAGCAGATCTCCAATTTCCCCTTCCAATCCAATGGGAAATCCGAGATTAATTGTTTCGATGAAAGTTCCCTGCCCGTCATTGCGAATCAGAAGCAGTTCCTCGTGTTGTCCGCTGAGCACTGCGTTTCCATCTTTATAATCAACGATGGATAAGGTCATATTTTTGTCTGCATGCATTCGCTTGATGTTCTGATAGAGGGTTCGGTTCACAATATCAAGAAGTCTGGCCGGGTCCGCTTCACCGGCTTCCTGCAGTGTGCGAATTGCAGTTTGCGCCATTAGCATCATTACGCCGCTTTCGAGCCCATGGCCGGTAACATCACCGATACCAATTTTTACACCGGCGCCATTGGAGAGCACATCATAATAGTCTCCGCCGACTTCGTCCGCTGGTCGCATCACGCCAGCGATGTCCAAACCCTTCACAGCACGCTGTTCTTCGATGGATGGCAGCACCATCTCCTGTATCTGTCTGGCCACATCCAGCTCCGCACCCAACCGCAGATTTTCTTCGCTGAGCTTTTTATTCAGTTTTTCGATTTCTTCGTTCGCTTTTGAAAGTGCCGCAGTCCTATCCTGCACCTTTTGTTCAAGGTTTTCTGTCAGCTCTCGAATACTCTGACGCATGACGTCGACATCATTCGCAAGGCTTCCGATTTCATCGTTGGTTTCAGCCTCAACAGACTCTCTGTAATTACCTTGCGCGATTATTTTTGTTGAATCAACGAGTTTGCCAATGGGACGGACAATGTGCACCGCAATGACGCGAATGCTGATATAGCTTCCAACCAAAGACAGGATACCAAGCAGTGAAATGATAAAGAGTGTCAGATTTCGGTTGTCCGCTGCATCGGATTTTACCTCATCAATTCGGGCTTTCATACTCTCGGTGCTGAACGCGTATCTGATTGTCCCGGCTATCTCACCCTCGATAAAAACCGGCGCGGCAAATTCGATAATATTTTTCGTGGCGGTATCGGCTGCAGGCACATTGGATAGGCTGGATGTTTTGGATAATCTGGAATTGTCTACTGATTGTACGGATGCTGCCCAGTTGGAAAGTGCGTCATCGAGAGGCTCAAGAGATATGGGCGTACCGTCCGTATCACTCTTGTCCGCGAATGCCCATGGTCGCCGATCCGGGCCCATGAATATACCGTAGGCAATATCCCGGTCGTTTTTTACGGTTTCGGAGACCAGGCGCCGAATATCGCCAAAGGAGTTGTCTTCGACCATTCGGGTGAGTGCTGTGGCATTGTTGCGTGTCAGCGTTGTGCCCTTGGCAATCAGTTCCGCCTCGATGGTTTCCTGTGATTTTTTTAAGTTGCGATTCAGGGAACGGACGTCTTTCACAAGGACGGCAGCCAGAATTGAAATGAATATCAGCGATATGATTACCATCACTTTGGAAATCAGTTTTCGTCGAATGGATACAAATTTTTTCAAACTGGTGACCTCATCTGGAGAACAGGTATTTCTATCTTTAATTGCATCTTTTACAGTAACGAGTCACAGCTGTTTTTTTTTAATAGGGAAGTTGAAAATATTTGCTTTGCAATTGGTGCCATAGCATTTTGACAATGCTGCTCGCAGCGTATTCGGGGGGGCGTCGCTGGTTGAAAAATTATAACCGAAACGTGGCGATGATGGGGCAGTGGTCGGAGGGCCACTGATTGTTTGGCTTGCTGTGGATGGCAGCGGTTGGCGTTTCCGTTTCGAGGTTTTGAACAAAAAGATGATCAATTTTTAAGGCAGGCGTGCAGGTTTCACAGAAGCCGTTCCAGGTGCCCTGCGCCATGGCCATGTCAGTGGCGGCGGATATGAAGCGCCGATCCTCGTGGCCAAATCCACCCTGAAACAGATTGAGCTCTTCGCTGGCAAGCTCAGCGTTAAAATCGCCGCCAACGATTTTGGGAAGATCCGGGAATCGTTGATTTAGCAGGCTGCTGACACATCGAAGCTGTTCAATGCGGACCGTGTTGTCACTTCTGGATTCGTGCTTCCAGTGGAGATGCAGATTGCTGACCACTATTTCCCTGCCGGTTGATTTGTGGCGCAGATGCGCCCATGATGCCGTTTTGCGCTGCGGTGGCGGGGTTGGCCGGTTAATGGCGGACAGACAGATGGTCAGGGGATCCGGTGGCAGATAGGCACTGTTGTGAATCGTGTCCTCTTTGTTTGTATTGCTGATGGGTAGTGCGCCATACAGGTCGAAGGCATTCTCCAAACTGTTGCGCGCCGGAAACACGATGTCGAATTTGTCGATGTTGACAAAGATGTCCTTGGGGTCTGTGCCGGAGCCACCCACCACTGCATAGCGGATTGGCATATCCGTGGCGGTGAGGGCCTGTCGCATCCATGCAGCGGTGTCCAGCCCGTTTTCGACCATGACCTCCTGAAGCAGAATAATGTCTGCCTGCCGGGTTTTGATCAGGTCCACGATGGGTTGCTTGCGCAGATCCCAGTTGTGCTCACTACCTGCTGCGTCTGCACGGGGATGCAGCACGTTGTAGGACATGACGGTGAAGGTGGCGTCGTTGCTCGATGATTGCAGTGGCGTGTCGTCAGCGGAATTGTTTGTTGGGGGAACCGGTGTCCCGCCGCAGGCGATGGAAATCCACGCGGCAAGGGAAAGGATTATCAGTATGGGATAACCGTATTTCATTTTATATGTTGGCATACATCTGCATTTTTACCGCAAACAACAGCTAAGTCGAGGGCAATTGCAGGTGAATCCTAAAAAAGCGATTGGGCAAAAAGTGGGGCAATGTTACCGCCAAAGGCGTATCAGGCCCCCATGGGGCCGGGGACGATGACTTCGAATGCACTGGCCGGCACATCTTTGAGCTGCTGCGCGTCGCCGTTCCACTTTCCTGCATGAATTTTTCGAGGTCCATTGGACCGCAAATGTACTTGTGCATTGAGAGGTCTCGAAGGCAAACGGTCAGGTGTGTCGCAGCAGTTCGGTCCAGAATCTGATGATGCGCAGATATTCGATGAGTTTGAAGGATGTGTCCTCTTCCAGTTCCACGTGGTTGATGAGGCTGGAAACAAGCGCGTATACCGTTGTGCCACCGGCGGCCGCCCACTGTTGCAGCCGATTCAGTTCGCTGGGCGGAATGACATTGTCTGTGCTGCCGTGCAGCAGGTGGACCGTACATTTTGGGGATGGGCCTTTTACCGCTGACAGACGATTCCCCGTTTCGGGGTTGCCTGTTTTTGACTGCAGGCGTTTTCCCAGGACTTTTACATCTCTGTCAAAAATGAGCTGCAGCAGTTCCCGGGATTCCGGGGCGGAGAGTTTGCTTCGGGCGGTTGCCTTTTTGTATTCGCCTTTAAGATACAGATAGATGGTTTCCCTGAGTGGGGCCACCTGATCCTCCGGAACGAGTTGTGATGCATATTGGCGCACCAGCACCGCCTGTCCATAAATGTGGGGGGGCAGGCGGCCTTCCGGCATATTGCCGGTCATCAGGTAGTGCATGGTGCTGTCCAAATCGCCGTGACCACCAAATGAAAAGCCGCTCGAAATGCGGTCCTGCAAATCCGGCATGGCGGCCACACTCAGACAGAGTCCCCCCGCGAAGCTGATGCCCCACATGCCGAATTTTTCGTTGGGTTTCAGCAGTTTCGATTTATTCGCCAGCCAGCGTGCGACCGCCTCGATGTCATCAACAGCACCGGTCACAATCTGATATTGTTTCAGGTCGCGGATGTCCGGGGTGACCACGCGATAGCCATGATGCACCAGGGTGGATGTGAAATGAATGAGTCTGGATTCATTGTATCCGTCGTTATGTACGCCGTGGACCAGCAATATGGTGCTGCGGATGTGGTTCTGAGATGGGGTGTAAATACGCACCGGAATGGATTGGGTGGGCAAATTAATGGCTGTTTCCGAGGTGGTGTAACTGTTTTCGAAATTGCCTGCTGTCATGTAGTCGCTCAGGAAGGACGTTCCGGGATAGAACAACCGATAAATGAGCAGTCCGGCGGTTGTGGCCACTGCGCCGGTTATCAGCACAATTCGTTGCCATTTTTGCAGGTGAACTCGCATGTGCACAGGGCATTCCTTTCGGTGGCATCTCGTCGCGTTATCCGCCGGCAGTTCAGGCGGCTGTATCCCCAACGCATGATAAACGAAAAATGTTTCAGTGATTCAAATAATGTCCGGGGCACACCGAAACGATGCACACGGCCAATGACGTGCGGTCAGTGGTCTGGTTTTTATTTGGTCTCTTATTCAGTCTCTATTTTAGTCAATATAGGCAATGGTGCGAATGATGGTGCGAATCCGGGTGGTGATTTCCCGGCTGGGATTGATGAAGCGGATACCCATGCCGCCGGGCGCAGTTGCGGAACCGGGGTCAATCCACACCACTTCGCCAACCACTTCAACCGGTGTTGCGCCCTGGGGCGTATCGAATCTGAGCTGAAGGACGGTTCCGGCCGCAAGCGGGGTGTCACTCACCAGAAAAATACCCATTTCGGACAGGTTGCTCGATTTGGAGTACAGATACGTGTCCCCGTGAGAGTAATTTACATTTAGCCGGATATTGTGGCGCCTGTCCCGCCGTCGTTCGTCGGCAGTGGGGCTGAGCCTGGTTGTTTTATCGTCAATCATTTTAACCCTTTTTTTAAGGACCCAATCAAGGTCCCATTGTAGCGCCAATTTTGAAAACTGCGACCCATATTCAATAATTCCGCCATGGTCGCAGGTGGGTTGAAAATGGCCGGCCCAACGTCGGATTTCATTCTGGACCTGAACGCGCATGAGATGATCGAATCCGTGCTCATCGTCCGACCGAAACATCTGGCTTTAGAGGGTGCCGGATGCCATCAGCTTTTCATTGTTTCGGTCTATGCCAGCCAAACAGCAACAGTCCGGGTTTCTTTCTGGGCGATTCATTCACGATGATCAGGGTGCCATCCGGCAAAAAGGCGAGGCCCTCCGGTTGCATGAACAGTGCGGGATTGAGCTGGACCAGCCCTGTGACACGCCCGGTTCGGTCAAACGAAAGCAGCAGGCGATTATGGGCAGATACCGCGTAGATGTCGCCGGTCAGGGGATGAACGGCGATTGCGGACAGCATCAATTGCAGACGCTCCTTTTTATGGGGTTTTCCCTCCGATGCTCCGGAAAGAGAGAGACCATGGGCCATGGCAAATGCGACTACGTCCCGGGGGTCGATAGTAAATGTCGGCCTGGGAATCATTGTGTCGGTTGCCGGGTCGACAGCAAATACCGGATGTTTGGATTTGTGCCCCCCCTTCTTTTTTTGCCAGCGGCTTTTGGGTGAAATCAGCAGCTGTTTTCCAATTGAATCGTAACAAAGGCTTTCGTTGTCTTTTGCCGGCAGATGAAGACGACTGGCAACTGCACTGGCGCTGGATTGCCAGTCCTTTACCTTGAACAGAATGCCACTGCTTTCGAGGACGTACATGTTTTCACTTAACAGCGCCAGCCCTTCATAGTCGCCTTTGGGACCGAATTTGATTTT
>JAFGWT010000493.1 GCA_016937015.1 Deltaproteobacteria bacterium | reverse complement strand
GGGGACGACGTCGCTGGGTCCCCGCCTTCGCGGGGACGACGTCGCTGGGTCCCCGCCTTCGCGGGGACGACGTGATGATGTCGCCGATTGCACTTGCGTTAAACGCGTTTATCGACAGTCTCCTTCGAGGGAATGACGCTATTTGCAATAGGTATGCTCAAATTGTACTGAATTGATGCTTCATTATTTAGGGTCAATTCCGGAATAGAATCAATTCCACATGTCCCGACCTTTCCGACGGACCGCCCTTGCAGTAACAATTCTTTTACACCGCCAGTATTGGCAATCCTGTTTTCTGAGCCATCTGCCACCGTACCATTCCACTCTCAATATGAGTATCGCAGCAAAAATTACCGTGCGGTGTCGAATCTGCCGGTTACCACACCAAAGGAGTATGAAATGAAATATCAATACCTGGCGTTCCCGGCCTTTATTTGGCTGCTGATGGCGTGCGGTGCAGCGTCGCAACAGCCCATCCAGGGCGCCGATACCGTTGCCACTGTTGAACTGACATCTAAAAAACCAGCCAACACCCCAGGCGCCAGTGTTCCTGAAATTACCTTTACCAAAACCACGAAACCAGTACCCCAATCCCCCAATACCGACATGCTTCGAGTCAAAGATGATCAAATCGTGGATGGTTCTGGCAATGTGGTCCGCCTGCAGGGCGTGGCGTTTGGCAATCGCGTCTGGATTGACGAGGAGTTGCCGTACACCCATCACAACGAACTGGATTATCAGCGGCTTGCGGATATGAAGATGAACGCGGTGCGCTTTTATATGAATTACAAAACGTTTGAGGATGATGCCGCCCCCGGAAAATACAAGGATACCGGATGGAAGTGGCTGGACGACAACATTGCATGGGCAAAACGACACGGCATTTATCTGATTCCCAATATGCATGTGCCCCAGGGCGGATACCAGTCACTGGGAAAAGGCAAAGCGTTGTGGGATGATGACACCGCCCAAAAGCGGCTCATTGATTTATGGACAGCCATGGCTGAGCGGTACAGGGATGAACCCACCATTGCCGGCTGGGATTTTGTCAACGAACCCATCGTGTCCAAGTCCCGTGACCAATGGCACACTTTGGCAGACAAACTGGTCACCGCCGTGCGCAAGGTGGACCCATACCACATTTTTATTATCGAACGGGTGAATGCCGTTGACGGTGACTGGAAAGAAGACGACGTCCGCAATTTCTTTTTAGTGGACGATCCGAACGTCGTGTACGAGTTTCATTTTTACAAACCGTTTCATTTCACCCACCAGGGCGCGCCATGGGCGGAGTTTGCAGCCGAAAACACCAGCTGGCCCGACGAAAGCCGGGTAGGCGTTGAATGGTTTTACATGAACTGGGAAACCGGCACTTTTTCCAGTCCCACCTTGCCCGAAGGAAACAGCGACTGGGCCTATTACGAAGGCGCCACATTTGTGGCCATGGGTAAAAACGCCCAACTGGCCAAACCCGCCCTCACCTGCGCCCACAACTCGGGCAAGGCGTATTTTGACGATGTGGTCATTGAACAAATCGATCAAAGCGGCAATGTTGAAAAAGTATTGCGTCAGGTCAATCTCACCACCACCCGGGGCTGGTATTTTTGGAATCCATCTGAAAAGGGCGAAGCCAAACGCGAGACCACAGGTCACAATGATGACGCGTCACTGAGCATCTCCGGCACCGTTGGCGACAGCAATCTGGGCGCAGATGTGTACCAGATAAAAATGGAACAAGGCAAACGCTACCGCATCAGCGGCTGGATGAAGGGCGAACAGATTCCTGCGGGCGCCCGCTGCATGATTCGCCTCGATGTCAACAGCGCCAGCGTGCCACTCCACGGTTGGGACAAGGGATTTCTGGAGCAGGAAATGAATGCCTATCTGGCGTTTGGCAAAAAATACACTGTGCCACTGTTCCTGGGTGAATTTGGCGCCATCACCGCCAGCTTTGAAGAGAACCGCGGCGGCGAAAAATGGGTTGCCGACATGATGGACATCATTCTCAAAAACGACCTGCATTTCACCTATCACTCATATCACGAAAACGCTTTTGGCATGTACCTCGGCGACGAAGGCCTGCCCGACGAAGCCAACGCCAACGATGCCCTTATTGATGTACTGCGCGACAAACTAAACAAATAGTCATTACCACACCTCAGTTAATGATTGACTGCGTTGCCTTCGAGAACCTCAGGCAACCGAACCGCCCTCAGGCACCGTACGGACCTCAGGCAACGGAGCACCTCCCCCGGTGGCTGAGGCTCTCGAAGCCACAAGGGGGGGGCATTGCACACGCCGCATCAGATGGCGTCCGAACCGGTTTCCTCGGTGCGGATACGGTAAACCTGTTCCAGCGGAACAACGAAAATCTTGCCGTCGCCGATGGCGCCGTCCTTACCGTGTTTGGCGGCTTTCATGATGGTTTTGACACATATATCCACAAATTCATCATTACACGCGATGTCGAGCCTCACCTTGGGAATCAATGTGGGCGCCACTGTCTGACCACGATAGACGAGGTCTTCGTCGGTGGCTTTGCCACGTCCGGTGCAGCGGCTAACGGTGATACGCGTAATTTCCGCTTCCACCAGCGCCTCCCGTACCTGATTCAACATATCGGGCTGTATTACTGCAATCACAAGTTTCATATCTTTATATCCTCCAATAGAAGACTGCTGTTGTCAGTCGTTATCAATCCAGGTTCAGCATACCGTATGCATGCTCACCGTGATCTGCGTGGTCAATACCGGCCATTTCATTTGCATCAGACATTCTGAACCTGAACAGTTTGTCCACTGCGAACACAAGAATGAAAGAAACAACGCCTGCATAACCAAGCGACACCAACACACCCTCTGTCTGATACCACAATTGTGTACTAAAGTCCGGACGCCCTTCGGCAGCGCGTAAAAAGAACGTTAGTCCAATGGCCCCAACAATACCGGCCACCCCGTGAATGCCAAATACGTCGAGGGCATCGTCGTAGCCGAGTTTGTTTTTCATGGCGATGGCGAAGTAACAGATAACCGATGCGATTACCCCCAGCGCGAGTGAGCCTACCACCGTGACGTCGCCTGCCGCCGGCGTAATGGCAACCAGACCTGCCAGAATACCAGACACAAGGCCGAGCGATGTGGCCTTTTTGTGATGCAGTGCTTCGATAACCATCCAGGTGAAAGCGCCAGCGGCTGCGGCGGCCTGTGTCACTGTCAGGGCCTGAGCGGTCTGCAGACCACTGGCAACTGACGAACCGGCGTTGAAACCGAACCAGCCCACCCACAGCAGACCGGCGCCCATCAGGGTCATTACCAGGTTGCTGGGATGCATGGCGGTTTTGGGATAGCCCCGGCGTGCGCCAAGATAAATTGCAGAAATGAGACCTGCGATACCTGCGGAAATATGGATGACGGTACCACCTGCGAAGTCAATCGCTTTGCCTGTGAGGAAACCATCCGCGGACCATACCCAATGGCACAGTGGCACGTAAACCAGCAGCGACCAGAGTGCGATGAATATGCAGTAGGCTTTAAAACTGACGCGTTCGGCAAATGCGCCGGAAATCAGCGCGGGCGTAATGATGGCAAACTTGCCCTGGAACATGGCAAATACCAGCCATGGAATGGCTCGGGCTTCGCCATTCACTTCTATTTCCATCAATTTGTTCTCAATTCCCTGAAGCAGAAAAAAGTCCCAGTCCCAGCCAGCCCAGCCCGTACCGGGGCCAAACGCCATGCTGTAGCCAACCACTACCCACAGCACCCCCACAATCGCCATTGCGGCAAAAGAATGCATCATTGTACCCAACACATTTTTGGTGCGAACCAAACCGCCATAGAACATGGCGAGCCCCGGCACCATTAACAGAACCAAAGCGGTGGAAATGAGCATCCATGCGGTGGTCCCGGTATCAATGGGAAGTTCACCGGTGTCAGCGTGTGCGAATTCCGGAACAAGCAGCACAAGGGCGCTCAGCGCCGCCCAAAGCCTGTTTCGGCCAACCAGATTTTCTCTTAATAATGTTTTCAAGGTATCCATAGTTCCTTTCCCTGTTCAGTGCGTTCAGTCGATTACCGACCATTAAAAATTGTTGCGCAAAAAAATGTTGCCGGCGTTTACAGCAAGACTGATACCAACCTGGCCATACTGCGGCTAAAACGCGAAAATCGCTCTGGGAACGCTACATTGGGGAACTTCGTTCCATTTTGAACGTTTACGCATTGGTACAAATGTGTATTTGTACGTGGATGTAGCACGAAATTGTGCCAGATGACAAGCTGCTTTTATTTTTGCCGCGATATGTGGTGATCCCTTCGGACTTTAGTCGATCCTGTGAGCACTCTTCGTCCTGGCGATTCCCTTCATGTGCTGTCCGTAAAAACAATCAGACACAGTTCGAATCGGTTTAACCGCGAATAATGGAAAGGGCGTTTCGCAGAGGAGCGAAACCAGCGTCACGCTTGCCGCGACGGTTGCGCAGCACAACAATCTCCTGCTGCAGGTCCGGTGTCAGATGGTGCTCCACCGCATTGGGACAGGCGGCCAGACGGCGTGCGATTTCTGTTCCTGGGGACATTTTTAAAATGGCCACCTTCCTGATGCGATGGGAGGATTGGGCGCGAACCACTTCTGTTGCAATCTCCAGGACATTCAACCCATCGGGCGACGGTATTACTCTGAGCCGCACCTCAAGGGGGCCTGTTTCGTTCTCGCGTATCCAGAATTGTGCAGATGCGTCCGTCACCATACGGCCCACGAGCCGATTAAGTCCCCGTTTCCAGCGATTCAGCATATTGAAACTTTCAATACCCGGGTCGACCGGCAATTCGCTGCGGAAAAACGAAAACCAGACGGGCAGAATCCATATGAGGCTCACAATCATAATATTAAAGGCAACCGATGGCCATACACCTCTTACAGCCCATCCGCCGATGACCAGGGCGGTCACAACGACAACAAAGAATACCGCGCCAGGAAGCGTGGACACATCGAGAGCAGAGGTTCTGCGACGTCGGTACGCGGTCAGCACCTGCTTCAAAGTGGTCATCTCGTTATCGGTCATCGGACGCCAGCTGCCACCGGCTGCGGGGACAATGGCCCCATCGGTTCGCGCCATCAACCATAGCGCCGCAGAGACGGCGAGCGCGGGGATGGAGGCGGCGATGGACCCGGCCAGCTGGGCCACCGTACCTATGGCAATGGCAATCGCTGACAGCAAAAACCGCTGAAAAAAACCCGTGTGGCGCAGCAACCGGAACCGTGCGACAGTTCCAACATCCCAGTAGGCATTCTGAATGCCTCTGGCTTTGAGCACCATTAGCAGCAACCCCAAAAGGGCAACAAAGGTGGGAATCAGACGCGCATACAGCGGCGGTGGCTGTTCGGTCATCACCCCGGCACTAACGATTCTGTCCCGATGGTCCTGCCCCGCATTCCCCCCTGCTTCGTCGGCGGGAGCCAATGCAGTCCGTTGCGTCAGCGACACCAGCGCCGCATCGAAATCGACCACAACCTGCATGGGATACCATTTCACAGTTCTGAATTTTCGAAATCGAACCATATTCTCGGTACGGGTTTCCAACTCGTAGTCGCGCACCACGTCATTATCAAAATCCATGCGCTGACTGCTGCCTGGGAGCTTTATGGATACGCTCATCGAGTCCGTACCATGATCCCAGATAATTGGTGTCCAATCCAGTCGCGCATAACTGTTGTATCGTCTGAGCGCGCCCGTCTTCTGGAGATTCACCGCGTGAACCAGCGTAAACACCACAGCGCCTTCCTTTACCGACTCTTTATTGGCAAGCACAATCCGCGTACGCCCATCAAACAGCTTTTTGGCTTTTACATGGGTTTTCAGTCCGCCTTCGACCCGGGCAAAGCATTTTTCCTCCAACAGGGTCCTGTTGGTCTGCGGTGCGAGGTCAAATCCGTGAAACTGACCCGCTTCCACTTCGAACCGGGCCTCAGTTACAAACTCGGAGTCTCCCGATGACTGCACCTCGAGCATCACGTCCACATCGGTCAGTCGGGCCCGCGTCCAGGACAAACCACTGACTGGTATCAACAGACCGCCCAATAACACGACAGGACAAAGCAAAATCTTCATTGAAAATGTTATCTTTTTCAACATAGCCTTACGTTATTATTATAGAAACAGGGATGTCAATTTTTGTGCACAAATGTAAGACAAGTCGCGATTTCGCCCATCATACGCCCCCTGGGGCCCAGTTTGCCCTTTCGGTTTTGGCAAAAATGTCTACACTCACAGGCTGTGGATGAATCAAGAGTACAAAGCGCCCT
>JAFGWT010000492.1 GCA_016937015.1 Deltaproteobacteria bacterium | reverse complement strand
TTGAGCAATCTGGATGCCCTCCTTCGAGGGCATGACGCTGGGCACAATCACAGGGCGGTGGCCACTGCTCATTTATCGACAGTCTCATATGAAGGTATGCTCCTTAAAGATGATGCCGTGATCCTCTGTGTAGGCGTATATTTGGTCCAGGTTGCTCCAGTTGTACGCCCCCCCCGCCGTGGATTGCACCGATGCCCACTTTCCGGCGTTCTCCGGGGTGACCTGATTCCAGTAGTCTGAGAAAGTCAATCCCTCGAAATCCAGATTTCCTGCCCAGGCGGTGGTAATGTTCCCCACAAATTTTTCGTTTGGCCCTTGCGTGTCTGTATCCTCGGTATTGTGTGAATCCGAGTCAACACCGCTGTCGGTTTCCGTTTGGGTGTCAGAGTCAGAGTCAGTATCAGAGTCAGTATCAGAGTCAGTATCAGAGTCAGAGTCAGAGTCAGTATCAGAGTCAGAGTCAGTATCAGAGTCAGTATCAGAGTCAGTATCAGAGTCAGTATCAGTATCAGAGTCAGTATCAGTATCAGAATCAGTATCAGTGTCGGTATCGGCATCTGAGTCGGTATCCGAGTCAGTATCGGCATCTGTATCCGACTCCGAGTCAGCGCCAGAGCTTTCGTCAATTTCGGCATCCGAATTTGTGTCGTAGTCAGTATCAGCGTCAGTATCAGAGTCAGTGTCGCTATCGCTGGTTGCATGGCTATCCAGGTCTGAACGCCTCAGGGAATCCACCTCAGAATCAGTTGTTGCGCCTGGATGAGACGTGGTGCAGGCAAAGATAAGGAATATAGCACTTGTCACAACAAATATTTCTATTACCAGTTTCATCAGTCTCTCCTGAGATAGCTCGGTGTCGGCAAAACACTGTAACCTCGAGTTGGTCCTGCCTATGATTGTAATGTGAAGTTCAGGGAAGAAAACAAGACGAATGTGGAAAGGCAGATAGGAAAATTCAGATTATGGCGCTGGGCGACCCAGCAGGTCCATAAGATATGTCATGGCCGGCCTGGAGCTGCCATTGCGGACCAGACCGCTCTCAGAAGCGAGACTCCATGTCTGCCCGTAAATCCAGCCCCAGATGGTGAGACCGTGAATCCATGGTGTCTCTATGAAGAACGGGATCTGATCTTTATAGATATTCAACTGAGCATTATCGTCAGAGGTGCTGATGTCGTACTCGGTGATATACACGGGCAACCCGGTATCGTTGTGAATTTTGGTAATCAGCGTTTTCATGGTTTGGGTGCTGGCCATTCCCGGATCGAGATCGTGCGCCTGACAGCCGATGGCGTCGATGGGCGCACCGTTGGACAGGGCTGTTTTGGTTATGTCGATAAAGTGCTGGTTGTCGTTGGTCCATTCGATGGTGTTGTAGTCGTTGAAGACCAGAATGGCATTGGGGCATGCTTCTCGCGCCCACTTAAATGAGTTAGTGATCCATGCCCAGTCGCCGTTGGTGCCACCACCAATGTTATTGGCATAGGCGGGGGTGGTGTGTGGTGGGGGTTCATTCACCACATCGATGATTTTTGTATCAGGGTAACGCGTACAGAATTCAGACATCCAGGATTTGACTTCCGCTTCCTGAATCGCGCCGGAATTATTGGGTTGCTGGCTTCCCCAGACAAAAACGTGCTGTTTGAACATAATATTGTGGCTCTGGGTATACGCATAAATGCTATCCAGACCGCTCCAGTTGCGTGTTCCGCCGGCTGTACTTTGCACTGAACCCCATTTCCCCGCATTTTCAGGGGTGATCTGGTCCCAGTAGTCCGAATAGGTCAACCCGCTGGTGTCAACGCCATTGCCGCCAGTGGTAATATTGCCCACAAAGAAAGGATGCGGTGCGTCGCCATCGGAATCGGAATCGGAATCGGTGTCCGTATCGGTGTCGGTGTCCGTATCGGTGTCCGTATCGGTGTCAGTATCGGTGTCAGTATCGGAATCGGTGTCTGTATCGGTATCGGTGTCCGTATCGCTATCGGTAGTGGCGACGGCATCACAGCAAATAGGGGTCTCTGCAGGACAGGTATAATCCGGCAGATAAGTACCGTTCAGGTTTCGGCATTCCCCCTGTGCAACGCAAAGACCAGGACAGTCTGAGTCGGAATCGGTGTCCGTGTCCGTATCGGTGTCCGTATCGGTGTCAGTATCACTGTCTGTATCGGAGTCGGTGTCGGTGTCTGTATCCGAGTCTGTGTCCGTGTCGGAATCGGTGTCTGTATCACTGTCTGAATCTGAATCCGAATCCGAGTCAGAATCTGAATCCGAGTCAGAATCTGTATCCGAATCACTGTCAGAATCCGAGTCAGTATCAGTATCTGCATCGGAACCATCACCGGCTGGACCTGTTTCGTCTGTGCAGCCAATAGTCCCCAATGTTAACCATAGCATGGCAAACAATAGTAAAAGTCCTCTCATTTAAATGCTCCTTTTCCAGTCAGGAAGTTAATGCACACTTTGATTGTCAAGTACCACTGAGCCACAGTGCCTTCACTTTTTAAGTTAGCTCATTCTAAATGTATCTTCGTCGACTAATTTATCGTTTAACGTATTCGACCTTAAACTCACTGGCGTTCTACTGGAGTTCTGTCGCAAAACTGTTATGAAAAGGCAGGTGATTTACTGCATTACACCGCTGGGAATTCTGCCTTTTGTTTAATTTTATGTTGTGGATGCTGCCTGATAAATCCGGGTTGTTCAGCGAGTCTTTCCTATAGCCTTGATTCGAATTGATGGCGAATGTGTTCGGTGAATGGCGTGGTGTCACCCGTGAACAGCGCCATGACGCCAGTCGCTGACAAACCGGTGGCAAACGTGAAACCGCTAAGGTATAAGCTGTTAAAAATTTTGCATCGGGGAGTTCATGATGAGAAAATATTGTTTCAACAGGTTTGTTCATGGCGGTCTCGCATTGATGTTGCTTGCCGGGTTGACAGCCTGTGACGTTTCCAGTCTGTTAGGAGATACGCGTAAAGAGGCAAAAACCGCGTACGAAGAGGGCTTGCGACACCTTGGGGCGAAGGAGTATGACGCAGCGGCGCAAAAGTTTATTGTGTCCTCATATCTGGCCCCCGATGAATCGGCCCCACGTCTGGCGCTTTGCCAGGCATATTCAGCCAAAGGCGACCTTGATGCTGCGCGAACCGCGTGTGAACAGGCACTGGTCAAGGATAAAAAAGACCCGCAGCTGTTTTATCTTCTTGGAAGTATTGATCTGATCCAAAACCAGGCGCCGAAGGCACAGACGAAATTTGAAGCGGCGTTGAAACTGAATCCCGAGTACGGTGCGGCACTGGCGGCACTGGGGGCGGCGCATGTTCAGATGGGCAATTTTGAACCAGCGGTAAAGGTGCTCAGCAAAGCGCGAAAAATGGATTCATCCAATACGTCCATATTGAATAATCTGGCGATTGCATTGATGACTCTGAAACGGTGTGATGAAAGTGAGGTCGTCCTTCGGGAGGCGACGGCGCTGGGGGTGAATGTTGAATCTTTGCGCTCGACCCAGTCAATTCATTGTGCCATCAGCAAAGTCGAACCCGTTCAGCAGGCGGATTCCCACATGAAAATTGCGTCGGCTGGTGTTGACGTTTCTGTAGCGGCCATTGAAGGAATGAAACTCTTCACCACTGTGGATGGAAAGTCGTTTTACATGGATGAACGGCCTGCCACCGGTCTTGCGTATTCAAAGTGCGTGGACGCGGGCGTTTGCAGGCGACCGCCATACGATCAGTACAACCGGCTGCCTGAGTACGCCAGAGAACCCGCCATGTCAGTGAACTATGCGGGAGCGGACGCGTTTTGTAAATGGAAAGGCAAACGACTGCCAACCCGGGCGGAATACGATGCCGCATTTGCGGACATTAAATGGCTCGGTTGCTGTGCCCGTGGCGTGATTCCCGGTGAATGGGTGAACGATGGGGGCGGTGAACCGAACGATAAAATTGCACAGGTCCGGCTGCAGGGAAAAGCACTGGCGGAGACGACACGCAAACGAAAAACCGGCGTGGATTCATCCACCGTTCGTTGCGCCATGGCAGCGAAATAAACCGGGGCGCACCATCATCAGGATGGCAGCAGCTTTCGCATCCCTTTCATTCTCGAATCGTTGTACTTCTGCAGAGCCTTCGAAAAGCCCTTCAGTGTCATCAGCAGTTTGAGTTTGAATATTCGATACCGGGTGCTGTGCAGCTTGTGAGGGAAGCTGCCATAGCGACCAGCGGCCTTCATGTGTTTGTACTCTGCAACAAATGGAAATCGGACCAGCCAGGAAAAATCCCTGAAGAGTCGCAATGCGGCGGCGCCGTAGAATCCCAACGGTTCAGGTTGTGCGACCATCATTTTCTGTTCGAGAGTGGAAGCCAGCCACTGGAGGTTGTGCGCCACCTCAATACCGGTCCGACTGTCATCGTAAACCGGCGCGTTTAGTTTTGCGCCGCGGAGGGACCATATGGCATCAAGGGATTCCTGTAAAAACGGCACCCTTTGGGATGGGCCACTCAGTATCAGTCCCAGCGGTTTCGCCTGATAAAATGGCATATGATTCTGATAGAACTCTCTGTCGATGAAATTCTTAATCCGGTATGAGATATAGTCGTCGCGGATGACGCAGGCGTATACGACGGCATCGGCTGACAGCACATACCGGTCGTGATGTTCGCGGAAGTTGTCATTTACAGCGCACTTGAATGATTCCCCGCAGTGCAGACAACCACCACATCCTTTGATATTGGTTTGTGACAAATCCAGCACATCCACCTTTGCATCGCTAACGGCGGCGAAATAATTAACCATCTGACGCAGATTTTCATTATCGCCGGAGAAATCAGTGATGAGGCCAATGCGTTTTGGGGAATTTGTTTTTTTTACAGGCACGGACGGCAGTGCGAGTGGCTGGGCAGTGAAGTCGCAATTTGCTGTGAATCGAAGCGGGGGTAACGCTTTTTTTTCAACTGTATCAAAGAAACGATCCATGTGTCCTTTGAGTGCGGCGCGATATGCATCGTTAATGGGGGGTTGAATGACTCCTGGAAATGCCTCGGTGCAGCGGGCGCCCATCTGTTCACAAACAGATCGCAGATAGTGTTCAGCCAGATTGTCGTAAATGAGGACCGATGTGGTAATGATGGTGCAGTATTTATGTGCAAACCGTTCACGGACTTCGTTGTCGTTAAAAATAATCTCAATGAACTGTTTCACCTGACCCGGTATCTGAGCGGAATACACTGGCATTTGCCAGAGTACGCCATCGCATTGTGTTAGCTGGGCTTTGAATTCGTCATAGGCGGATGCTTTTTGCGCCAGGTCATCGATGTCTCGCGCCACAAATACCGTTTCGAATGTGTGTTGCGGATAAAGTGAGATGATGTGGTCGATGTACACCTGCGAAAACGAATGAGCCAGTTTCTTTTTAGGTGAACCGTTTAAAATGAGTATTTTCATTTGGACCCCCAATGGTCAGCATTGTCGACAATCGACTGCGTCTGTTAAAAATTTGTTGAAAAGACAGGTGAATATAGCGGGAGATGATTGTATTGGCTATTGCTTAATGAATGGATTCAGGCCGCTGGATTGAAATGAAATTGCCAGTGCGTTCGTTTGGAAACCAGGAGGTGCAGTGTGTACAATTTGAACAGGGGCATCAGATGGCTGTTCTGTTTCCTGATGGGGGCGGTACAGCTTCCCTGCATCGTGGCAGCGGTGCATGCAGACGAAATCGAGTTTGGTGATGCAGCAGTGAAAACCGACATCAACCTTGGGACCGAAGACGGATTGACTGTCTGGATTGAACATTTGCGGGAATGGGAAAGTGGCGATTATTCTCACACCAGGGTGACTGCACACTGGCGCACGGATACAGGCAGAGAAGGGGCGCAGGCGCTGTATAAGGGTATTTCTGTGGGTGATATTGCAGTATCGCGAAATGGTCGGCGAATAACCCTCCATATGGCGGGAAACCGATACCAGTCTGAGGGCTTGCAAATGCGGATTCCATTTGTCTGGAACGGGAGAACGAATGCGTTTGTTGAGCAGCCCGCAACGGAATATGACCCCAATGAAGAAATGGTGCTGCAGCTTGAAAAGCTTCTGACTGCTCACCGGTTTGTTGAGGCGCGGTCACTTGCCGCGCGGATAGGGGTATCGCCCAATGGCGGACATACATTTCAGACCGAGCGGCTGTTTATGTTGTTTTTAAAGGCAATGCACAGAAAAGCCATGCAGCTTTACAGAAGCGAAAACAAAGCGGCGGCCGCCGCCCTTGTACATACTCTTTTTGCGCAGCCTCCAGTATGCGACGGGCAGCGTGAACACCTGGATTCGCAGTTTTATCTGGATGCGTCGCGATTCAGCAGGTGGGGAGAAAATCGGTGCTTTTTTCACATCGCTGCGTCGCCACAAAATATTCAGATGATAAATGACTGTGCATTTATTATGGCGCAGGCGGCACTCGATTTGTTTGCGTTGGATTTGCTGACCCAGGTGGTGCATCACGCGCCGGAACGCACTGTTGCCTGGCTCAATCTGGCCGATACGGAGTGGCACCTGCACATGGCAAGCGCCAGGGAGCGCTACCTTAAATATATTGAAATGATGACCGCGAAGAACAGGAAATCACAAATCCCCAAACGGGCATATGAGCGTGTCAGCGGGTCGGAGTAAATAGCCATCAATACCCCCGAAGATAATGTAATTGTATATGATTTCAATGGTTTAAGGTATTTATACCTGTACAAATCAACAGTGGACATCGGCAGGGGTTTCAGAGTATTAAAAAGAGTCGCGTTGAACGGAAAAGAGACGTCATGGACCGCACAGAAGATCGCAAAGAATTTCAACAGATTGCCATAGACAGATTGAAACAGATGCCGTCGCTTACCGCTGCACAGCGAGAGGAACTGCCCGCAATGGTGACCCACTGGATGCAATCTCCGGACGCGCAGATTCCTTTTCTAAGCAAAGGGATGCGCCAACGGTTGTCCGGTTTGTTAAGGGATGCGACACAGCCGTTTGATTACCGCAATGTGCCGTACCCACCGCCAAAAACGTGGGACTTTAAATTTGTGGATCTCTTTGCCGGGATTGGCGGGTTTCGTCAGTCGTTCCAGAATGCCGGCGGAAAATGCGTGTTTACCAGTGAATGGGACGAATATGCCAAGCGCACCTACGAAGCCAACTATGGCGAAGTGCCCTTTGGTGATATCGGTAGAATCGATAAAAATGAAATTCCCGATCACGACGTGCTCTGCGCCGGGTTTCCCTGTCAGCCATTCTCCCTTGCGGGGGTATCCAAAAAAAATTCACTCGGGCGTAAGCACGGATTTGAAGATGAAACCCAGGGCACGCTGTTTTTCGAACTTAAGGAGATTCTGCGCATCAAAAAGCCCAGGGCATTTTTTCTGGAGAATGTGAAGAATCTTATTGCTCACGACAAGGGGAAGACCTTCGAAGTGATTCGCTACTGGCTTGAGGATGTGCTCAATTACGAGATTAAATGGCAGATTGTCGATGGGGCCAAATGGGTGCCGCAGCACCGGGAACGAATTTTTATCGTTGGGTACGATCCCTATCAGATTTCTGTCACAAAGGATGACATTGTCATTCCGGAGGGACCGCCCAAAGGATATCGATACCCACAGCTGAATAAAATTATTGGGAAAAAGGTGGACGATAAATTTACGCTGGGGACGGGAACATGGGATACGCTGGAGCGGCATCGGGCCAATCATGCGGCGCGGGGCAACGGCTTTGGATATGGTCTGCATTCGGTTCCCATTCAAAAAGATGCGGTAACTCGTACCATCTCGGCCCGCTATCATAAGGACGGCGCCGAGATATTAATTGAACAGACAGGGAATCGCCCGCGTCGACTGACAGTGACCGAAGCCATGCAACTGCAGGGATACGACCCTGAAAAATTTTTGTTTCCAGTGTCCAATACTCAGGCATATCGCCAGATTGGCAACAGTGTGGTGGTTCCTGCCATCGCCGCCTGCGCAAAGGAAATGGCGAAGATGCTGCGCCGCGCACATTCATGAGTCGCACACATGGGATGCTTTCGGACTATTTTGACAGTTTCGGCTACAAAAAGCTGTCTGCGGTCGAGGTGGATCCATCCGCCTCCAACGAGCATGAATTCAACGGTGTGTCCGCCCTGAAAAGCATTTTCGGCAACACCCGAGTGGAAAAAATCCCCTGCCGTGCTCTGTATCTGTGTGACGACGAAGAACAGATGTCCGAAGAATTGATTCAGTTAACCTGGTACGATGCCAGGGAGCGACATCCCACCCGGAGCGAATTTCGCCTGTACTACACCGACAGTATCTGCATCGCCGCTGCAAACCCCGATGATTTGATGATTCTGTGCAGAAATCATGGTGTTCAAGGAAAAGCGCCCCCAATCACCATGCTGATTGCCAGAGCCGGCGACACCATCACAGCGCAGCTTTGTTGGCTTTTTGGTATTGCGGAACGCCAGCTGTCATTTCGGTTTTCACCGCGCGAAACCTCATGCACCGCTGGACTCGACTACTATACGGCACGCATTCTGGAGCGCATCGGGGTGGTGCTGCAGCCCCGGGATGATGCCTTGCTTGACCTGATGCGGCAGCGCTTTGCGAATGGATTTCCCCAGACGCGCGAATTTTCGGCATTCGCCAGAGAGTTGTCCTCAGCCGATGCGCTGGCAGATCCGGATGGTGCGCTTTCGGATTGGATTAATACGGAAGACAGGGCGTTTCGGTTGTTCGAAAATTTTCAGCTGTCGGCCAAAATCGAACGCGGGTTCAATGATGTCGATGAATTTGTGCGCTTTTCCCTGAGGGTTCAAAACCGACGAAAGGCCCGGGCTGGCTATGCACTGGAGAATCATCTGCGAGAATTGTTATTGCGTCATCGGATTGTCCATGCGTACAACGTGGTGACAGAACATCGCTCAAGACCTGACTTTATTTTTCCTGGACTGCGGGAATATCAGGATGACACTTTTCCCACCCCGCAACTTACCATGCTGGGCGCTAAAACCACGTGTAAGGATAGGTGGCGGCAGGTGCTTTCTGAAGCGCAGCGGATTCCCCAAAAGCATCTGTGCACACTGGAACCTGGCATCAGCATTGGCCAGACGGAGGAGATGCGAAGCAGTCAGCTGCAGCTGGTGGTGCCGCGGGACATCGTCTCGTCGTATTCGGATGTTCAGCAAAACTGGCTGATGGCTATCGGGGATTTTATTGAAATGGTGCGGGATCGGCAGCGTCACTAAAAATTAAAATAGCAACAGTTTTAACAGCGATGCGGATTGGCTTCCCAAAGGCGACGTAACGCCGCATCCAGTGGTTTGGGCGCGGGGGTGCGACTGGGTGCACACGGAATAGGATTCGCCTCTGAATTTTGATATCTCACCATCCATGCACGACTGACCGTCATCGCAGTCATCATCTGAAAAGCAAATTCGCGCACAGACAGATGCCGAATCGATGACGGCACAATATAATCCATCCGCGCAGGGGAAGGTGTCATCGCTGGGATTGCAGCTGTCTCCCATAAAATTGCGCCGGGATGGAACACAGGACGTAAGCGTGTACCGGCCGGGGCGACAACTGCTGCCTGGTGCGCAATCACCACCGGTGAGAGCGCAATCGGAGGCGTTAAAGCAGCTGTGAAAGCTGTCGTGGCAGTTGCCGAACAGACAGTCAAACAGTTCATCGGTTTCGCTGCTGACGCATTTGGTATTGCCGCAGTTTAAAAAGCCTTCAAAGGTAATCAGTCCATCTGCGGTGGTCTGAATGTGACAGTCGTTCATGCATGCGCCATCGTCTGCGGCGCAGTCGGCAATGCAGTCGTATGTTTCATCGCACGTCATATGGGTGCATTTGTTGTTGTCACAGGCGCCATCGTCATCGCACGCCGCATCGCAAAAGCAGACTGACGCATCCTCGCGGCAGTCCCGCATTTTTAATGATTCACCGGTGGTTTTGAAAATCCAGTTGCTGTATCTGTCAACCCTTGTGACGTTGTAACTGCCAATACAGGGGTCGTCTCCACCATCAGCCAGAATATTGCTGATAATACCAATCATCAGGTCTTCGTCGCTCTCGTCAAATACCGGGCCACCGGAATCCCCAAAACAGGCGCCGGTATTATCTGATGCAGAATAGACTCCGGTAAATGTGGCGATGCCCAGACTTAATACAGGTATATTCGCCGCTCTTTTAACGCCGCTGATACGGTTTTCGTCGTAGCCGTAGCCAATGTACGCAGGGGTCGTTTCCTTAAAACCGGATTCCAGCGGGCTGATGCGAATACGAGGCAGTGTCACATCGTTCGCCGGCGTGGTGAGCTGCGCCAGGGCGACGTCGTTGATAAACGTGGTGTTGCGATAATCCGGGTGTAACACAAACGTTTCGATATGGTATGGCATCGCATCCATGGCACTGACATCGCTGGAAAATGTAAACAGCACGTTATCAGGAACTTTCTGGTCGAGACAATGGGCCGCGGTGATCACCCACTCCGGTGATATCAGTGTGGCGGTGCAAAACGACGCAAACGTATCCGCACGCAGCAGTGCACCAACGGCTAAAGGCGTGTTGGTTTCAGTGGCGCCATACAGTTGCGCCGATTTTGTTTTTGAAACAAGGGGAGAATCGGGATCGCTATTGCACGCCGCAGACGTGGTTGCGCAAACCATCCACATCACTATGGTGAAAAAAGGGTAGCTATTTGAAAATATTGAAAAGAACGAAAAGCGCGTTGATAATTCAGTCATCGATTTATTGTAGCAGGTTAAAACGCAAACACAACATATTGAAACGTGCAGAGTCTGCAATATCGTTTGCGGCAGCTGCCGTGTGCTGAATCGTATGCGGAATCCGGAAAACCGGATTGGCCGGATAAATGTGCAAACGGTTCAGGGTATTGATCGGCGTGAAATATTGTTGTGATTTATCTGTTTTCAAAAGCCTTTTGTTGAAGTACTGTTTTTGGGATTTCAAACTTGAAACGGATGTTGTGCAGCGAGCAGTGGAGCGATATTCTGGCCGAACCGGGCGCTTCACAGTCTGCATATGCAGGAGAGTATTATGACAAAGCGATTTTTTTGTGTCCTCGTTTTTGGGGTGGTTGCATTGTCCGCGTGTTCCGGCGGAAACGAGCGAAACGACGATTTGGTGGATGCGCAAGTGAAAGCATTCGCGGCCAGGGTGGCATCGGCGTCCTGCAATGCTGTCAGCACCTGCTGTACATCCGCGGAATATTCATTCAGTATGTCGGAATGTCGGCAGACCATCCTTGGCGACATGGCGTTTCATTTTTCGAAGAATGTGACGTTTGTATCCAGGTTTGAAGAGAATTGCATGACACAAATTGATACACAGCTCGGTTCGTGCCAGGGTGTCTGGCCACCGGAATTGCCAGCGTGTCGCGCGGCGCTGGCGGGTACGATAGCAATTGGTGAATCGTGCCATTTTTCCTTTGAGTGCGTCGCTTCGGGCACCTGTACCAAAGGTGTCTGCACCGTCGCGCCGCGTCCTGGTGTGACCGGGCTGCCATGGGGCCAGACGTGTGGCGCCGAATGCGCGGGCGAATGCAGTAATGGTATCTGCTATCCGGAAAATTTTGCCGATATTTGTCTGGGGCAGCCTGTGTATCCGGATGATTACGTTCCAGGGGATGAGTGTGCACCAGGGACCGCATGCCCTGTTGCCGGAGAAGAATGTGTTATGGACAGCGGTGCGCAGCGATATGTATGTGCCGTTGCAGGACAGCGCGGCACCCCCTGCCGTGCGGATAATTCGTGTGATGCCTCGCTGACCTGTCTGTCCGATGTCTGTGTTGATGCCGGGGAGGTCAACGAACCATGCTACGAAGATAATAGCTGCGAAATGGGGTTGGTCTGCTCAGAGAATGCATGGTGTGCCACGGGCTATTCGGTGGCCCCCAGTGGATGCTGTGTTTTGGCCGGCGGCGAAGACCAGCCCTGTTTTGCGGACAATACGTGCAACACCGGATTTGAATGCGTGAGCGACAGTATGGCGTGCATGGGCAGCGAATTGTGCTGCATAAAAGCCGGCGGTGACAATGAAGCCTGCCGCAGCGACGGGTCATGCGATGCGGGACTGCACTGTCTTGAAACGTCTTCAGGCAATAAACTGTGCACCACTGCAGGCGGCAACGGAGAACCCTGTTTGGCAGACGACACCTGCAATGCGGGACTTGCCTGCGATGTATCCGTGTACACTTCATGTTATCCGTTTGAACAGTGCTGCAGCGCCGCAGGTGGTGAAGGAGAGGCGTGTTTGGCCAATGATTTGTGTGATGAGGGGTTTATCTGTCACCAGGATGTATTCTGCGGGGGCGGGCTGCAAAAATGCTGCACAGCGGCAGGGGACGAGGATGAACCGTGTTTGCCGGGAAATCTATGCAACGATGAATTGAAATGCATTCAATGCGATGATGGCATGTGCTGTGCAGATGCGGGAGATACGCACGAACCCTGCCTCGCAGATCTGTCCTGCGAAGGCAATTTGGTATGTTCCATCTCGCCGGAGTGCAGTAATTCTTCCTTTGAACTGGGCGTTTGCTGCATGGAGGTGGGTGGTTTGAATCAGCCGTGCAGGCCGGATCTGAGCTGCGATGCAGCTTCGGAATGTTTTCAGGTGGCGCATCAGTACAGTGATGAAGTGTACTTTCTCTGTATTGGCGTGGGGGATGTGGATGAGCCGTGCCCGGCGTCAGGCATATGCAATGGTGGTCTGGAGTGCAGTGTATTGAATCCCACCTGTGGCGCCGAGGCGTGTTGCATTCGCGCCGGCAAAGAGAATGAACCCTGTCGCGCCGACAAGGCATGTGATGAGGGCATGGTCTGCCTGGCCAACCCGTCCGGCGATGAACAATGCGTTGTTGCCGGTGGGGAGGATGAACCCTGCTTTGCGGACGACACCTGCAGTGACGGATATGCCTGCGATACCTCGGGATACACCTGGTGTTATCCTTTCGACAAGTGCTGTATCCCGGCGGGCGGCGAGAACGAACCGTGCATGGCTGGCGACCAATGCGATGACGGGTTTGTATGCATTCAGTGCACCGACGGGATGTGTTGCGCCGATGTGGGTGAGGAATACGAGCCCTGCTTTTCCGATTTTTCGTGTACGGGTGAACTGATATGTTCGGCGTCTCCCGATTGTGGCGATGCCGTCTTTGACCTTGAATCCTGCTGCATGACGGTGGGGGAGCCGGGGCAGCCCTGCAGACCGGATGGCAGATGCGACGCGCCTGCGGAATGTATTAAACAGACGCATCTGTACAGTAGTCAGAATTATTACGAGTGTGTATCAACGGGGGGCGTGAATCAGCCCTGCACATCGGATGGCGTCTGCGGCGATGCACTGGCCTGCGTTACGACCAATACAACCTGCGGTGCGGACGCATGTTGCGTGCCGGCAGGCAATCTGGGACAGCCCTGTCTTATTGGAGAGACATGCGCTTCGGATGCACTTGTATGTGAAGTTGGCATTTGCGTCCCCTTGCTGTGATTATTTTCCAAAAGGATGAAAACAATGAAAAACCTAATTTGCATTTTGTCGTTTTGTTTATCCGCTGCGGTGATCGCGGCTTCTGGATGCAACAACAGTGAAAAGTCGCTCATTGCGGAAACATTGGATGATGTGTGTCATCGGGTGGAAGACTGTGCGGGAACCACGTTTAGTCAGGAGGAGATGAAGCAGTGTCACTATGTGGGGTATTCTGTTGGAATGATTCTGCCCGACCCTGAAAATTTTGCGGATTGTTTCAATAAACTGACATGCAATCAGTTGATAAATGTGGAAGATAATCCGGATTCCCTTGTTCGATGCATCGATCTTGATCCCGCCACAGTATATTGTCAGGATGATGAAAATCTGCTGGCCTGCAGTAATGGCGGTGTGTGCAGCGCCATGTATTGTCCCGATGTCTGCGATGCGATTGGCGCTACGGCGATTGGCTGTGGTGAAAATGACGAGCATCCCTACGAAGCCTGCCTCTGCGCGCTGTAAGGTTCGATTAGATTGAAACCATGCAAAAATGAGTCTGCGACAGTCACAGAATGCCAACGGTTTTGATAGTGACCAACAGCACATTAAGATCTCTTTTTAGATAGGCGGGGTGTAGGTATGATTTGATTGAGCGATGTTCTGATCACACGTCGATGGCCTGATCATATCTCGAGGGCCTGTTTTAGCTGAGTCTGCCAGTCGGGTAGGCGAATGCCAAAGGTGTGGGTGAGGCTGTCGTTGGACAACACCGAGTATGCCGGGCGTTTGGCCGGGGTGGGGTAGGCGCTGGTGGGGATGGGGTTGACCGCCTTCAATTTGAATTTGTTTTTATCTGGAGACAAATCAAAAATTGACTTCGCAAAATCGTACCAGCTCGTTTGAGATGCGGCGCTCATGTGATAGATGCCGTTTTGAGTGATGGGTGCTTTTTGATTTTGCGCCAGAATCAGCGCCACGCTTTCGGCGATAGTGCGGCACCAGGTGGGGGAGCCGATCTGATCGTTCACAATATTCAGTTCTTCGCGTTCATTTGCCAGACGCTGCATAGTGAGCAGGAAGTTGGCGCCCCGGGTGCCGTACACCCAGCTGAGGCGAAAGATGAGGTGCCGTGCCCCGGATTGCTGCACGGCTTTTTCGCCGGCCAGTTTGGTTGCGCCGTATGCCGACACTGGATTTGTGGGGTCGGATTCTCGGTACGGTGCGGTGCCGGAGCCGTCGAAAACATAATCGGTTGAAAAATGCACCATGAGTGCATCGCGACGCGCGGCGGCGGCGGCCAGAATCCCTGGGGCGGTTGCGTTGATGGCATGGGCGATTTCTTTTTCGCTCTCTGCTCTGTCAACGGCAGTATACGCCGCAGGATTAACAATCATATCGGGCCGAACCTCATCGACCAGTCGTTCAATGGCAGCGGGGTCGGTCAAATCGCAGTCTTCAACATCAACGGCGGTGATGGTGCCCAGAGGGGAAAGGGTTCGGCAGAGTTCAAATCCAACCTGACCATTTTTACCGGTCAATAATATGCGTGGCAGTGTCATTGATACTCCCTATTTGAATTTTGGAAGTTTATCCCGGGGGATATCTTTTAAACAAAGCGCGTTAGCATCTTTTTCGGCAAGGGTGGGGGCCGCAATCGGCCAGACAATACCGATATCAGGGTCGTCCCAGCGCACGCTGCCTTCGTTTGAAGGGGCGTAGTACGCCGTGCATTTATAGGCAAACAGCGCGGTCTCGCTGGTGACCACAAATCCATGGGCGAAATCTGGTGGAATATAAAACTGACGTTTGTTGTCACCGGACAGCGTGATCCCGGTCCATTTGCCAAAGGTGGGGGAGCCAACCCGAATATCGACGGCCACGTCGAATACTTCGCCCTGAAGCACATGCACCAGTTTGCCCTGGGCGCCGGGATTCTGAAAATGAAGTCCGCGCAACACACCTTTGGACGAGAACGACACATTGTCCTGAACAAACTTTTCCGCAATTCCCGCGTCTGCATAGCGCTGATAGCTGTATGATTCCATAAAAAAGCCCCTGTGATCGCCAAAGACTTTGGGCTCGATGATAACCACTCCGGGCAACGGCGTTTCGATGACGTTCATGACTCCCTCTCCCTGACCAGCATTCGAAGATAAGCGCCGTATTCATTTTTTGCGAAATAGTCTGCGCGTTCAAGCATCTGCGCTTTGCTAATCCATCCACGGCTGAATGCGATTTCCTCAAGACACGCGATCATCAGGCCCTGACGGTTTTCCACCGCTTCCACATACTGTGAAGCCTGGAGCATGTTTGCATGAGAGCCCGTGTCGAGCCAGGCGAAGCCCCTGCCCAGAATTTCCACATGGAGCGAGCCTTCGCGCAGATACATCTCGTTGAGTGTGGTGATTTCGAGTTCTCCTCGGGCGGAGGGTTTAATCATTTTCGCCTTTTCAACCACGCTGGTGTCGTAAAAATATAGACCTGTCACTGCGAAATTTGATTTTGGCTTTTTGGGCTTTTCCTCAAGAGAGATGGCCCTGCCACTGCTGTCAAATTCAACCACACCGTAGTCTTCAGGTGTTTTAACCGCGTATGCAAAAACCGTTGCGCCCTGTTCCTGGCGGGATGCCGCCTGAAGTATTTGAGTGAATCCCCGGCCGTAAAAAATATTGTCGCCCAGCACCAACGCGCAGGAATCATCGCCAATAAACGATTCGCCAATTAAAAATGCCTGGGCGAGACCTTCCGGCTTTTCCTGAACGGCGTACTCAATTTTTATTCCCCACTGGGAGCCATCCCCCAGCAGTCGCTTAAACGCATCCTGTTCGTGGGGGGTATTGATTACCAGAATTTCTCTGATACCCGCCATCATGAGTACACTGAGCGGGTAATAGATCATTGGTTTATTGTAAATGGGAACGAGTTGTTTGCTGGTTCCAAGGGTCACTGGATACAGTCGTGTGCCCGATCCGCCTGCCAGTATGATACCTTTGCGCGCCATTATTTCCCCCTCTGCGAATAGTTGCGTTCCATCCATTCCAGATACTTGCCACTGCGTACGCCATCAATCCAGTCCACATTATCAAGATACCATTGAACCGTTTTGCGCATTCCGGTCTCGAATGTTTCCGATGGCGACCACCCCAGTTCCGCTTTTATCTTTGTCGCATCAATCGCATATCTGAAATCGTGTCCAGGGCGGTCTGTCACGTAGGTGATCAGATTTCTGGAATCGTTCCGGTCGATATTTTTGAGATCTGAAACGATATCGCAGATTGCGTGGACCACATCGATATTTGCCCGTTCGCAGTTGCCGCCCACGTTGTAGGTGTCGCCAACTTTGCCTTTGTTAAGGACGGTCATTATGGCGTCGCAGTGGTCGGTGACGTACAGCCAGTCCCGCACGTTGAGCCCTTGGCCATACACCGGAAGTGGTTTTCGTTCGAGTACATTGAGTATCATAACGGGGATCAGCTTTTCGGGGAACTGGTATGGACCGTAGTTGTTGGAGCAGTTGGTTATGGTGACAGGCAAACCATAGGTGCGATACCATGCCCGGACCAGATGGTCGCTGCTCGCTTTGGACGCGGAGTAGGGGCTGCTGGGATCGTATGGGGTATTTTCCGTGAAGAATCCATCATCCCCCAAAGAGCCGTATACTTCGTCTGTACTCACATGGTGAAAGCGTTTGCCCTCGAAGTCTTTCCATATCGTCCGGCATGCGTCGAGCAGATTGAGGGTGCCCACTACGTTGGTGTGAATAAAATCGCCCGGTCCGTGAATGCTTCGGTCCACATGGCTCTCCGCTGCAAAATGTACCACGGTATCGGGCATGTGCCTTTTCATGACCTTTAGCACGGCGTCCGCATCGCAGATGTCCACCTGTTCAAAACGGTAATTGTCCAGTGCCTGCAGAGATTCAACACTGAGGGGATTTCCCGCATAGGTCAGCTTGTCTATATTAACAAATGTCACATCCGGGATGCGGGGGACAAAGTGATTTAAAAAATTTGCCCCAATAAATCCGCAGCCACCGGTGACCAGTACTGTTTTCATGTTTTTTTCCTTCCAAATCCAGTTGTAAAGGATGAATACGGGCAGATAACAGAAGACTGCACCATCTTTCATCATTAAGAACTAAAAAAATATATATAGGGACGGGAAAAAAGGGCAAGAGATTATTAAGGGGGTTATTAAAGCAGTGATTGCCCTGAAATGGAATTCGCGCTTTTCGATTCGATTTTTTGAATCAGTGATTCTATGCCTTCTTTGCGCAGCAGTTTGTTGATGACGCCCCGGTAGTTGCGGGATAGCAGGGCGCCAGAGAAACTGATGTCCCGGATTTTGCCGTTTTTAACAGGGCTGAAATGCAATGTGATGGGGTCTTCTTTCCCATTGTGTAAACAGGTTACCACCACGTCTGTTTCTCTGTTTCCGGCGGTGACAATGAAATCGTCGCATCGAAGGCTCTCATCATCGGCCAAAGAGACGATTTTGCGTTCGAACATTTGCCTGAATGCGGTGTTAAACCGTTTGCGTTGCGGTGGACTGAACTTTGAAGCGGTATCCACAAGCACTTTTTGCTCAAACGCGTCGTAATCAAAATTGCGATGCAGTTCCCTGATGAGCCGACTGGTCCGTTGCGTGGGGCTTTTCATATCCAGAATTCTGGAGAGGCGCACCAGGTTGTGTTTTACCGTTCTTTCGGGTGATGCCTGACTCGCAACACTGACCACGAAAATTAAAGCCAGACCGATAAGTGCGAAGCAACGGTTCATTCCTGTAGCCTTTTTTAGTTTGAGCTGTTGGTGTCCATGGTAACCATGTGAGCGTCCCCCCTGCCACACCAGAAATACTCACAGCTGGCGTAATACCATTCGTCGACTGCATCTTCCACGTCGTCTTCCAGCCGGTCGTCAAACCATTGATAATCTTCCATATCATAGTCAAAATCTGGAACTGCATTCTGAAGCAGCGCCTTGAAAAAGAGTTCCACCCCTTCCACCCGTTCGTCGCCCCATTCCTCGTCAATTTCGACCACCAGCGGATCACTGCTGATCTTCGACGGATCCGGCGGATTGGTGAATAATGCCTTCAGATCGATCATCACCGGTGGATCCGTGTAGGGAAAGGCCGTTAGCCCGTTGCTGAGTGAATCCTTTACAAATGTTGCATATGTGTTGAAGACGGCGTCGCCGCCCACACTGTATGCGTTTGACCGCAGAATCCCCAAATCCTCGCTTGAATTCACCGCTTCAATCACCTTTGTCGCCGCCAAAATAAGTGTATCTCTCGCGGATGCCATCTGATGGTCTGATTTCAGGGCGCCGATATGAGCGTTGATCTCATCCACAATTTCCGAAGTTGACATCTCTTCCATCTGGCCCAACTGAATCGGAACGTCGTAGGCATTTACTATCTGGATTAGAGCGGATGCGCCGTAAAACAGTGCGGCCATCAGTTTTGTATCCCGGGTGGTGATTGGCACTGTAACATTGCCCGTCAGCTCGCTTGGAAAATTGAACACTGCCCCCCTGGCGCCGTTGTCGGCAGCGTCCGCATAACAGGCGGCTTCTTCGAAGGCCTGCTGCGCTGGCGCGAGATGCGAAATGAGCAGGTTGACAGTGAGACCATCCGGAATATCTTCAAACTCGCTTTCAAAATCGTTAAAGAGCGGGTGCATATCGGTGGTGTCGATGTCATTTCCCAGATGAAGCGCACCGGTTATTGTCCCTGAAAAATAAACCAATTCGTAATTGTCTTCGTTGATGGAACAGCGTAGCGGTACATCTGTCATTCGGAATTCCACGGGGGCATCAATATCTCCAATGGATACAACGTCGATGGCGCCGACCCGGTCCGGGCACTCAGGAAGCGTTGAAAAGCCATACAGACTGCAATAGCGATACTCGGCTGGGGTTTCGATGGAGAGGTCAATATCGATGGCACGAATTATCGGATCGTACTCCATGTATCCTTCATCGCAGTTGTACTCGATGGAGATGGTATCGCCGCTTTGCAGCGAGATGGCGGGCTGCATATACAGCCAGAAATCCTGGTCCAGGTCATGGGTTTCGAACTTGCCATCAATACGGAGAGATGGTGGCAATGACTCGGGAGAATCGCCGTCTGGAGACATGACTGCCGGGCGATCACCATCGTCCATTTCAATCCGCGCGTTTATTTTAAGAGTGGCGTCGTCCGAGAGTGTCAATTCAAGTCGGCCGTCGTAATGTGATCCCAGCTGTGCCAGCATGCCGTTTTTGCCCATAAAATCCGAAAATGACAATGGTGTATTGGAACCAAAATCCTTCAGAAGCTGCGTAAACTCGTCGCCTTCCACTATCGTGGCGAATCTGGTGAGTGCGGCGCCGGCAGCGGATTCCACGGTATTGCCGCAGCGATACTGATTGAACGCCGCTTCAAAGTTGCCATTTATCAGCGCAGCGCGTGCAGCGGCCATGTCCGCTTCGCAGCTCACTTTTCCGCATTCGGCGCCGAATGGGCTTTTTATCTGACCGGTCGATGGCGAGCTGGTGTCGGTATCATCGCCCGAAATGCCATCCAGGCTTTCATCGGCCTCGCCGCAGCCCAGGGTCAGCAAAATCATGCAGACAATCAGGCTCAATTGGTGAATGGCGATAGTACGGATTTTCATCGTTTCCTCCTGCAGCGCCCGCGACAATTGGTGCATCACAGGAAACTGTTCTGAAATTAATAAAATGTATGATGTATGTGAATTAAAAATATATCAAAGGCTGGGTAGAAACGGTATTAAATTCTGTTTGGGTCAAAAATATCATTATTTTTGGGTTAGAAGGCGCAGTGATGTTTGCGACTCACCAGTTGAATTTGCCTTCAATCAGTGTGTCGTGCTGAATCTGGGTGGTGTGAATGCTTTCAGGGCGCAGAGAAATCGCTTCGTGCATTGGGATGCCGGCGGGCAGGGTGGTCCAGGGAATACCACTTCCCAAAATCATGGGGGCAATAAACAGTGACAGAACGTCAGCATACTTTGCCCTGATAAATGCCCCATGAACTGAACTGCCGCCCTCTATCAGCACGCCGAGGAAGTCGAGTTGCTTAAGGTGTTTCACCACATCTGGAACATCAAGTCCCACATCGTGACAATGACATTCCCGCAAAGAGACGTTTTGAAGGCTTTCGAGACTCGCCTTTTTTGCCGGTGGTGCGTCTGGACCATGAAAGATTATCACTTCACCGATTGATGGTGTGCTCAGCAAATTGGCTTCGAGAGGGATTCTCAGCGTCGAATCGAGAATTAGCCGGGTTGGATTAATGCCTTGTGCATCGCGCACATTCAGCGTTGGATTGTCAGCCAGAACGGTTCCTATGCCAACCATCACGGCATCGTGATATGCGCGCAGAGCATGACCTTTGGCTCTGGCATCGGGCCCGGTAATCCATTTGGAGCTGCCTTTGCTGTCAGCAATATATCCATCGAGCGTCATTGCCGCTTTAAGATGAATCATGGGACGACAATGTGTCCTTTGAAAAATATATGCGTCAAGCAATTGCCTGCATTCGTCTTCGAGGATACCGACATCAACCTGAATGCCATTTGAACGAAGTGCCTCTATTCCACCGCCGCCAACCTTCGGGTCAGGGTCCGGTATGCCCACCACGACGCGTGTTATTCCCGAATTAATGATTTCGACAGTACAGGGGCCGGTGCGGCCCTGATGGCAACAGGGCTCCAACGTAACATATATGGTGGCACCGGAAACGGGTTCCCCAGCACGCAATGCGTCGTTGAAAGCTTCAATCTCCGCATGGGGTTTTCCTGGGGCCGTATGAAATCCCTGGCCAATAACCCGACCATTCTTTACCAATACAGCGCCAACTCTCGGATTTGGGCTTGGTCGGCTCTTCATCGCGAGCGACAGCGCCAGACTCATGTACAATACATCGTCCTTCACTGGCTCCATCACGTTGTCCTTTGGTAAATCAGCTTCCCCGTTTTTTTACCAATGAGGAAAGCTCATCCATGAATTCATCAATGTCTTTAAAAGAACGGTATACACTGGCAAATCTAACATACGCCACTTCATCAAGCTCTCTCAGCTTTTTCATCGCGAGCTCGCCTATCTGGTCAGCGGGAATTTCTTCCAGCGCAAGAGCGCCGATGTCTTTGCCAACGTCATCCACCAGTTGCCTGATTTGCTTCACCGAAATTGGGCGTTTATCACATGCCTTTGAAATGCCCAAAGTCAGCTTTTCAGTATCCCACTGCTCTCGGCGACCGTCTTTTTTGACGACCATCGGGAATGCACCCTCAGAACGTTCATAAGTTGTGAAGCGATGACTGCATGAATCACAAGAGCGCCGACGCCGGATTTCAAATCCATCTTTGATGGTTCGAGAATCGATGACCCGCGTGTCCGGTTCTGAGCAGACGGGACACTTCATTTGACTGTGGGATCCAGCTGATTAATGCGGCGCAAATGACGTCCGCCAACGAATTCAGTGTTGAGAAACGTATCCACGATGTGTTCAGCAAGGCCTGGACCCGTGACTCGTCCCCCCATGCAGAGAACATTTGCGTCGTTGTGTTCCCGGGCCATTCGGGCCATGTAAGTGTCCGTGCAAAGGGCCGCGCGTATGCCGGAATGTCTGTTTGCAGCAAGGCTCATTCCAATACCGGTGCCACAAATGAGAATGCCGAGTGTGTTTTCGTGGGAAAGAACATATTGCGATAACAAATGTGCATATTCCGTATAGTCCACTGACTCGGAACTGTTGGTGCCCAGATCGACAATGTCGTACTGTTGTTGCTTTAGATAATTAATCATGGCGAATTTGAGTTCAAATCCGCCATGATCACTGGCGATGACAAGACGATAGGGCATTATTGACTATCCCTCATACTTCGAAAAAAGAATCGTGGCGTTGGTTCCACCAAAGCCAAGCGAGTTACTCATTGCGTGAGTAATTTTCATCTCTCTGGCTTTGTGAGGAATGTAGTCCATGGTGCAGGCTTCATCCGGTGTTTCGAGATTGATTGTGGGTGGTGCTTTCTGTTCCCTGATAGCCAATGCCAGGGCAATGGCCTCGATGGCTCCGGCAGCGCCCAGTAAGTGACCTGTCATGGATTTGGTGCTGCTGACTGCCAATTTTTCGACATGATCTCCAAAAACATTCAGCATCGCAATGGTTTCCAGTGGGTCGTTAATTGGCGTCGATGTGCCGTGCGCGTTGATATAATCCACTGCGGACGGTTGCAGCCCGGCATCCTTCAAACACAGATTCATGCACCGAATAGCACCTTCGCCGCCAGGGGCTGGCTGAGTGATATGGTTGGCATCTGCTGTTGCGCCGTACCCGGTCATTTCCGCGTATATTTTTGCGCCACGGGCTTTGGCATGTGCCAGTTCTTCCAGAATAACAACACCGGCACCTTCGCCCATCACAAATCCATCCCGATCCCTTTCAAACGGCCGGCTGGCCTTTTGAGGCTCGTCGTTGCGGGTGGAAAGCGCTTTGATAGCGTTAAAGCCGCCAATACCAAGCGGTGTGATAGCTGCTTCTGCGCCGCCTGTAAACGCAACATCCACAGTACCATCCTGAATCATTCTGAATGCATCTCCAGCAGCGTGAGTTGCCGATGCGCAGGCTGAAGTCACTGTGTATGATGGTCCTTTCAGGTTGTGACGCATGGAAATATGCCCTGGCGCAAGGTTGGAAATCATCATTGGTATGAAGTAGGGTGTGATGCGTTTGGGGCTACCCAATGATCGCATCTTCTCGTACGTCTCTTCCATTGATTGAAGTCCGCCGACACCAACCCCCATAATGGATGCCACTCTGGGCGCCAGTTCGTCGGTAATGGTCAGTCCACAATCCTTCATCGCTTCTTCTGCGGCAGCAATCGCCAGTTGAATAAACCGGTCCATCTGCCTTAGCTCTCGTTTCGAAACGTAATTCAGGGGATCAAAACCTTTGACTTCGCCAGCGATTTTGGTTGCAAATTGTTCGGTATCGAAATGGGTGATGTAGTCAATGCCGCTTCGGCCTTCCATGAAACCCTGCCAAAGCGAACTGACATCGAGCCCCAGGGGGCTTACACATCCCAGACCTGTAATTACTACTCTGCGCTTGTCTGTCAAAGCAAGCTCCTTTGAATCTCGGTCAAGCCGGCTGATTAGCCGAGCTTCGAGTTGATATACTCAACAGCGTCCTTGAAGGTTCTCAGTTTTTCGGTGTCTTCGTCGGGAATGTCGATTTCAAATTCCTCTTCGAGAGCCAGAACGAGCTCAACAACTGTGAGCGAATCCGCACCGAGGTCGTCAATGAAAGACGTTTCGGTTTTTACATCTTCGGGTTCGACGTCAAGTTGCTGGCATACGATTTCGCGGACTTTGTTTTCATTTTCCATTTCTATCCTCCAAATTGTGCAGATGAAACTGGTTTATCTGCATTACAAGTGCGGCGATTATCTCCGTACTTACATTGTTACTAAAACTATTCCTTTTCCAGTAGTTCTCTGGCTTTTTCGATATCGTCCGGAGACCCTACTGACACGACTTCAACAGAACGGTCAATTTTTTTAACCAAGCCTGCCAATACGTTTCCCGGCCCAAATTCCACAAAGGCCGAAACGCCTTCTCCGATCATGTACCGTATCGAATCCGTCCAGAGCACTGGTGACGTTACCTGCTGAACAAGTATCGGCTTAATCATGGACGCATCCATATTGGGCCTTGCCTCAACATTGGTGACCACTGGCGGCACCGGGGGGCCAAAGGTGAAATCATCTAAAAATGTTTTCAATCTGTCGGCGGCGGGCTGCATCAGTTCACAGTGGAACGGTGCACTGACCATAAGGGGAATAATACGGCCTCCCTTTTGGGTCAGCTGTTGTGACGCGCGTTCCACTGCATTTTTTTCACCCGAGATCACGACCTGGCCTGGACAATTGAAATTGGCAGGTGCGACCACGCTGCCTTCTTCGGATGCGTCAGCACAGGTGGTCCGGATGACCTCTTCGTCCAGTTTCATGACCGCCGCCATGGCCCCTTTTCCAGCAGGCACAGCATCCTGCATATAGGTACCTCTGGCCCGTGTGATTCGAACCGCGTCTGAAAATTCCATTGCACCACTGGCAACCAATGCCGAAAACTCTCCCAGGGAATGGCCTGCGACAAAACTGGGTTTGACAGTGCAGACTTCCTGGAATGCACGAAGTGCCGCAATGGATACGGTAAGAATTGCCGGCTGCGTATTGGCAGTCAGGGTCAGCGCCTCGACAGGACCTTCAAAAATCAACCGCTGAAAATCCTCACCAAGCGCCGCATCGGCTTCGTTAAAAACGGTACGGGATATGTCAAATTTCGACATAAGCTCTTTGCCCATGCCGACTTTTTGAGCCCCCTGTCCGGGAAATACGAAAGCTGCTTTCATTTTTTGTTCACCATTTTATTAACGCTGAGCCCCAGGAAATACCGCCGCCCAGGGCTATCATCAGTACGAGGTTGTCATCATTCACTTTGCCATCCCGTACAGCCTCATCAAGTGAGATTGGAATGGACGCACTTGAAGTGTTTCCGTAATACTTCAAATTCAATGCAAACTTTTCAAGAGGAATGTTTACCCTTTTGGATACTGCGCTCAAAATGCGCATATTGGCCTGATGGGCCGCGACCACATCAACATCCTCAACATTGAAGCCGTTGGATTTAACCGCCACTTCAGCTGCATCTGAAAGATTTTTAACGGCCACCTTGAATACTTCACGACCTTCCATTTTTATAAAATGGCGTTTGTCTTTAAGCGATTCAATACTGGCTGGGTACTGTGAACCGCCCCCAGGTATCTGAAGGGATTCGGAAAACGTTGCATCTGTATAAAGATGGGTTGACAGTATGCCTTTGTTAGAGTTGTCGGCTTCCACAATGACCGCACCCGCGCCATCTCCGAAGAGAACACATGTGTTCCTATCCTCGAAATCGAGAAAACGGGTCAGCATTTCGGCACCAATTACAGCTATTGTTTTGGCCTTGCCGGTTTTAACAAACGCGTCAGCAACAGACAGTCCATAGATAAACCCGGCACATGCGGCCGAGACATCAAAGGAAGCGCACAGGTTCGATGCGCCGATCTTTCTCTGGACAACGGCTGCTGTCGCCGGAAGTGGCATGTCGCCCGTGACCGTGCCACAAATAATCATGTCAAGGTCATTGGGTTTTTTTCCTGCCATCTCCAGCGCAGCACGGACTGCTTCAGCGGCCATATCAGATGTGACCACGTCTTTGGAAGCAACACGGCGTTCGCTTATGCCGGTGCGCTCCGTAATCCACTGATCACTGGTCTCAACCATCTTCTCGAGATCGTGATTGGTCAGGACACCCTCTGCCTTGTACTTGCCGGTGCCGATAATTCTTGTCATTAAGTTAGCGCTCATTCACAGCTCATTTTTAATCGGTTTCCAAACGCGCCCGGTGCGAAGCAAGATACGTGCCTGTTTTCTTATGCTTCTTCCTGGGCTCCCTCTTCGGCCAGCTCGATAACCTGACGTCCTCTGTAGACGCCACATTCGGGACATGCCTGGTGGGGGGCCATTGGTGCGCCGCATTCCTTGCAATCAGAAATGGCGGGTTGAGAAATTCTGTCATGATTTGCGCGTCTTCTGTCGCGACGTGCTTTGGAAGTTTTTTTCTTTGGAACTGCCACTGTTAACTCTCCTTAGACAGTTTAATGTCGGCCAGGGCCTTCAGCCTCGGGTCAACCGTTTGTTCTTTTTGTTCGAGTTCTGCCGCTGTGACCAGTCCATCGATTTTTCGACAGGTCCCATCGCATCGGGGTATCATCGGAAGTTCCAGCAAAATACTGTCACTCACCAACCCCTCCAATTCCAGCGTGGTACCGGTATAATATTCGATGTCCAAGTCTTCAGGCGTTAGCTCGTCCTGGCTGTTATCCGCAGTATCTGCGGGTTGCATGAATGTATCGATGTGTGCGCACAAATCAAGTTTTAGTTTACTTAAACATGTGGCGCACTCTGTTTCCACTGAAAACCGTATGGTGCCTGTTAAGTGCAACGTCCCGGAAGCGTTGCTGAAAAGCGCGCGACATTCACCTGAAATGCCTGTCACATCATACTCGCACTGATTCAGAATATTTTGCAGCCATGACACAGGGAGCAACCATGCGAACTCTGACTGCCGCTCCAGTTGCCCTGTTTCAACTGTCAGCATCCCACTTGAAAGACTGCGAGGTGCTGAATTTTGTGCTGTTGATTTCATATAAAATACTTCTTTTCAGAAACCTCTGCGGATTCGCAAAAGTTTGGCGGAGACTACCAGCATCGAAACCTCTGTCAAGTGGATAGATAAATTCGCACATCAGGTGTGTAACTGGGTAGTCGCTTTCGCACAGCTGGGACAAATAATCCGGCGGAGTGGAGTTGGACAATTTTACTATGTAAAATCAGATAGTTATGATATTAGTTGTGACGGTTGCCATGGATAATGGAGAAATTTTGCGCAGCAGTGACTGTCATCGTTTTAAATATAAGGACTCATTTTTTATCGTGTTTTGTGTGTTTTTTTTGCGGGGAGACGCCGCGACTCGGCCATGAATAGTTAAATTTTTCTGTGGGCCAACCAACCGCCGAAGGTGGCGATGCATTTGGGGAAGTATCGGAAGTCGGAATGAATAAGGTATTCGGTGAATTTGATTTAATCCATTTGTTGACCCATCAGCGCGGATATCAGCGTCCAGAGGTTTTGTGCGGCGTGGGGGATGATTGCGCTGTGATCGAGGAACCTGGTCGATGCCTGTTGTTTACGTGCGATGCCCAGGTGGCGGGTACACATTTTTTTGCGGACAGAATTACGCCTTATGCACTGGGGGCCAGGATAGCCGCTGTGAACCTGAGTGATATAGCTGCAATGGGCGGGAGACCGCTTTGGGCGCTGTGTTCACTCCTGCTCGACGATACCGCAAATCCGAACTATTGCGACGAGTTGTATAGCGGTCTGTATGAGGTGCTGGGGCAGCATCAGGTACATCTTATTGGTGGAAATACTGCGCGCAGCGATGGTGGACTGGTCGCGGACCTTTTTCTCGCAGGAGAAGCGTCGAGGCAGGCTGTATTGTATCGCAGTGGCGCCACTGCGGGGGATATAGTCTGTGTATCCGGGACCATTGGGGACAGCGCCGCCGGATTTAGGGCGATAACGTCATTAACAACCAGCGGCAATACAGCGTACGACGTGTTTTCACCTCTGGTTCAGCGACATTATCAACCGATTCCCCGTATTGATGTGGGGCAGTTGCTGGCCTACTCGGGCAGTGTGACGTCCTGTATTGATATCAGCGACGGGCTGCTGCAGGACGCGCGACATCTGGCGGCAGCCTCAGGTGTCCGGATTGAAATTGATGATACGTTGCTTCCAGTTTCCGAGCTGACACGGCAACTGGCCAGTGTTCTCGGTATTGATATATTCGAATTGGCGTTGACCGGTGGCGAAGATTATGAGTTGCTGTTTACCGTGAAGGAGTGCGCACTGAATGCGTTGGAGCGAACGATTTCTGATGAAACCGGTATCAGTATTACCCCAATTGGCACTGTGCGGCCGGCTGCGGATGCGAGGGGAACTGTGCAGACTGCGACGGAAAAGTACGGTCAATTGGCGAAGGGCGGATTCGACCATCTCAGGCAGCGCTCTGAAAAGTGACTGTTGGTGCAGCTAAATCGGCTTGGATGATATGACGCAATGGGGAAAATACATACTGCGTGAGAAAATTGCCCAGGGGGGCATGGCGGAGATTTTTGCGGCCGATTGCCTGGCCGCTGATGGCGTGAGCATGCAGCGTGTCTGCATCAAGCGCATCCGGCCAGAGTACAGCGATAACCCCGAGTTTCGTCAGATGTTTGAGCGAGAGGCGCGAATCGCCCGGGCGATTCGACATCCCAATGTTGTCAACGTTTTCGATTTTGACACCCATCAGGATCATTGTTTTATCGCAATGGAGTTGATTGATGGCTGGGATCTGAAAAAGATCCTGAACAGCGCCTTCGAGATTGGCGCGACACTGCCTGTGGGATTTGCATTTCACGTGTTCGCACATATTCTTGAGGCGTTGTGTGCGGCGGCATCAGTCTGGGTGGATGGTAAACTGCAGGCGGTGATTCATCGCGACATTTCTCCACATAATATTTTAATTTCCAGAAAAGGGGAGGCCCGGCTTACGGACTTTGGAATCGCCAAATCCAGAGATGGGTCCATGATGACGCGCACCGGTGTTATCAAGGGAAAACTGGCGTATTTGGCACCGGAACAGGTGGATAGCGGTGACATCAGTCCACGGACGGATCAGTTCTGTCTTGGGCTGGTGCTATATGAAATGCTGGCGGGGCGGCGATTTAATCAGGGGAAGGGCGAAGGGGAGGTGTTGGCGTTGGCAATGAATCCGCCCGTGCCGAATATCCCATGGCTCAGTGCCGAGATAAATGGCTTTTTACGGACGTTGCTGGCACCGGTTGCCGCGCAACGATTTCCTTCACCGGAAGAGGCGAAAGTGGCCTTGCGACGATTGTCTCTTCCTGTGTACTCAGCAGCGGATGCGGCTCTGTTTTTACATGGCGTAATCACTTCCGAAATTAAAAATACGGTCGAATCGATTGACCGTGAGGCAGTACTTAGAGCTGCCCAAACCACAATAGGGGGAGTTTTGCCTGGCACGGTTGAATCTCCCGCTGCACTGCCCCGTCGTCGCCTGTCGATTGCGCGGACCAACATCCACTTCCTGTGGGGGACAGTAATTGCATTGACCATCGCAGGCCTGCTCGTTGGGGGAATGCTTGTAAACCAAAGCACGCTGCAAACCGATACTGACGCAATTCGGTTGGCTGACGCGGATTCGCCGGAACAACGGACCAACGATAGCGGTGCAGCGGAAACGCACTCGATTCACAGGCGGGATGCCACGGGATCCCGGGGGGATATTGTGATGAGAGTGTCTGGGAGTGGCGCGCCTGCAGGGGCAACGTCCGTCGACAGGACAGCGGTGGGCGATAGCGCGGCAAATACAGCCGAAGCGATGGAAGGGGGCGCGCATGCGCCGGCAATGAAACCGGCAACATCCAATGCACCTGTTGCGACGCCCGGTGGTTCCGCCCCGTCAGCCGTTGGCGTTCGCGGTGCCAGTCATGAGGCGACTGCCAGAGGTACTGGCAGCTTGCAGGTACTGTGCCGCCCGTGGGCATATGTGTCGGTGGACGGAAAGGATTTTGGGACAACGCCTTTGGCTGGACACACACTGCCTGTCGGACGTCATACTATTGTACTTGAGAACAGAGAACTGAACTTTCGAAAGAAAATGAGTGTGTTTGTGCGACGGGACAAACTGACGAAAATCAATGAACGGATTGTGACTTTAACCTCAGGGGACCTCTCGAGATAACCGGTCGGGAAAACCAGGCGCATGCTGAAAATATTTGCACTGATTCTGAGTTTCGTCGCAGTGGCATGTGGTGTCGCGCGGCAGCGCGAAAAGACAACGGACGGCTCATGCTCCATTAGGAAATCGGAGACGTTGCGCAGTCAAATGTTTTTTGATGCCGTTCGAGACGGGCAGTTGGCCGATGTCATCGATTTGATCGAAAGTGGTCAGGATGTTAACGCAATCGACAGCACGTCCCAAAATGCGCTGGCGTTGGCAACCGCAAATGGCCATGGGGCGGTTTTGGCGGAATTGATACGGCGTCGGGCGAATATTCACCATCGATTTAACAATGGCGCCACCGTGCTGTTTCTGGCAGCGGCGGCGGGTAACGAGGCTGGCTGTATTGCATTGATTGAGGCAGGGGCGGAGATTAATGCGCGGGACACCCTGGGAAACACGCCGTTAATGATGGCCATTCCAGATGGCAATGACGCTGTTGTGCAGATATTGCTGGAGTATGGGGCCAAAGTGGAATTGCCGAATGCGAGCGGGCAGACAGCGCTCATGATGGCTGCGATGGAAGGGCAGACAGAGGCAATTCGACTCCTCGTCGCAGCCGGCGCAGACGTAAACACAGCCGGCCCCAAAGGCATGACGCCGTTGATGATGGCGGCAAAAAGGGGTATGACCGATACGGTTGACGCATTGCTGAAAAGCGGTGCGAATCCGATGCTGCAAAATCGGCAGGGGAAGACTGCATTGGATTTGGCAATGTCTGCCGGGCGCAGGGAGACTTTGACTTTGCTGAAAGAGGCATCTGATTGAGACCGCATATTTTCCATGTTGTCGCCTTGCTCCTGCTCGGGGGATGCGGATATCGGCCATTGCTGACCACAGGGCAAAACGCGCCCCGACATATCCATATAAAAACTATTGAAAATCAGACCGCGACAGGCAATGTGACCGTGCCACTGATGCTGGCGCTTCGGTCACAGCTGAACCAGTTCGGCTTTTGCGTTCAGCCCAAATCAACCGGGACAGATGATGTTCTGATCGTTCGGGTTTTTTCCGTTCGGGCCGGGACGGATGCGCTGAAATTGCACAATGGCACTGAGCATTCGGTTCGCCGAAAATGGGAGATGCGCGCGATGGTGTCGCTTAAGACGCCCGAGAGGGCACGCGCTTTTGGACCGGAGGTCATTACCGTGGAGGAGAGTACCGATGAGGCGCAAAGCGTTTCTGCTGCAGCTGTAATTGATACCCACACCACCCAGCATCTGGCTGAGGGTCTGGCCCATCGGATAGTCCTTCGCATTGCAGCGGGGGGGCGACGTTTGCAGTAGGCGGATGGCAGCTGTCGCACGCCGGAAATAATGGCCATTGCTTTACTCTCTGCGACAAATCTGTTATTAATTTTTAATGTGGGTTTGGATATGAATTCATATCGAATACACCCAAAGGAGAACACAGTTTGTCGTTCGATTTGGCCGAAATATCACGAGAGTTGATGGCGTTGACGCTTGAAGATTATTCTGTGGAACAATTTTCTGAAAAAGCCGCTGCTTTCATTGTTTCGATCCCTGAGTTTTGCAGCCATCCGATTTGCAGTTTTTATCTGGTGCATCCGCATAAGCGGAAACTTCAGCCCCTGGCGTGCATTGGATGTTCGCCGGAGCAAATCAACGAATACCAGAATCTGAAGAATCCGGACTGTTTGTTTTTTGTGGCAGCGCGAAGTGGCGAGACAACGGTGATGAGCAGAGAGACCTGTTCCAGCCAATGTGCCTGTGATGGTGAAGCCGGGCTGCATATTGTGCCGCTGCGCAGAGGGAATTTAACCGTCGCGCTGATGGCGCTTTCTCTCAGTCCGACCGGACGTCCAAGCGAGGCGCAGTTGAAAGTGCTGCAGACCATAACAGACATTCTTGCAAAAAGTTTTGCGAAAATGATTAACAACGCCATGAAGGAGGGAATGGCGCTGTTTGTGCACGAAAGTCCCAATCCCGTACTCGAGTGCAATGTGAACGGAGAGATTGTGTACGCCAATCCCACGGTTAAAAAAATTCTGTGGCAAAACAGTGTGGATCAGGACGATATGCTCCCACCAAACCACCTTGAGTATGTGCGCGCGGTGGTCCGTTTGCATACGTCGGAAAATGTGAAGGGCGAGGTTGGCAACAGTACGTTTAACTGGACCTACCACTATGTGGCTGAATCGGAGCGGATTTTTCTGTATGGTGTGGACATTTCGGAGCAGACGCGAATTGAGACTCAGCTGGCTCATGATGCGATGCACGATGAACTGACGGATTTGCCCAATCGCACAGCGCTGTTTGGCATTCTTAAAAGTGAACTTTCAGTGATTAAGCGACGCGATGACTATGCCTTCGCGTTGCTGCTGATTGATTTGGACCGATTTAAAACGGTGATTGAAAGTTTGGGATTTCAGGCCGGCAATGAGGTGCTCAAGGAGATTGCCATTCGTTTGCGAAGATGGCGGGGGCATGACAAAGTGGTGGCACGGCTGGGCGGCGATGAATTTGCCGTGGTCCTGGAGGATATTAACAGTATCTCGAAAGTGGTGGAACTGGCCAACAGTATTAACGAGTTGATATCGGAGCCATTTCGCGTCAATGAGAATCGTATCTCCCTGACAGTCAGCATTGGTATCGCACTGGGCAATTCACTCAATCAAACCCCCGAAGGTTTGCTCCACAACGCCAGCGCGGCGGTGTACAGAGCCAAGCGGCATGGGCCGAATCAAACCGAGGTGTTCGATAAGGAAATGCACCTCAATGCACTGGCGCGACTGCAGATTCACAATGAACTGCGCCAGGCCATTGATAACGGTGATCTGGTGGTGTTCTACCAACCGATACTTGGTCTGAATGATTTGCGTGTGCGCGGATTTGAAGCGCTGGCCCGCTGGCAGCACCCCGAGAAGGGATTGCTGGGACCAGGCGCTTTTATTCCCATCGCGGAGGAAACCGGGCTCATTTATCAGTTAGGGGCACATGTGATTCATACGGTGTGCAAACAACTGGCGGAATGGAAGGCGGCGCATTATCCCCTTGCCTGGGTTTCTGTAAACATTTCGGCGCACCAGTTTAAAGTTGATCACCTGGTATCAGATATCATGCGAAACATCGTTGAAGCGGGGGCTGATCCCACCCGGCTTTTTATTGAAATCACCGAGGGGACTGCAGCTGAGCACCCGGAGCGGGCGTTTGATATGATGACACGCCTCAGGGAACACGGCATCCGCATCGCATTGGACGATTTTGGCACTGGATATTCGTCGATGAGCTATCTGAAGCGGTTTCCCATCGACACATTGAAGCTTGACCGGACGTTCATCAAGGGTCTGCCGGAGAGTCAGGATGACGCCGCCATTGCCACAACGGTGATTAATATGGCCAAATCGCTGGGTATGAAAGTGGTCGCCGAAGGGGTGGAGGATGAGCGTCAGGCGATGTTTTTGAGACTTCAGAAATGTGATGAAGTGCAGGGATTTTTGTATGGCAAGCCGATGCCTGTTAAGAATGCCACTCTTCTGTTGCAGGCGGGAGCTCGGGTTAAGAACGAATCCCAGCCAATTGGCCGCATCAAAATCTCCAGGTAATTCGGTTCTTCTTCCATTGCATCTCAAAGGAAACGATCAGATGACGGTAAAAATATCCATTCAGTTATTGTCTGACTACCAACCGGCTAACGTTGCTTCCGCGATGACTGCGTTGCTGGCGCCGTTGGGCGGTATGCGGGCGTTCATCGGGGAGAGCGAAACTGTCGTGGTCAAGCCCAATTTGCTTGCACCCCGTGCTGTGGAACGGGCGACCAATACTCATCCTGAAATTGTCCGGGAGACGGCCAGACAGTTGCATGCGTGCGGTACTGCAAAAGTGCTGGTGACAGACAGTTCCGGGATAGGTACCGCAGTGCAGGTGGCCAGAAGGATGGGGTTGCATTCCGAAGGCCCCATGGAAATTGTTAATCCGGACGAGGCGGAATCGATTTCTTCACCAGGAGGCGGGATGTGGAAACTCCGCCTGTCAAAGCTGATGCTGTCACATCCGGTGATCAATGTGGCCAAAGCCAAAACCCATGGACAGATGATTGTCACTGCGGCGGTGAAAAATATGTTTGGCGGTGTGCTGGGTCTGGAGAAGGCCCAGTGGCATTATCGTATTGGTAAAGACCCGATGGCGTTTGGCCGGTTGATTGTGCACATTCATCAGACGCTCGCGCCGCGTCTGAATATCCTCGACGGCGTGATAGGGATGGAGGGAAACGGCCCGGGCTCTGGGACACCCAGACAGCTGGGATTTTTAATGGCCAGCGAAAACGCCCATGCCCTCGACTATGTCCTGTGCCGGATTTGGAAGCTTAATCCCGACCATGTTTACACTATTCGCGCGGCCCGGGAGCAGGGATTACTGCCGGCCGATGATGAAATTGAGATTATTGGGCCCGATATCAAATCGCTGCACCCGAGTCCCGACTGGCAAATGGCGTCCCACGCAAGTGTTGCAAAGTTGTTTGGACCCGCATGGCTGACCCCCGTGCTTGAGCGGTTGCTGCAATCAACGCCACGGGTACACCCGTCAAAATGCACCATGTGCCTTGAGTGTGTGCACCACTGCGCGGCAAATGCCATGGATGCGAGTTCGGGGCAGATTGAAATCGATATGAAAAAATGCATCTCCTGCTTCTGCTGTCAGGAAATGTGTCCCCATTCCGCCATAACGGTTCAGACCGGATTTCTGGCGCAATTACTTAGACTTGGAAGATAGATAATAGCGCTGGCGTTGAGCCGTATACGGGTGAGGTTACCCATCGGTGACTCAGTCCTCGATGCACGACAGATTCTTTGCATAGACGCCATCCGTTGTGAGATGCAGCGTATTGATGGACGCAGCGCAGGGGAACCTGGCCGATTTCAGCCAGTTTGACGGCAGCGCGGCAATGCTGCATGACAGTACCCACGCGCCACCGGTTGTCATCGTTTCCAGCTCTAAAATGGTTTTCCCGGTTGAAACAAGTGGCCAGAAATATTCGTAGTTATTTGATATATTTATTGAATCGCGCCAACTCCCGCCCTGCACGCTGCAGACCGACAATCCTGCCAGTGGGCCCGTCAACACGGTGTTGTCAGCACCGGTGACGGTAACGTACGGGCTGCCGAGAAAGTCGGTGTTTACCATATGCACAGATAACAGGTCCGCTGTGACCACTTTTGCCAATCGATGCCATCCCAACTCATTGCGTTCGATTATTTCGCCGTCGTTTCCCACTGCGATCACCTTTTGAACGTCTCCAGCCTGGTATCCGTCCATGGCATTAAAAAATAGCCCCTCATCCGGTGCAACCACCGTCTGCCACGTCAGCCCGTCAAATGTTGCCAAACCGTTTTGCGCGGCGATCACTTCTCCTGTTTCGGCAAACATGAGGACCTAGGGGGCATCCCCTATCCATGCGGGCAGAACGCTGTTTTCAATCCGGACAGCTGCAACCGGAGGACCAGACCGTATGTTGTAAAGCGCGCACGCCGTCGTTTCGCACATTACTGCAACAATTGAGTCAGCTTCATTTGAGTCCGCATCAGTCACCATTCGGACCAATCGGGTTCCCCTTATGGAATTTGCGATGTTTTCGGGAACAAGCGTTGCCATTGCCAGCGTGTCCCAATCGGCGCTGTGGGGAATTTCAACGAATGGCCCCTCAGATACGCTGTTTCCCAAAATTGCAATACTGCCTTTATATTTAGTCATATCCACATAGGAAGCGTCATCTCTGTACTGATGATGAACAGCAAATTCAATGTCTTCTGCCTTTGTGCAGCCATCTTCAGGTAAAGGCGCGGGGCACCAGTTGGTTTGCTGTGCCGAAGGCAGGGCGCCGCCTTCAATTGTGCGCACCGGGCGAAATCCACTTGTATCGTATGCGAACTCTGAACGGACTCTTTTACGTGAGCCCGCTCTGCATTCGCTAAAAGCCTGATACCGGGAATTAAAGTCGCCCCCGCGCATGCACACATAGCCGATTGCTGCGTCGCCATAGGGACTCGGAGGCGTCACGTCACTGTAATTGCCGTCCCACGTGGTCATCTCCGAGAGGTTTCCAATCATGTCGTAAAGTCCCAGTGCATTGGGTTTGCGCGTCGCCACAGGTTGGGCGTGGCGTTCGTTCGCTGTCATGCCCGATTTTCCACACCATGCAATTGGTCCCAGTACTGCCTCCGCTGTTGCTGACATTACACCAATGTCTGTATCGAAAATAAAATCGCCGCCATACGTTGCGCGGACATCGCCGCCTCTTGCGGCCTGTTCCCATTCAGCTTCGGTTGGAAGCCGATACCCTGGACAATGAAGCGGTGTTGGATACTGATCTGCGTTTTTGTAGCATGGCAGTAACCCGCTCGCCTCCGATAACGCATCCAGCCATATCTGCGCCGCCTCCAGCGGAATCCCCGACACCGGACAATTATCGTCCACACACGCCATCGGACACGCATTCGATTCACTGTCACATTTTGCGGCTGTGCACAGTTCCTCAAAACCGGTGCTGAGTGATTTCCATTGTGCACAGGTCACTTCTGTCGTTGCGATGACAAAACGGTGTGTCTGGGTCACGTCATGCTGCCATTCATTCGTTCGGCGTTTGCATTCTGTCTCGGGTGTGCCCATCTGAAACGTTGTCGGCGCCACCTCAACCCAGTTCATTGCCCGAAGCGCTGCCGGCAGAGGGGCAGTGTCCGTAATGATGCTGGAATTCGAACTGTCAGCGCTTGAGTCGTTATTGTTGGATTCGGTCGCACCGTTACAGGAAGAAATGACGCTGCTGGCAAGGACGATCGTCAGAACTGCCAATGATTTTGATGTATTGGGCGTCATACAGGTCCCTTTCAGTGTGCGGTGTGTTGAACATACGCTATTTAAATGCCGGCAAAAACAGGAAAGAGCACCTTGTTCGCGGATTTTTACATCTCTCAGGGGGCATTTAAACACCGGGATATGTCTCTTAAGCAAATGGAAAGCAAACCGTAACATGAATGGATATTTAAATGCATAACCAGGTAGCTGAGTGATGACAATGCAGAATCAAATACAGTCTCATATTAAAGCCAACGCCAATTCCGTTTTGTCCCTTTTAGGGTTGTCGGTGGAACCCCGAGTGCTTTTTGTTTCTCCACTGAAAATACTGAATCGGTCATTTCGCCGCGCCATGTCGAGGCTTGAGACCGACGTGGTGTTTTGTGAGACATCGGAAGAAGCGCTGTCGAGGGCGCGCAGCTTTACCTATGCCATTGTCATTACGACGGATGAACTGGATGAGATGGACGGTATTACGCTGCTTGAAAAAGTGAAGCGGATTTCGCCGACAACCAGACGGGTTCTGGTATCCGGACAGGCTGATGTGGATGCCACCATGGATGCGATTAACCGGGTGGGGCTGTTTAATTATGTGGTGCTGCCCTGGGAACCATCTGATTTACGTCAGATTGTGCGCCGTGCGTGCGACAGCTTTTCGTTGCAGTATGAAAATGCCAATCTGTCCAGACTGCTTGCCAATCAGGCCAAGGATTTGCGGTCCCTTGTGGGCAAACTGGAGACGACGGTGGAGGGACGCACCGCCAGTCTGTTGACGGGATTGAATGCCGCACTGGATCTCCGAGACACCGAAACACAGGGGCATTCACGCCGCGTGGCATTGTATTCCCGAAAGCTGGCAGAGGAACTGGGGGTTACAGGACCGGAACTGATAGATATTCAGCGGGGCGCACTGCTGCATGATATTGGTAAAATCGGTGTGTCGGACACTATTTTGCTCAAGCCGGGAAAGCTGACTGAGGAAGAGTGGGTGGAGATGCGAAAGCACGCCGAATTCGGATTTAAAATTCTTGAAAATATTCCGTTTTTGGGAAATGCCCGCCACGTTGTCCGGCAGCATCACGAGCGGTTTGACGGGAAAGGATACCCTCAGGGATTGGCTGGAAAGGAAATAATTCTGGGTGCACGGATTTTTGCAATTATTGATACGTATGATGCCATGACATCCGATCGGCCATATCGCAAAGGGCTTCCTCACGAAGTCGCCATTGATGAGATTCACAAATATTCAGGAACGCAATTTGACCCGGATGTGGTGCGTGCCTGGGATCGCATTCCGCAGGATTTACTGTTCGTTTTGCGGGAACGGGCCGAAAATGACATTTTCGCGGGATCCATTTAAAGTCGCATGATCAGAATTTTAAATATTGTTATTCTACTGGCGGGAGTGATCATCACTTCACCCGGACGCAGTGATTCTCAGGATGCGGACGCGCGGGCAGCATTTGCCAAAGGAACCGAGGCCTACCGAAATCTGTCTTTCTCACAGGCTCTGCTTTATTTTGAAGAAGCCTATCGCTTAAGACCATCGTACAAAATTCAATATAATATTGCACAGACCTATATTGAGCTGAGCCGTCCTCATTTGGCGCTGGCTGCTTTTGAGCGATATCTTTCGGATGGACGTGGTCAGCTTGATGAGGCGAGGCGCGACGAAGTGGTAATCGAAATACGAAAGCTAAGACAGGTGGTTGGAGAAATTGTGGTGACGGGCAAAACGGGGACCGAGTGCCGAATCGATGACGAGCATGTGGGGTTTCTTCCCCTTGACCGAGCCATCCGGCTGGAGACGGGGCTGCATGAAATTTCCCTTCATCTTCACGGTGAGGTGGTCTGCCTGAAAAAGGTGAAAATTGTTGCCGGCAAAAAACGTATTGAGCAGTGCCAGTTACAGGGAGAATCCATGGAAGGCGCGGACCCCGAGTCGGCATGGGATGTGATGAGCGATACCACCCTGATGGAGTACGATCTTCAGCTGTCCGGCAACGGGGTTGCGTCAAAACGGAATCCAAAATTCATTAAGGTTGCCCCATGGTTAATGAGCGGGTTTGCAGTGGCTGCATTGGCCACAGGATCGGTTTTGGCGCTAAAAGCCGCGTCGCTCAATTCCGAGCTGAAAGGTGCATGCCCTGGGGGCGAATGTCCGATGTCCCGTACTGATGACATAGACCGTCTGCCTAAACTTGCTGCCGGAGCAGACATTATGTTTGTTGTCACATCGTTGTTCACAGCCGTCGCAGTCACACTGTTTGTGGTTAAACACAAAAAAAAGGAGTCGCTGCCGCAGACGAATCCGATTCACGCACCGCGCGAGATAGAAGAGGAGTTGTCGCAATACAATCCGCAGGGGCGCAGAAAGACGTTTTAAAATGAACTGGCTCAGCAGTATTTTCAAGACCGGTGGCCTGTTGCTGTTAAGCGGCGGCTGTTCCGCATATATCGAAGATTTTGGAGTGGCTGACACACAGACTGCTTTTGACAGCGACAGCAATATCGTCGTGATTGGCGAAACAGACGCCCAAACCAGTTCGGAAAATGAGGCCGACAGCAGTACAGGCTCGGTTTCTGACGCCGATACGGGGTCGACCGACAGCGGGGACACCGATACGGATACGGATGCGGATACAGACGCTGATACGGATTCGGATTCAGATGTCACGGAGGACCAGTGCGAGTTTGGGGTTGTGACGCCATCGGGCACCACGTTGCTGTTTTGCCCGGTTGCCGCATCCACAACTCTTTTGGGGTGCCATCAGGCGGCATCCAAAGGCGCCTGTGCAGATGATGAGTTGCCGCTGCATCCGGTGGTGCTGAGCGCATTTGAGATGATGAAATACGAAGTATCCAATGCTCAGTTTGCTGAGTTTGTATCGGACAACCCCGATTGGGGGCCGGATGGAAACATGGGAATCATGTCATGCAACACGCCGTACCTGAATACATGGTATGAGGGGACGCCACTTGATGTCGATTTGAACAAACCGGTGACCGCGGTATGTCTCGATGCGGCGCAGGCCTACTGTGAATGGTTGGGGCCGAATGTATCGTTGCCAACCGAGGCGCAGTTTGAAAAAGCGGCACGGGGCGATTACGCAAATGAAGCGGATTCCTTTGTGCAATATCCCTTTGGCGATACGCTGTCGTGCATGAAGGCCAATTATCAGAATTGTTACAGACGGGTATTGGATGTGGGCACGACAACCGGACCGTCCCCTTATGGCGTATTGGATATGGCGGGAAATGTTGCGGAATGGACCAGTGATCTGTATCGGGACGATTACTATTGCAACCCCACCGAAGTGTCGCAGTTTGTTCTTCCCAATTGCAATACCGCCTACTCGTTTAAGGATCCCACCGGGAGCGCATCAGGCACCAATTATGTGGTGAAAGGGGGATCGTGGTCTTCCCCTGCAAACGCACTTCGAATTTCGGCACGGAATCGGCAGGCGCCTCGGGACGGCAATAATCTGACTGGATTTCGCTGCGTCCGGAATCGTTAAAAATTTTATTTTTCCTTTCCCACAAACTCCCGGAGTTCAGCGCGACGTTGCTCGAACTGTTCAACAATGACCATTTTGCAGACCTTGTTTTGGGCGCGTGTGGGCGCCTTAACGAATTTAAACGCAAATGCAATATACATTTCAGAACCGTTGCGACGGTTAACATTCATTTCGACGGTTCGGACCATTTTAGCGTCAAACTCAAGCGTTTCTTCGGTGTCAGGCAGTGGGCCCAGTTTCAGGAATACCATTTCTCCAGTGCTGAGATTGTCTTTCAGTCTGGTTAGGCACCCGCCACCGCTCACGTCGATGGTTTCACCTTCAATGCGCTGTCCGGAGTGTCTCACAACGGTAACCGGGAGGGTTATCTGAGCGCGCACAAATGCCCGTCTGTTAGTAATCCATTCGCCTTCCGGAAAGGAAAGAATTAATTCCTGGGGCCGTTTGTCATCCACGCGAAGAAAGCGGCAGGTTAATGGCAGGGTGCTTTTACTGTCGCCGAGCAGTCTGATTTTAAGCGGCTGTTGTGGAATCAGTAGATTGCGGGGTACCGGCCTTGCGGCGCGCACCTTAAAGTGGTGTCCGCCGATACTGCTGATTTCCGCGTTGAATTGTACGTGGCCCGTTTGCGTGGTGGAGCTGATCAGCAGTGACCTTCCGATTACAAGCTGTTCATCAAGTATTTTCGTTTCTGACATATCTGTATCTGTTCCACGGGTTGATGATTTTTATCTACATCCTTTTATATCGGCGATTTTCGTCAGAAGCTAAGTGCGGGGGACGAACTGACCAGACAGCAATTGCATCTTAACGGCATGTGTGCCTTCAATTGGGAATTCATTGGGACATTGGAGGGGGCTGGAACGCTCTCAGAGCTCGGGTTAAGAGGAAATACTGTTCGTCATACCCGCGAAGGCCTCATGATTCTACACAAGTATTGCTTGA
>JAFGWT010000491.1 GCA_016937015.1 Deltaproteobacteria bacterium | reverse complement strand
GACGCGAGAATCTCCTGGCCCGCCATTGTCCATGTGTTGGTGCATCCCCTGACCCGACAAGGCACTTCGCGACTCTCGATGTTTTTGGCTTCGTTGGCGCAAGCGTCACAGAGCCGACCGGGCGGTGGGTCAGTTTTCCCTCGTTTGGCGGCGCCCAGCCTGGCGGCTTTGGTCCAGGTCCATGTATTTGAACAATCCTCGCGGGCGCAAGGTACCTGCATGTCTTCGAACTCGTTGTATTTCACGAAGCACGACGCACACATCCTTTGGGGATCACCTGTTCGGTTGTCCCGCATCCAGTGTACCTGGTCCTCACCGCTCCAGACCCAGGTGTTGTGACACTCCCGGATCCGGCATGGCATGGTTTTGTCTTTCATTCCGCTAAAAAATGATGCCTTTAAAGCCAATGTTCATTCCCCTTTTTGCTAAATTTCTGAAGACAGTCTTTTATCATAATGGTTTGCTTTTGCACATAGGGAATCGGGCGCATCGGGACAGGCTGTCAGCGTCATCGGAACAAGGGTCTGTGGCGTGGCGCCGTCGAGCTGAACCTGAAGGAAGGTGTCTGTGATGCCGCGATTCGGCTCCTCAACAAGTACATGGCAGGTGGTGCCAAGCATCGAGGTGATATAGCTCGCTCTGAGGAACTCGCCCAGTCTACGAAGCTGCCGTACCCGAACCTTCGCCACTTCGCGGTTATCCCCCCATTTTTTTGCAGCGATGGTCCCAGGTCGACGTGAGTATGAGAACCCATGCACATAAGCCACGTTCGAGGCCTCAATGATTTTAAGTGTGTTTTCAAACGCTGCGTCATCTTCGGTGGGAAAACCACAAATGACATCGGTGCCCACGGCAATTCCCGGTATTTTCAGCTGTGCCAACCGTACTTTGTCGAGCCATTCCGAGGCGGTATAGCCCCGCCGCATATCATGCAGTACACCGTTGTCACCTGACTGCAGTGGCATGTGCAAATGATTGCAGATGTGGTCATTGGTTGCCATTACGTCGATGAGCGCCTCGTTGACACTCCACGGCTCTATGGAACTGAGACGAATGCGCCCAGGGGCAAACAGGGTTGCCGCTTCGTCGAGAAGTGCCGCGATGGATGGCTGACCATCCAAATCCTTGCCCCATGCGCCAATCTGCACGCCGGTAAACACCAGCTCCATCGCGCCGGTTGCTTGGATGGCACGCACGTGGTTGAGTACCATTTCCCGCGGCATGGATTGTTCTTTGCCTCTGGCTTTGGGGACAATACAGTATGTGCAGTTGTGGGTGCAGCCATTTTGAATCTTCAGCAGTGCCCGGGTGCGCCCCTCGATGTTGGCCACGGACTGAAATGCCGGGGTGTCAGCGGATTCGAAATAATCGTAAGTGTCTGACCTGGTGTTGGGCAGTGTGTTGCTGGCGTGATTGTTTTTTGCCCAGCTGTTCAGCCATCCTGCCAGCTCCACCGGACTGGTGGTACCACCGCCTACCGACAGAACCCGGTCTTTGAATTCATCGGCAAAGGACGTAAATGCCGACACGGCGCATCCCGTAAACAGCACCTTCCCGGTTGGATTTTGTCTTAACAGTCTCCGCGCCGCCTTTTTGCAGTCCCGTTCTGCCTCCATCGTCACGCAGCAGGTATTGATAATAAATACGTCAGCGTCGGTTTCCTCTCCCACGGTGGCCACCGTGGGGTCCAGATGTGCCGACAGTACTGAACTGTCCGCCTGATTGGCCCGGCAGCCAACGGTAAGAATATGTACTTTCATTGCGCCCATCATGGCGACCTTTCTCTCCGAACGACAATGTCGCCCATATCATATAAGAAGCGTGCATAAAAGCGTCAATGCGCTCTCGCCCGGGAGACGCTCCCCGAAATGCGGCCCCTGTAAAGTTGTATCAAGGGCGTCGCGGATGCGTGGTGTCTGACGAGGGCGTTGGAATGAGGGAGTCTGGACTGGCGTGGGTTTACGGCGTATCGAGCCAGTTTAACAGCATCGCTGCTACACGATCTGCGGCGCCGGGGGAGCCCAGTTTTTGGGTAATGGACGCGAGGGCCGTTTTCTGACGGCGGGCTTCCGCATCACAAAGCAGGTTTTCAGCGGCGACAACGAGGTTTTGGGCGGTGACGTCATTTTGGATCATCTCGGGGATGACTTTTTTCTCAGCCACCCAGTTGGGGAGGCCGATATGGGGTATTTTGAGCAGACGTTTGCCGATCCTGTAGGTAATCGCATCCATTTTGTACACGATAACCATGGGCACCCCAGCGCGGGCGATTTCGAGGGTGACGGTTCCCGATGCAGCCACTGCGGCATCGCAGCCTTTAAGTAAATCCAGAACGGGCTTTTGCCAAATGATGCAGCCCATGCTGCGGGCTTTTTGATTCCATACCTCTGCAGTGGCCCCGGGATAGGGCGCAAATACGGGGATGATGCCCTTTTTTAATAGACGCACGCCAGCTTCAATCATCACTTCTCCGTGATGAGAGAGCTCTGATGAGCGGGAGCCGGGGAGGAGAGCGACCACTTTCGCGTGCGGGGGCGCGTGGAGGTCGCGGCGGATTTGGTATCGCATAGCGTCATTTTCGTTTTCCGATAATACCGCATCAAGCAGGGGATGGCCGACAAACGTCGATGTGACGCAAGCCGCGTCGTAAAAAGGTTTTTCGAATGCAAAGCCGAGCGCAACCATATCTGTGCGATCCCGTAGGAGTCGCAGACGACCTTTTCGCCATGCCCAGACTTTGGGGCCCATGTACTGGAGTATTTTGATGCCATCAGCCTTGAGTGCTCTGGCCAGGGGCAGATTGATATCGGGGCAATCCACAAGCAATGCTGCAACAGGGGATTCCGCTTTGGCGCGCAGACGCAGTGCCGTCCATGCGTCCAGCCAGCGGGGACCCTTTTTCAGCGATTCGAGGGGGCCCAGTGCGGTCAGGTCTGAAATATGCCGAACCAGGTCCACCCCAGCGTTACCCAAATGGTCGCCGCCAATGCCGAACCATCGAATATTTATATCTTTATTTTGCAGTGCATGGACTACGCGGGCGCCAATCCAGTCTCCAGAGGGCTCCCCGGCTACGACCACAATGGTTGGCGGATTATTCCCCCTGAGGCTTTTATCCTTGTCAGTCATCGTCCGCACCATTACATAGAAGCAGTGAAACGCACCAGATCAAAACGACGGGCTCCCGTATCGTCACTTTCCCAGGAATTGACTGCAGCCATGCGTACCATGGGGGACAGTGCCCGATTGGTGCACCCGGAAATATGGGCGCGATGGTTTCATATCGCCGGTGAGCAGCTGTACCAGCGGACGTTCCCCAGAATTTACAAAGATGGGATGCTGACTATTGGGGTGACCAACTCCACCTGGATGCATCAGCTGAGCATGATGCGCCAGCAGTTGGTTGATAGACTTGCCGAGGCGGTAGGGCCGGGGGTGGTGACTGATATTCGATTTGTTCTGGATAGCAGTGTGGGCAAAAATCGGCTGGTACCTCGGAAGGACGATTCAAAACCGTTGCCAGCGGCGGATCCGGACCGGATTTCGAAGGAACTACGCGATGCTGCGGAAAAAATTGATGACCCTGAGCTGGCGCTTATAATCAAGCGGGCCGCCAGTCGATACGGAAAATAATGGCACTTGTAATTGGCGCAAACTGGCGAGCGAACTGACAGACATTTCTGGGTCAAATTGCAGAGAACATCAGGCGAACAAATGGTTCGCGCCTACGGTTTTGATTTTTTCTTCTGAAGCACGGTTACCAGTCCTTTGTCGTCTGGGCGCAATGCCAGACAATCGGCGGGTTCGGCGCCTTTGGTTTTTTTGACTGTTCCGCGGATTTTCACAATGTCACCATTTTTGATGCTTCTCGAGACAAAACGCTGGGTGCCCTTTTTACCGAGGATGCCCCGGTCCTCCCATCCATTTCGAATATCCATTGCGTCTCCGTTATCGCTCACCCAGACCTTCCCTGTATCATCTTCTACGAAAAAGCCGCTGCAACCCTGCCTCGCGTCCTGCGGCATCCACATTTTTCGGCCCTTTTTTCGCGCCGGCTGTGTCCAGTGTTCGGTCATCATCCAGTAGCATGCGCACTGAATCTCCGTCCCTGGAATGCGAGTGGCTTTGGGCACCACCACTTTCCCGGTAACCGTTTGAACGGCATCCTGAGTCAGCGACGTAATTTTTGTTGATTTGGCAAATCTGAATAGCATGATATTCACCTGTTCCTATTTTTCTTCGGGCAGTGACAGCGCTGTCGCTGCGTCTTCTTCAGCTTCAAACAGGGTGGCAATCGCTTTTTGAATTGATTCCTGCATTCCGGATATTAGAGTCCAGCCGCCAATGGAAACGGTGTCTGCTGCAACAAGATTGCGCACCACAGGCGGAGCCAGGGCGAACGGTGCCAGCTCATCGGGGATTTTGCGGGCCTGTATGCTGATTTGCCGGGTGTACTCCCGCCAGTTGATTTGGCTTTCGTCCAATTTGCTTCTGGCTTCAAACTCGTATTCCAGCGAAAATCCAACACCATTCACAAACACGGGATGAATGCCTGTAAGCTGGAGATCATCCGCGCTCAAATGTGAAAAGCCAGTAGTGTTTGCAATAGAATCATATGCGATCTGTTGTTCCGCGTGTCGAATTTGCGACAACTCTTCATCTTTAAGTGGTGATTCAAACTCCATTCTGTTGATATTGAATACACTGTATCCATGGGTTTCCGTCGGCTTTTCATCTCCACACAGCTGGAACGCACGTTCGTATCGGATGAAAACATATGGGCCGACAGTGCCGGTTACCACCGCGTATTCATCCAGCGCGACAAGCTTTTGCATATCCGATTCGGAAATTTCAAACGGAAAGAGGTCGATGGTTGCCGTTGAGGAATCTGCATCCGCATTAATTCGAATCTCGTTTTCAGCGGCTGGTACAGTCTGTGTCGAGAGCAGCAGATGTTGTCGGGGGACACTCTGAATGCTGGCCGGACATACTGATTCCGAGTCGTTTGTGTCCAGTTTACTGCAGTCACATAATACGATTTCATCGGTCTGGGACGTGATATTCAATATACTGGCAGGGGTTGCCAGCAGCAGTGATGGATGGGTAGCAGTTGCCACACTCCGGTTTTTGTTGCCGGTGAGAAGCACTGTTTGATAGGCGTCGTCGCCATCCCGAAGCCAGACCATGGCGGTCAGTGGTGTATCCGCTTCTTCGAGCGCCATGACCATTGCCACATTGCGTGCATCCCCTGTACTGCCACTGTTTCTGTGACAGGATGTTGTAAAAAATATCAGTAGCAGCGTTAACGGGATGGGCCAGATGTGTGGTTTCAGCTTTAACGCAATATGAAAAAAAAGGTTCATTGGAGATCCATACACCCATCTACAGGAGTCCATTTAATTTCGGTATCAAACAGGCTTTGTACTGCAACAGATGAACTCTATACGTTATTTCCGAAAAACGTAAAAGATTATGGCCAGCGGATATGAATTTTCTCTGCACGTGTACGATGGAGGCGACGGTCGCACATGCCGGGGTTATCGGTTACACGGTGGGTACGCAGCAACCGGAAACACAATAGTACCCATTGCTCGGACAATCCGCGGATGATGTACACACCACCCAGTTGTTGGGACAGGTTGCGCCGCCGGAATCCTTGCAGTGGGCGGGAAGGTCATCCGCAGTCATGCCGGGGCAGATAATACAGTTTTCGGGATCGCACAGGGTGCCGCAGACGAGGCCGCATACATCGTCACCGCAGTTGGGACTGCAATCATTACAGCCTGAATCCTCCTCACAGCCTGAATCCTCCTCGCCGGGGCTGCAGAAGCCGTTTCCACCGGAAACATTATTTGAACAGTCCACCAGTGTCACTGCAACCAAAGAATACGACTGCCGGTATCAGTATAAATAAGCCACCATGGCTATCGATTATTTTGTTCATAGTGTCCCCCTGTAATTCCTGGAGTTCAGAGCTCGTTAAACAGGAAAACTGGATTTTTGTGGTAAATCTTAAGCTGCTTTTGGGATTTGTTTCATTTATCACCAAAGGCGTAAAAAAAAAAATGCATTGCGACGCATTGGGTCAAAATGACCTCAGTGCTTCGTTTTTCACATTCAAACCCTGTGCAGATTTCAGGATTTAATTATCGATAGCAGAACTATTGGGCTGTGTGATTGACCCGGTGATAATCAGTGCTAATTTTTTTAAAGCAAAAATGAATCACGAATTGAAAGGCGGGACCAAATTGGACGTGCAATCGGAAAAGCGGGAGTTACTTACTGGTTTAATTGAGTACATGGGAAATTTTGAGGGCGGTGTGCGACAAACAGTGACGCTGTTTCAGGAAGGCAGTATTGACCAGGCAAAGAAGAACACGATTGAAGTGATTGACGGATTGGGGTGGATTATGGAAGGGGTCGAAGTTCTCCGTGGTTTGCTGGAAATTGATGTGACCGACTTGAAATGTACGCTGGAGGAATTGCAGGCAAGCCTTGAAAATGATGACGATGTGATGACTTCGGATCTGTTTGAAAACGAGTTGCTGCCGGTTCTTGCCAAATGGAAACAAAGGATGCTTGAAATTGACGGAACCCCTCTTTCTGAAGTCTAATCTTCATTCATTGCATCAGAGAAATCCCGGTCTGGCGGAAGTGTTGTCTCATCACGACGTGCCGCCGGACGTGGTCCAGATTGCGGAGACCCAGGATGGCGTGTGCACGGTGCGGTATCGTCACTGGAATGGTGACCGGGAAGTCAGGACCTGGCTGCATAGTCGTTATCATCCAATCCTGGAGGCCAGCCGCTTTGCGGAGAAGCAAACCCGTGCGGGACAGATTTTTTTGTATGGTTTTGGGTTGGGATATCACGTTCGTGCACTCAGGGAACGCCTGCACCCGTCAGAGAAGATATGTGTAATGGATGCGAATCTGGATCTGTTAAAAACAGCGTTTTCTTTGCAGGATTTGTCTGATTTAATCTCGTCTCCGCAAATCGATTTCGTGAGCGGATTGACCCCCGAAGAAACAATGTCCTGGCTGAAGACAGTGGATTCGCAGGGGGCGGCTCTTGTTATATTCAGACCGGCAGTTGCCTGTTTGGGTGAAGGGTACGAGCAGGTGAAACTGTTTCTGACAAACCGTCTGCTTCCAGGGGCGGTCAATTCACGTCAGGAGCTGGCGGCGTCAAATCATTACGCAAATTTGCGGGTGGACAGCAAACCGATTCAGGAGCTCTACTTAAAACATGCCGATGAAACTGCGTTTATTATTTCGAGCGGGCCTTCCCTTCTGGCATACTGTAACGTTTTGCCGAGACATCGCGATTCCGTGCGGCTGTATTGTGTGGGTTCAGCACTGAAGTTTATCGCGGATAGAGACATCATCCCCGATTATGTTGTTATTCTGGATGCCATGTCCACGGTGAGAGAACAACTCAGGGGGTATGAGCGGCTTCAGGTGCCGTTGCTTTTTTCAAGTTTTGCATGCGCGGATGCGGTTGCCGCTTACAGTGGTCCACGATACATGTATCTGTGCGAGGCACTGCCTGGATTTCCCGCAGAACAGGTGATTTCAACGGGGGGGTCTGTGGCCAACGCTGCTATGGATATAGCACTGAAATCCGGGGTGGATAAGGTTGTCTTTATTGGGCAGGATTTATGTTGGGCTGGCGGTCAGCATCACGCGCCCGGATCGGCGTATGGTCAAAACACAGCAGCAGATGACTCGCCGCTGTATGTCAGAGCAAGGAATATTCATGGAGAATGGGTGTCCACCCGACAGAATATGCTGAATTATCGCCAGTGGTTCGAAGACACCATTGCGCGTCACCCAGAGGTTGACTTTTACAACCTCGCCGATTCCGGGTTGCCGATTGCCGGCGCGCCAGTCATCACACCGTCGCGACTTACCCAAATTATCAACGGATTGGCTTGACATTCACCATGGCGATTTGTACTAAACCGGATAATTTAGACCGTCGCCAGGGAGAGCTGATTTGGCAGTTACAGATATTAAAACACTCGAAGCGGAACTGAAAACGCTTATCGTTCAAACCCTTCGACTTGAAGATGTTCAACCTGAAGAAATTAATTCGGAAGACGCCTTGTTTTATGACGGTCTTGGGCTCGACTCGCTGGATGCGCTGGAACTTGGGGTGGCCATCTCAAAAAAATACGGGATAAAACTCGCGAACGATCCCGAAGAAAATCGAAAAATATTTGCCAGTGTCAACGCGATTGCGCATTTCATTCTGGAACAGTAACACTAACGTGGAAAAAAATATGGAAAAAAATATGAATGATAGAGAATCCATATTGGCGGAAGTACAGCGAATTCTGTGCGAAACGTTTAATTTTGCCATAGACGACGTAACGGAGGATAAAAATCTGTTTACGGATTTGGACCTGGATAGTCTGGATGCGGTGGATATGGCGTCCGAGTTGAGCGCCAAAACCGGTGCAAAGTTTTCCAATGAAGATTTGCGACAGATTCGCACAGTGGCAGATGTGGCAGATGCGATACTCAACAAACTGCGTTGACACCTTTAAATTCCATTAAATATTCGCTTTTTTCATCTAACGATAATCTTGTGATTTCCGAAGAAGGGCATCCCCGATCACTGTTCACCCGTATGGCGGGAGATATTGGCACGCAACTGCGAGCCCGCGTTGATTGCGCCGATTCGGAAAAGCTTTGGCTGGTGGCAGTGGCGTCGCCTGTTCATTTTGCTGCTGCTGTTGTCGGTTGCTGGATGGCTGGTGTGACTCCGGTACTATCCGCTGACCTCCAGATGGACACGCTTCGGGATCTGTCAATGCGTTTGGATGGCATCCTGTGCGACGATGCTTTGGGGGATAGTGGTGTGCCGACGATAAACGTGGTACAGATGGCCTTTGCAGCGAATGCGTCGGATGATGCGATACAGCAAATAGCCAATCCTGAATTTTCGGCGGAACAGACAGCTCTGGTGCTGTTTACATCGGGCAGTACAGGAAAAAAAAAGAGGATTACCAAACCCTTCCTTTCCATATTTGAAGAAATTAAAAATCTGGAAAATGTCTTTGGGCGAGAGGTCAATGGATTACCTCGGCGAAGCACCGTCAGTCATTTTCATATTTATGGTTTTCTTTTTAACATTATGTGGCCACTTCACTGCGGCCATACGCTCAGTACTCCCTGGACATTCTACTGGGAGCAGATTTTGAGCGATTTGGTCGGCAAAGCCTGCATCGTGTCATCTCCCGCACATTTGCGAGTGTTGAGCAATCTGGCCTGCCAATACCCGTTTCATTGGCGGGACAGCGTCATTTTTTCATCCGGTGGGCCACTGGACAGATCTGTGGCGCTGGAAATTTTCGCCACTACGGGGATTGTTCCGGCTGAAATATTTGGATCCACTGAAACCGGTGGCGTGGCAGTGCGGCGCCAGTCCCCCGACGCGCCAACGCCGTTTACTCCATTTTGCGGTGTCCAGGTCAGACGCAATGACATGGAAGGGCTCGAAGTGCGATCCCCATGGATTGACACAGGCGAAGGTTGGGTTGAAACCGGAGATCGCATTGAAATGGATGAATTTGGGGCGTTTTACCTGCGGGGTCGATACGATATGATGGTTAAGATAGCTGGAAAGCGCGTTTCTTTAACCGAAATGGAAAATGCACTTCGGGAGATGCCGGAAATACTGGACGTACGCGTATTTCAGTATTGCAATCGGGCGACGGAGTCCCGCGAAGTACTGGCGGCGGTGATTGTGCCTCGGCAAACACCTGTGCCCACTGCTGGCGCAGCCAAGCGTCAGACAGTTCAGCTGCTTAAAGATAAACTGAAGCGTCGCTTCGATCTGGTGGCAATGCCTCGATACTGGCGTTTTGTTAAGACACTGCCGGTGGACGCGCAGGGGAAAGTGACCATTGGGCTTTTGGAGGAGGTTGTTCAGAATGGCGGCTGATAATTGGGCTAAGTCACTTGAGCGGATTTGTTTCGAGCAGGCTCATGAAGAGAATCGTTTTCGATTTCGCTGCCTCATTCCGGCGGATTATTACGGGTTCAAAGGACATTTCGAAAACGTTCCCATTTTACCCGGGGTATGTCAGCTGACGCTGGTCACTGAGGCTGTTTCTCTGGTCGATGGACCACCATCCATTGCACGGATTGAACGGATGAAATTCCACAATCTGATAGTGCCCAATACTGAATTTACGCTCGAAATCGAGCGATTGGCGCAAGGTTGGAGTTACCGGCTTTTTTATGAAGAGACACCGTTTTCTTCGGGAAAGATTGTCACAAAATGAGTCACAGAATGAAACTATGCATTCTGTTGCCCACGTATAACAACCAGGCCACCGTCGCACAGATGGTGGATATACTGAAAAAGTACGGGTATCCCATTGTTATTGTCAACGATGGGTCAGACGCGGACACTGCAGCAGTGTTGTCCCGTATCGAACAGCCTGGCGTAGTCACTGTTTGTCATCGAAAAAAAAACGGCGGCAAAGGCAGGGCAGTAATGGATGGCTTGCGTCATGCTCACGCACATGGATTCACGCATGTATTGCAGCTGGATGCCGACAATCAGCACTGCATTGAAGATATTCCCCGGTTTGTTGCGGCAGCAGATGAATCTCCCGGCGCCCTGATACTTGGTGAACCGATTTTTCCGGAGAATGTACCAAGGGCCAGACTGAATGGGAGAAAAATCAGCATTGTATGGGTATGGATTGAAACACTCTCAACAAAAATACACGATCCGCTGTTTGGCTTCAGACTCTATCCTGTGGACGCCGCGCTCGCTGCGAGCCGATCGCCGTTTATGGGGTATCGAATGGATTTCGATCCGGAGATTGCAGTGCGTCTTGTCTGGCGTGGCGTCGATGTCATTAATGTAAAAACACCGGTGACATATCATGCACAAGGGGTCTCGCACTTTCATTATTTTTACGATAACGTGCGCATCTCGTGGATGCATACGCGACTTTTTCTCGGGATGCTGGTTCGGAGCTGGAAATTAATTGGCCGACTGATATTGGGACAAATTTTTAGATGACCGCAAGTTCATGGGTTAAGCAGAAGGAACGGGGAACATCGCTGGGCATGCGCCTGATGCTCTTTGTTCTTAATACATTTGGCTACCCGATTGCCAGTCTGCTGTTGTATCCAGTCGTGCTGTATTTTTATATCACGGGTAAGCGTGCGCGGGACGCCAGCCTGTACTATTTGCGTCGCGTCCACAGCGTTTGTCGGAGCGGACCATTACCTGGCTTGCGACAGAGTCATGCTCATTTTGTTAGTTTCGCTCAAAGTTCACTTGATAGAATGTGGTTCTGGCAGTCAAAAACCGATCGGTTTCAAATTCATACAGATGAACTGGACCAGATTCAAAAATATCTGGATCAGGGCAGGGGGTGCCTGCTGCTGGGCGCCCACTTTGGCAACCTCGACAGTCTGCGTGTTCTTTGCGGGGAACAACAGGTTCGATTGAATGCCGTGATGTATCTGGAGAACGCGAAACGCTTTAATCAGGTTTTAAATGCGATAAACCCCGATTCGCAGCTGAATATCATTAATCTGAAGGATCGCAGTATTGATGGCGTCATGGCGATGAAAAACTGTATCGAAAATGGCGAACTGGTGGCGATGCTCGCTGATCGTTTTCATCCGTCTGCACGGACACGGGTTGTCACCAGTTCGTTTTTAGGCGAAGATGCTTCTTTCCCGGCGAATCCCTGGCTGGTGGCCAGTCTGCTCGAGTGCCCGACTTTTTTCGTGGCCGGCATCAAAATCGGCAGGCGGACCTATCGGGGTACGGTTCAGTTTGTGTGTGACAAAGTGCAAATCGACCGCAGTGAAAGGGAGGCGGACTTGAAAAAGTACGTTGCTGAATATGTTGGATTTCTGACTGCGTTATGCTGCAGATATCCCTATCAGTGGTTTAATTTTTATGACTTCTGGAGAGCTGATGACCACCTTGACGCGCCTGATAATCGATGAACGAAAATTAACCATTGAAGATGTTCTCTCCGTTGCCAGAGGAACAGCACTTGTCGAGCTCAGCGATAATGCAGCGTTTGTGTCTGTCATCCAGGCAGGGCGTCAGGCGCTTGAAAAACTGAAAGCACGGCATCAGGTGATATATGGGGTGACCACCGGTGTTGGGGATTCGTGCACGACCCCAGTCCCAGGGACCCAGTCCGATGATTTCGCACTCAATCTGCTTCGTTTTCATGGTTGCGGGATGGGCGAATATCTCGACGAAGCAACCTGCCGGGCAGTACTCATCGTGCGGCTAACCAGCCTGAAGACCGGATTTTCCGCAGTGCGGATTGAATTGCTTGAATTTTTAACGATGCTTCTGGCGCGTGGCATCACACCCCGTATCCCCGCAGAGGGGTCAGTGGGGGCCAGTGGTGATTTGACGCCACTTTCCTACGTGGCGTCAGTGGTCGTGGGGGAGCGCGATGTTTACTGCGATAACAGTGTTCGCAAGACTTCAGACGTGTTTGCCGAGCTCGGCATTGCGCCGCTGCGGCTGAAAGCCAAGGAAGCGCTCGCAATTATGAACGGCACCGCCGTGATGACAGCCATCGCCTGTATGGCATATCAGCGCGCAAAACAGATTGTTTCAATGGGGACCATGGCGACTGCCTTGCTGGTTGAAGTGTTGCAGGTGAACAAAGGACATTTCGACAGCCGGATATTCGAGCAGAAACCGTTTCCCGAACAGGGGCGAGTGGCGGCGCAAATCGCCACCTTCATTAATTACGACGAAACGTACAGGCTGGCTGACGGTCAGCGGGTGCAGGCGACCTATGCCGTGAGATGCGCTCCACATATACTGGGAGTGCTGGCGGACGCGTTGCCCTGGATGCGACAGTTTATCGAAACCGAGATAAACAGTGTGAATGACAATCCGCTTATTGATCCCAATGAAGGCGATGTGCTCCATGGTGGCAACTTTTACGGGGGACATATTGCATTTGCCATGGACAGTATGAAGAACGCTGTCGCCAATATCGCCGATTTGTTGGACCGGCAGATGGCGCTGCTGGTGAATGAACGAAAAAACAACGGATTGCCAGCCAATCTATGTGGTGCTGACGCCTATCATAGGGCCATTCATCACGGTTTTAAGGCAGTGCACATTGCCACCAGCGCTTTTGCCGCTGAAGCGTTGAAAAACACCATGCCTGCGTCGGTGTTTTCCCGTTCCACTGAAAGCCATAATCAGGACAAGGTGAGTCTTGGCACCATTAGTGCGCGAGACTGCATCAGAGTGATCGAGCTGACGGAGCAGAATCTGGCCGCGCTGTTGCTGGCGGGTGTCCAGGCGCTGGATTTGCGGTTGCAGACAGGGGAGCTGGCGCTGCCGATGCTGCATCCCACGCTGCAGCAGCTGTATCGCCGAATCCGTGCGCAGTCCGCATTCGTCAAAGAAGACCGCGCACTTGAACAGGATTTGAGACAGCTGGTCGACGCTGTTCGAAGTGGTGAATTGGAGAAGGCGGTGAACTGATGGATGTGGCGATTCGGAATATGGGAATGATTTGCGCCATGGGGGCAGATGTTTCCGCCGTTAAAGCAACGCTGTTTTATGGACAACCACCGGCCATGTCTTTCAGAACAGTTGTTGACGGTCGACGCCTCCCTGTGTTCGAAGTTCGGGAGCTCCCCCCTCTGCCGGACGCATATCGGCTCTACGACTGTCGAAATAATCGGCTCGCATACGCCTGTTTTGAGCAAATCGCGCACACCGTTGACGAAGTATTGGAGACAACGAACCCCAATCGGTTGGGCGTAGTGCTCGGTTCGTCCACATCCGGGCTGGCGGCCAGCGAAGCGGCATATCAGCTGATGCGGGCTGAGGGGCACTATCCCGAAAACTATCACTTTCATTCTCAGCATGCCATGGGGAGTCTGGCGCGGTTCATTGCGGAACTCGCTGGTGCCAGGGGGCCCACTTACACAGTATCAACCGCCTGCTCATCGTCTGCCAAGGCGATGCTTAGCGCGAGGGGGCTCATCGAGGCAGACATTTGCGATGTGGTGATTTCCGGTGGCGTGGACAGTCTGTGTGATTTGACAGTGAATGGATTTGGCGCCCTTGGGCAGTTAAGTTCATCCAGAATGAACCCGCTTTCCCAAAATCGCAGTGGCCTCAACATCGGAGAAGGGGGCGCACTGTTTGTGTTGACGAGAGATGCCGCTGACGTTTTTCTTTGGGGTGGCGGCGAGTCCATGGATGCCTTTCATATGAGTGCTCCCTCTCCGGATGGTTCAGGTGCGGCTCTGGCGATGAGTCGGGCATTGGAGGATGCTCAGGTGGAGGCGGCGCAGGTGGCCTATGTGAATCTTCATGGCACCGCCACCAGGGCCAATGATTCGATGGAATGCCAGGCTGTGGTCGCAGTTGTGCCAGACGCCTACGTGGCCTCCAGCAAGCCATTTGTGGGGCATTGCCTTGGCGCGGCGGGCGCCATTGAGGCCGGCCTGTGCTGCATTTCGCTCGCTGATGATGCATGCCGTCTGCCCCATCACGTTTTCGATGGACAGGTCGACAGCGCGCTGCCCAATTTGAAAATTGCATTTCCGGGCACTGCTGTGCCGTCGGTACGATCAGGAGAGATGTGTTATTTGAGTAATTCATTTGCGTTTGGCGGTAACAACTGCACGATGGTGTTTGGACGCGCTCGCGGAGATAACCAAAATCGCTGGCGCAGCGATCATTCTGACGCTGTATTTGGCAGTTCGCAGGGAAGTGTGTAATGAGTCTGGCAGCGATAACAATTGTGGACTGGTCCGGCCGCGCCTTTCAGCTTGAGAATAAAAGCGCATTCAGAAACTGGATTTTGTCTCCGAGGGAGCTCGAGGACGACCCGGGGTACAAACCCGAATGTCCCGACGTTCCAGCGCGCCTGAGAGGCAAAAGCTCCACTTTATCCCGCTTGGTGATGGCACCGTTTTTCGAGGTGACATCGTTGAACCGTCTCCACCCCAGTGAGGTGGATTTGGTGTTTGCATCTCGCTATGGCGAAATTCGTACCCTCGAAACCCTGTTGGATGCCATATACTGCTTTCAGCCAGTATCCCCACTCGATTTCTGTAATTCAGTTCATCATACCGCGACGGGGTATATCAGTATTGCCGCCCAAAATCGGGGAATATCACGAACTGTCAGCGCGGGCGAGCAAACATTTGCCGCAGGACTGATGGAATGCTGGCAACTGCTCCACACAGGCCGCAGTGAAACAGTGGCATTGCTTGTAGGGGACGAAGCGGTACCGTCGTTCTTTGACACACCCAGCCGATTTGCATACGGGCTTGCCATTTTGTTTCAAAAGTCGAAAGCCGGGGACCAATTTCCCATTTCTCTGGATCGAATTCAGGAAGTCTGTAATCTGTCAGTGTCAGCCACGGAATGGCTGCGGCAGCGTTTAAAAATGAGTGAAGTTTAATGAATATTTGTGATGTCCCAATGGGGTTGCTGCTGGCGCATCAACCCCCTATTCGGATGATTGACCGAGGAATGGCTGTGCTCGGAAATGGTGTGATTTGCGAATCGCAAATTCGAACTGACCATATGTTTTTAACCCCCGCTGGGGTACCGGCGTATGTCGCTGTGGAGTACATGGCGCAGGCCATTGGCGTTTTCGACGGCTGGCACCGGTATCTGCATGGCCAGTCTCCGAGAATTGGATACCTGGTGGGGACGAGAGAGTTAAAGCTGAACTGTGACTCATTCGTCGTTGGACAGGTGCTTGACATCGAAGCGCGACTGGCCTGGGACGGTAACAGTCTGTTGCAGTTTCGGTGTTGTACCAGAGATCGGGCAACCAACGCCGAACTGGCTACCGCCATGCTGAATGTGTATTCGCCCGGACAAATGGATGTGGACGGAGGCGCACATCTGGAAGGAAAAGAATGAAGCGGGTTATTGTAACTGGCGCCAGTCGTGGCATTGGGAAGGCAATTGCGCTGCAGCTGGCGGCGCGCGGATATCTGGTGGGCATCAATTATGTGCGGAACGAAAGCGCGGCCGAAGCCGTGCTCGATGCCGTTCGGCAACAGGGGGGGGACGGCTACCTCATTCCATTTGACATTGCCAACAGGCAACAGACTGCCGATTCACTGAACAGGGATTTGGTTGACAGGGGCGATGTCTGGGGCGTTGTGTGCAATGCCGGCATTGCCCATGATTCCCCGTTTCCGATCCTCGAAGATCGCATGTGGGACAGTGTTATTAGTACGAATCTTGGCGGATTCTACAATGTGCTTAAGCCGTTGGTAATGCCCATGGCCACTGCAAGAAAAGGCGGGCGTATCGTTGCCATCTCGTCGCTCTCGGGCATTTCGGGCAACCGGGGGCAAGTGAATTACGCTGCATCCAAAGCAGGCATTATCGGTGCAGCCAAGTCACTGGCGCTGGAACTGGCCAGACGAAAGATAACTGTCAATGTGGTGGCACCAGGAATCATCGAAACCGACATGGTTGCCGACTTGCCCAGGGACGAAGTGTTGAAGATCATTCCCATGCGCAGATATGGTACCCCGGATGAGGCGGCCGCCCCCGTTGTTTTTTTGATGTCTGATGATGCCGGATACATTACCGGACAGGTTATTTCTGTAAATGGAGGCGTTATATGAATCGTGTTGTGGTAACAGGCATGAGCGGTATTACATGTCTGGGCCAGGACTGGGAAACAGTGAAGGGGGGGCTGCTGTCTCGAAAGTCGGGTGTGCGAAAGATGCCGCACTGGAAGGAAATTGAGGGGTTGAGCAGTTTTCTTGGCGCACCGATTGTTGATTTCGAGGTGCCCAAACACTACAGCCGCAAACACTTGCGGACCATGGGCCGGGTGGCTGTGTTTGCTATCCGATCTGTCGAGCTGGCTTTGAAGGACGCGGGGCTGCTCGACTCGGTGTTACTGACCGATGGCACCACGGGCGTTTCATTCGGGTCCACCAATGGCGCTGCCGATGCGTCTATCGCGTTCATGAAAGCCATTGGTGTCAATAAAACTTTGCAGGGCGTGAAAGGATCTCAGTTTATCAAATTTATGACGCACACCTGCGCAGCCAATATCAGTCAGTTCTTTCAGACCCGGGGGCGGTTGATTCCCGCCTGTTCCGCGTGCACATCGGGCAGCCAGGCCATCGGATTTGGCTACGAGGCAGTTAAATACGGCACGCAGGATATCATGATTTGTGGCGGTGCCGAAGAGCTCGGTGCGGTGGGCACTGCGGTGTTCGATGTGATGTTTGCCACCAGCCGCCGCAACGATTCGCCGTCCACAACCCCACGACCTTTCGACAAAGATCGCGATGGCCTTGTTGTGGGCGAAGGGGCGGCGACCCTTATATTGGAGTCACTGGAGAGTGCGAAGCGGCGGGGGGCCACCATTTATGGGGAGATAGTCGGGTTTGCCAGCAACTGCGATGGTGAGCATATGGTCAATCCTTCTCCGGATGGCATGGAGAATGTTATGAAGTTGTCTCTAAAAAGCGCGGCGCTCTCTCCATCGCAGATTGATTTTGTAAGCGCCCACGGTACCTCCACCGAAATCGGTGACGTGGCGGAGTCAATTGCCACAGCCGCCTGTTTTGAAAGGGAGATTCCATTTGCATCGTTAAAAAGTTATTTTGGCCATACTCTTGGTGCCTGTGGTGCCATCGAGGCATGGATTTGTATGCATCAGATATGTGAAGGATGGGTAGCCCCCACCATTAATCTCGATAATGTGGATCCGGAATGCGGTAGGCTTGATTATGTCACAGAGAGCCGACCTCTGGCGCAGACCTATGTGATGTCCAATAACTTTGCCTTTGGTGGCGTGAACACGTCTTTGATTTTCAAAAAGTGGGTGGAGTGAAACCGGTGATATGAACCGCATGCTCACCATTTTAATCTCGATTGTTTTCGTTGCGTATCCTGCCTTCATATACATCGGACTCACCACATTTTCACCGGCGTCTCTGGCGCTGATTATGCTGGCGCTGTTACTGCTGCGATTGTCGACAACTTTGCGGCTGACATGGGCAAGCGCCAAACCGTTGCTCCCCATAACCATCGCGGCTATTATCCCCGCAATCCTTTCGCTGATATTCAACAGCGAGCGCGCATTGCTGCTAATGCCCGTAGTCGTGAACGTCACTCTGTGCCTGACATTTGGCTGGACACTGTTTCGCGGCCCTAATATGATTGCCAGATTTGCAGCACTGTCCGAACCGGTAATCACAAGTGGCGTATTGGGGTATTGCCGCAAAGTGACCATTGCGTGGTGCGTTTTTTTTGTCGTAAATGGCACCATTGCAGCATATACCGTTTTTTTTTCCACCCGAGAATACTGGACGCTATACAACGGTCTAATCAGCTACATTTTAATTGGGCTTCTTTTTGGCGCAGAATGGCTGGTGAGAAAAAAAGTGAAGCGGAAGGAATAATCGCATGCGCATTTTGATGATTGGTATGATGGCTTTTTTACTGCTGCCCGCTGTCGCGACTGCGAATTCGGACGAAACGGTATTTGCGTATCCGGTTGCCGCAAAAAATAAGAAAGCATTCACTCAGACAATTAAGCATCTTCAGATGCAGGCCGAACAGATAAAGGGGTTCACTCAGAAAAAGCAAATCGCCGCACTCAGACGCCCCCTTGTTTCAACTGGCATCATCGTACTCAGCGCCAAGGGGATTTGCCTGTCCACCCGGACACCTTTTTCATCTGCAGTTAAAATCACCACTCAAGGTATCTGGCAGCAGATGGGTAGCCGGAAGGCGACCGTTAAGCAAGCGGATGAGCATTTTGAAATCAGGCACATCGCCAATATTCTGATTGCCCTGTTCACTGCGGACCATATCGTACTGGAAAAGCGGTTTACCATGTTTTATCATGACGCCGAGAATCAATTTCAGATTGGCCTCCGTCCAAAAGATCGCATTCTGGCAAAGATTATTTCCCAGATAGTGATTGAAGGAACAGACCAGATCAATAGAATCGCTATCCGGGAGGTAAACGGGGACCAGACCGAAATTGCAATTTCCAGTGAAGCCCCGCAAGAACTGATTACCCTTGAAAACTGCATTCAATAGCCGTCGATATAGAGCGGCAATGGCATGGATGGTTTTTATGGCTGTCGCTGTTGTGCTGCTGATTCGTTTCGTGGCGAATCCCATTGTGAAAACCGGTATCCTCGATTTGATTCCTATCACAGAAAATACCCCGGTAACCCAGGCTGCCTACAATGCGCTCACCCACGCGCTCGAAGGGCGGATTGTGATTTTGGTCGCTGCGCCAAAAAAAAGAGAGGCCATTCGTGGCGCTGATACGATTGCAGCGCGTCTGAATCAGCAAAAAGACCTGTTTTCGAGTGTCACATGCAGGGTGGATGACCGCGCCCAAAAGGCGTTTTTCGATACGTTCTTTCCTGCTCGATGGTCAATATTATCTCCAGAAAACCGCGCCAGAGTGCTGGCTAATAAGTCGCAGCCCTTTGTGGACAACGCTATCCAGCGTCTGTATGCGATGATTTCGGGTGTCCCGTCATCGCTGATAGCCGAGGATCCATTTTTTTTGTTTGAGGATTATCTTTCCAGTTTGCCTCGTGCGGCAGGCGATTTCACGCTGGAGGACAATCACCTTGTACTCGAAGGCGAACAGATGAGCTGGGTGCTCCTTTCGGCCACCGGTAAAAAAGGTGTGTTTAGCGGGACCGGTGCAGTTACCATGGTGTCGGCAGTGGATGGCATTATCGAAAAAGTGCGGCAGACGCAGCCGCTCCACGATGTGGTGTGGACCGGAATGGCCAGATATGGCGCCGAGGCATCCAGTTTGGCTCAGCGCGAGATATCGATTATCGGCACTGGGTCGTTGTTTGGGGTGATTCTGCTTTTACTGCTGGCGTTTGCCGACGTGCGGGAACTGGTGTACGGCGTTATTCCAATTGCGGCAGGACTGGTGCTTGCCATTGTGGCCACCGTGATTGTTTTTGGATATGTGCACCTTATTACGCTGGTTTTTGGGGCGTCGCTGGTGGGGGTTTGCATTGACTACAGCTTTCATTATTTTGCCCATCGGTTGGAAAATGGTGCTGGACAGGATACCCTGAGCAAGGTTCTTCCCGGTATTACCCTGGGTATGATCACCAGTGTCGTCGGGTATATCGCCCTGCTGGTGGCCCCGTTTCCCGGGTTGCAGCAAATGGCCATTTTTTCTGCGGTGGGGCTGGTGGGCGCATATAGCACGGTGCTCTGCCTGTTTCCATGTCTTCCTTTCTCCACGAGGCTGCGCCGTTTGCCTCGTGCGTGGCAGTGGGTGCAGCGGTTTGTGGACGCCTTTTCGCCTCGGTATTTTGCACTCGCCATTGTTGCTGCGATTCCGTTTGCGGCTGCGATTCCGTTTTTACACGCCGATGATGATGTGCGCCTTTTGCGGGGCGAGTTTCCCGTGCTTGAAGCGGAAGAAAGGATCATCAGCGACAAATCAGGCGGATTCGATAAAAGTCGGTTTGTGGTTTTATGGGCCTCAACCGAAGAGGCTCTGGCCCAAAAGGAAGAGCAGTTATTGACACGGCTGACGCATCTTAAATCACTAGGTAAAATTGGTGATTGCTTCAGTGCTTCGCAGCTGGTACCGTCGCTAAAGGTCCAGCGCGAAAATCGGGCATTCATGATTCGGCTGGCAAAGAGTGCTGCTGCTGCAAAACTCTATGGACACATGGGCTGGGAAGCTGCCGATCGGAACGCATTGTTGCATCGTATCAATTCAGCGCCATTGCTTAAATTCGGCGACATACCGCAGCTGAATATCACTGCGCTTTTCTCTCGGCTGCGTCTCGGTCGTGTGGGAAAAGACGTTGCGTCCGTTGTTTTGCTGCGCGACATCACAGATCCCATGGCAATTCAGCGTACCATCGCGGATATTGGGCAAACCCGCTATATTGACAAAGTGGCCACCGTGTCATCCGTATTCACCAGCTACCGGCACATTGCATCGATACTGGTGGCCCTTGCTTATGCGGTGATTCTCGTTTTTTTAATGTTTCGCTACGGAGTGAAACGGGGGGGACGCATTATTGCACCGCCAATGCTAACCGCGCTGATTATGCTTGGGGGTATGAGCATGCTGCAGATTCACGTGAATATCTTTACATTTCTGGCGCTCATTATCGTGCTGGCAATAGGAATTGACTATACGCTCTTTTTCGCAGAATCTGACGAGACGGGGCCCACCGGTTTTGCGATTGCACTGTCGGGAATCACCACAATGCTGTCGTTTGGATTGCTGGCGCTCAGTCGCAATCCGGCCCTGAAAACTTTTGGCGGCACACTGCTTGTGGGAATACTGTTGGCAGTGGTACTCTCACCCCTCAGTCGAACCTTGGAGGAAAATGAAAAATAAGTCAGTTCCGTGTGCCATTCTGTTTTTCATTGTTGTCGGTCTCACCGGTTGCGGCGCCGCCAGCGTTCAAAAATCGATGCGAAGTCTTTCGTTTGGTGACGACATATCTATTGTATATACTGCCCACGCATTCTCCGAGACGCCGTCTCTGGTACAGCAAGTGGTGTATGAGAAGGGCGATGAAATATATGAATTCACTGCCATGGTGGATGTGCGCGATGCGTCGGTAACTATTGCCGGGTTGTCATCTCTTGGCAATCGTCAGTTTCTTTTGACCATGAATGACAATCTGTTGACGTACGATGCCGAACCCCTGTTCGAATTGCCATTTCCGCCGCAGTATCTGATGCGGGATTTCATGCTGGTATTTGCTGGCCGTGACGAATTGCTGCGCCAGCAACCCGGATTGACATTGAGTGATGAAGGGCAGGTGCGTGTTGTACATTCTGGTGAACAGCAATTTGTGTCAATTACATATGAAGCCCGCGGATTTGTCATTGGCGAAGTCGTTCTTAAACACAATGCTGTCGGTTACACGCTGCGTATTGCCACTGTGCAGGCAAATGTATCGAGTGTGGTAACTCAGCCGTCGGACGATAAACTTCTGGAATAGATGGATGACTGGCATTTTACGACTTAGAACCATGATTGGCGCCGGAATCAGCGTGGCTGTTTTTATGGTGTGGGGCTTTTTACTGGGGGCGGTGCTGTTTCCAATGGTTCGGTTGATGAGCCGTCGGCGTGCGCGGCGGATTTTTCATGGTCAGGTGCGTTTGTCGTGGCGTATTTTTTGTCGCATCATGGAAATCATCGGGGCGTTCTCAAAAATCCGGGTCACTGGTTTACATCACATTCCCGAAGGTCGTGCCTGCATGCTCGTTTGCAACCATTTGACGCTGGTTGATATTGTTGCGTTGGGCAGTCAGGTGCCCAACTTCAACTGTGTAATCCGGATGAACCTGTGGCGACATCCGTTTTTTGGCTCGGTGGTGCGGGCCTGTGATTTTATTCCCAATGTTGGGAGCGATGCGTTTATCGAACAGTGTAAGCAAAGTTTTGAGGAACGCCGTCCCCTTATTATATTTCCTCAGGGAGAGCGCACCCGCCCCGAGATGCCTTTAAAATTTCAAAGGGGCGCAGCACAGATCGCAGTGCGACTCGACGTGGATGTGCTACCCGTTATTATTGACTGTACCCCTTTAACCATGGCCAAGGGGATGCACTGGTACAACTCACCCGCCTCACCGGTTCTGACCCTCAGCATCCAGCCCCCTCTTGCCGTGCCGAAAATCATCACTTCGGATATGCCCACTCCTCTGAAGGTCAGAGCATTGACCAGATACTGGGAGGAATATTACATCTCGAAAATTGGCGCATGAGCTTAATCACAATCCGAATCGGTTCAGGGGATTTCCTTAATCTGAATTCTGGCCGATTGAAGTTCTTCGTACAATTGATGCTGCCATCGGGCGATTGCATCCGGTTCTGAGGATAGCCCTTTGAGGTGCAAGACGGCCTTTTTGACTTTTTCGTTTTGAATTATCTGCAATGCCCGGTCGGTGATGCGGTTGAGGGCCTGATCGTCCAGATGGCCCACCGGCATAATGAAGATCCTTTTTTTGTAGCTAAAAACGGGGCTTTTTTCGGATAGTTGTTGTGCTGTCCTTTCTGCCAGTCTGTCCACTGTGGCGTGATGATGCGCTTCCGCAGCCATCGGGCAAAGGCCGTGGAGCTGCAATTCCGCCAGCGCCTGCAACAAATCGGTTGGCCCTTTATCCAGCTGTGCCAGCGCGGCCGCTTCTGCGCTGATTAGTTCGTGAAGGTGTCCCAGCGCAGTATCCTCCGGTTTGACCACACACAGTTTGCGCTGTTCGCTGTCAGATCGGGAATTCTGCGCCATCCCGTGCTGCAGTCGCTCGCGAATTGCAGTTTTCAATAAAACGCCTCCTTTGCTTCCGTGCCGGCCAACCGTTTGGTTTTCCATCGCTGGTGAAACCAGACCCATTGACTCATCTGCGTTCGAATACGCCGCTCCAGTTCACGGGTGAGCACGGCGGTGGCCAGGGTGACATCATTCGGCAACGAAACGGGTAGGATGTTTAGTCGATGAAAACCATGGCGTGTGCGCTTAATAGTGCCCACCACCACCGGTGTGTCCGTTCGCACGGCAAATGCGGCTGCGCCACTTGGCGTATGTGCGTCTGCGCCAAAAAACGGCACAAATACACTGCTCACCCGGGTGTCCTGATCGATGAGCATGCCCAATATGCCGCCCTGTTTCAGAACACGTAACAGTTTCGCCGTGCTGCCTTCGGATTCCCGATAGACCGGGTGTACCCCAAACCGGGATCGTTGCCTGCTGAGCAGTTGGGTGAAGCGATCGTCGTAACTTTTCCTGGCAACGGTGTGGATGGGGTACCCGGCACGGGCAAGGGCAATCGCCATCAGTTCCCAGTTGCCGATATGACCGGTAACGAAAATTACACCTCGTTGTTTCGCAAGGGCTTCCTCCAGTGCGTTTTTTGATTCCGGCGGAATAGACACCCGTAGTTGGCTGTTGGGGTCTCTCATGAGAAGGCATAATTCAACAATACTGAGTGCGAGGTGATCAAAAACGCCACGCACCAGCTTTTGGGCAATATGCCGCCTGGAACCGATAACCGTATAGGTACACAACTGGGCAATCGCAATGGTCCGTTCCCGTCTGGCCACTCCAAAGGCCAGAGCGCCCAGCCATCTGGAAACCCGGCGTGTCAAATGCAGTGGCACAGTACCCAGCAAATACATTACCCCTCTGGCGGCATAATAAGTGATCACATGCCGAATCGCTCTTCGAATACCTTGCTGCCTCATATTCCGGGTTTTACACCCATTTTACCGATAATGATTTCGTTTTTTTATCAAAGATACTTTGACATTCGAAAAAAATATTCGTTTTGTTACCTTTGTAGACAACACTTGGAGAAATTATGAAAGAAGCGTTTGAGTTCCTTAGAAACGGCGGTGTGGTAATGATTCCCATCGCGCTTGGCTCTGTCGTGGCGATGGCAATTTTCCTTGAGCGGATGTGGTCCCTGCGCAGATCGCGCATTGTGCCGTCGGGGCTTATTCAGTCGGTTGTTGATTTGGCCAGGGGCGGAGAATTCACCAAAGCCCGTGATATCTGCTTGACCAGCAACAGTCCGGCTGGACGGATTCTGCAGACTGGACTGGATGCACGGGATGCGAAGAGACACGAAATCAAGGAGCGGTTTGAGGAAACGGGACGTCAGGAAGTGGTGCGCATGGAACGGTTTATTGAGGCTATGGGCACCACTGCGAGCGTTGAACCACTATTGGGACTCCTTGGCACGGTCACGGGGATGATAGGCGTGTTTAAAAAGGTTGTTAAGACGGCGGATACCGGTGCAGTGGATCCAGGCCAGCTGGCCGGGGGTATCTGGCAGGCGCTCATTACAACGGCTGCCGGGCTGAGCGTGGCCATCATCGCGTATGTTGGGTATCGATATTTGCAGTCAAAAAGTCAGCGACGTGTGCTTGAGATGGAGGAGGGCGCCATGGCGCTCCTCGATATTCTTCATCCTGTTTCTGCCAAATCGGAAAAAGACGACAAATGAATTTTTCAACTGACAAAAAAAATCGGACGATCGCGACTCTCGAAGTGACGCCTTTGGTGGATGTGGTTTTCCTGCTATTGATCTTTTTTCTGCTGACGGCGACGTATGTGAAAAATCCTAATATCGATATTGAACTGCCTAAAGCGTCGCCCCAGGATTTGTTCCCTAAAGATAAGGATTTGACGGTGGTGATAACAAAGGACGGCAGTATTCGTGTGGAGAAAGACGCCCTGTCGATGAAACAGCTCGAAGATTATATGAAAAAGCGATTGAAGGCTTCCGGAAAGGACGCAGTGGTGATTGTCCGTGCAGATAAGGGGGCGCGGCATGGTAACGTGGTTGATGTTATGGATATGGCCAAGCGCATCGGATTCGGCAAACTGGCAATCGCTGTGAACGCCTCCGGGACAGCAGATGAGTAGGCACTATCGATCAACCAATGACGCCTGGTCGTCCCCGAAATTTGTTTCGGCACTGGCAGCTGCCGGCGTTGTGGTCTGGGTACTGCTGCTTTCGCCCGCGGCCAATGCGGGCCGGGTTGCCTCATTCTATCTGGAACCTCATTTTGGTGCCGCGCGCGTGATCATGAAAGCGGTGGAAATCGAGCGCAGCTTTGTTTCAACCATAGGCCAGAAGGACGTTCAATACTCCTGGACAGATGTAAATATTAATGTCGAAGGCGGTATTGCGCCGGTGGGACGAATGATCGGCTATACCGGTTCGGGGGTTGAACTGGGCTTTGGCACCGGTATAAAGATTTCAGGCCTTCAGGCGGGTTTTACTCTCACGTTTATCAACGCCGCGTTCTCCGGGTACTCCAAGCGCTACCGTTACTCTCCGGAGCTATTAAGGGCTGAGGGGAAGAAATATACGGACGCAGACACGGTTCCCATGCTTCGCCTGCTTGGCTCGGTCAAGTACGGCATACCGGTCAGAAGACTGCTGTTGATGTTCCAGACTCGCATCGGTCGCATGAAGTTTCGGGATACCTCTCTCGTACTGGGGCGCGCAGTCGAAAAAGATAACGGAATCACAGCCGATGTGGGCATCGAGGTGGCCCTGCGGCCCAGTCGATGGATTTCTGTGGGATTTTTGGGATATGGGGGGTTTTTTGCTTTTACCGGTAAATACGAAGGCGGCATGGGTGGGATATTTGGCGGAAACGGTACGTTCTGCGTATATTTTTAGATTCGATTTTGAACCCTCTGGCGTTCATGGGTCACGCGTAAACTCAGAAATACTGAAGTTGAATGATTTTCTATGCTTACGGTGTGACATTTAATTGATTTTTCTGTAGAATTCCCAGATGCTTCAGATATTATTTTAAAATTGAAGTATTGAAGCACCCTCGTGATTGAGTTTCAGCGCGGTGATATGCAAGGAGTCGAACAATGTCAAAAACCATTCTCGCTTTCGAACCGGATGAGGAATATGCAGGCATTTTAAAAGCGGCATACGAAAAAGATGGGCACAACGTAACTGTAATCGTGGATGCGGCAGAAGGTCTTGCGTTTGCCGATTCAAATCAGCCGGACTTGATTTACTTAAGCATTGAGTTGCCGCAAACGAGTGGTTTTTCCATTTGCCGAAAACTTCGTAAAAACAAGTCAACGAGTGGCATTCCGCTGATACTGGTATCCGCTGAGGCATCGGAAGAGACATTTGAGAAGCATAAAAAACTAAAGGATCGCGCGGATGAATATCTGCTCAAGCCATTTGAAGCCGGCCGAATTACCGGGATGATTGATGGGCTTTTGAATCTGACCGCTGGCGGGGGCATAGAGGACAGCGAACTTTCCGATTTAAATGACCTTGATGTCGAAGAAATGGACATCGAAGATATGGATGACGCGGATTTTGAGGAGCTTGATGCGCTTGATGGCCCCGACGGTGAGAATTTTGAAAACACCGGTGACGAACTTGCTGTCGAGGATGATTCTGGCGAAGGTGATGGCGAAGACGAAATTGTGATTGATGACGAAGATTCCGGTGAAGATTCCGGCAATGAAGACGAAGTCGTGGTCAATGAAGACGAAGTCGTGGTCAATGAAGACGAAGTCGTGGTCAATGAAGACGAAGTCGTGGTAAATGAAGACGAAGTCGTGGTCAATGAAGACGAAGTCGTGGTCGATGAAGATGAGGTTGTGGTCAGTGATGATGACGGCGGGAATGACGATGAACTTATTTTGGCGGGAGATGAGGTCGCCGTTGGGACGGCAGGGATGTCTGAGGACGAGATAGTCGAAGAAGGTGATGTCGACGAAGAAGTGATAAGCGAAGGTCGCGACGAGGAAGTCATAATTGGTGGTGAAGCGCCTGATGATGTTGCTGGTGCCATGGATGGGGCAACCGCAGCGGAGCTTAACGAACTGAGAAGTGTCAACGCTGCGTTGACAGGGAAAATCGAATCCCTTGAAGCGGCATTGGAAGCAGCTAAATCCGACATGGCGCGACGGCCCTCCATGAGTCCTGGCGGTGGTCGTGAAGTGCTTGAATTGCGGGAAACAATTAACAAAAAGGATCGCGAGTTAATTGATTTGAAGGAATCAATCAATACACGCGAGAAGCAATTGCTCGAAAAGCAGGAGCGAGTGACAGAGCTGGAGCGTACGAAGGCGGACCTGGAGTCCAAAAACATTTCTATTGAAATGCGGGTGCATGACCTGGAAGACAATGTGCACGATTTGAGTTCTGATAAGGAGACGCTGATTAAGAAGTCTGAGGATCTTCAGAGCCGCATCGATCATCTGATGGAAAAAAATGAGAAACTGGAAGCGGAAATTGATGGCGAGCAGCAGGGGCGCCGAGATGATATTGCGAGACTTGGACGGGAGAAGGAAGATGCGCTGGCAGAATTGGGCGAGCAAAAGGCAGCGGAGCTGAAAGAAGCGCTGGATGCATTGACGGTGCAGTTGACCGAAGAGAAAAATCTGGCGCTTGAATCGCAGTCTGAGGAATTAAGGACCTCGGCTGCGCAGCATCTCGAAGAAGAACTGGCCGCTCAAAGAATGAAGCACGAAGCTGAGGTTGAAGAGTTGAACAACCGGCTGGCGAACGAAAAAGAAGAAGCGCTGACGCATCTGACGGATGATTACGAGCGCAGGATTTCGAATTTGAATGATACACATTCCCGTGAGCTCAATGATTATAAGGGCAAACTCTACGACAAGGATGAACAGACCGCCAACCTGAAATCGAAACTGGACGATGTCGAAGAAGCGCTCAGAAACCAGAAGGCGGAGAATGAAGATCTGCTGAATCGGTTCAACAACACTGAGAAGGATTTGGAGGAAACCCGGCAAACGTTGGTTAATACGACCAACACGCTGGAAGAAACCCGTGGGGAGCTATCGACAACAAAAGATAATCTGTTGGAAACACAGAATGATCTTGAGTCCACAAAGTCCACGTTGGGCGAGACAGAAAAGGCGCTGGAAGACACCCGTAAAGAGCTCTCCGAAACCCAGGATACACTTTCCAGTACTCAGGATACACTGGCGCAAACGGAGACTGCTCTTCGAAATTCTGAGCAAAAGTGTGACGGCCTCGAAAAGGATATTGAGCAACGGGATGCCAATATTGCGGCATTGGAGTCATCAATTGCGGATGCCAATAACACGTTGGCCAAAAAAGACGAATTGGCGGAGCAGGCCACTCAGACAGTTCAGTCACTGTCAACCCTGTTGAACGAGCTGATGGCGCAGAAGGCAACCTTGTCTGAAAAACGCAGCGGGGATGAAATCTCAACCAGTGAGATGGAAGCGGTTGTGGAAGATGTGGCTGAACTGGACGACGAGGACATGGATGACCTCGAGGATGTCGCCATAGAGGATTTCGAGGATTGATACAGAGATTTTTGCTTCGCGTTAGTTAGCCGGGATAATATCTGGCTCGGGACGCATCATTTTCCCACACATCACAGCATTTCACATTGAGTTGTTTATCTTTGGGCAATCGATTGGCTACTTCTTCAAAAAGAACTTTGGCCAACAGTTCAGAAGATGGGCTGTCATTGAGAAATGGTTCCACTTCGTTCAGGTGCCGGTGATCAAACGCATCAATGGCGTCTTTCATGATAGCGTCAAGTTCATGAAAATCGAGCAGCATCCCTGATTTGTCGAGCTTTTCCCCAGTGACATGAATGCGAACTCTCCAGTTGTGTCCATGCAGTCGTTCGCATTTGCCGTTGTAGTTGCGTAATTGATGTGAGGCTGAAAATGTACACTCCCTATATATTTCGAACATTCTTGCTTCCACTGCTCCTAAAAAATGATAATAATTGTAATATGTGCTACGTAGTTATAATTACTCGTAGTCTTGAAATCAATAGTATCTATTTTGGGGGCACACGATGATTCCCGTGCGATTTCAGTTTTATGTCGGCCTTGTGGCAATTGCGATATTGTTTTCCATCGCATCTGCCGCTGCACCACAGCAGGTTGACACCGGAATTCTTAATATTGACTCCATCCCGAGCGGTGCAGAAGTATATGTGGATGAACGACTTCGAGGCACAACGCCTATCATGCTGGAAGTACAGGCAATTCCTCACACAATTCATATTCAGCAAAAAGGCTATCAAACCCACACGGCAAACATTACGGTGAAGAAGAACAAAGTTATTCGAACCAATTTCAAGCTGAAAAAATTGCCTAAAGCGAAAGCGGTGTCCAAAAAACAACATGCCCCAGCTCAGCCTCAGGCTGTGCTGGCAGAAGATGGCACAGAAACGAATGGCATCAGGCTCAAAGAGGGAATACGCATTCATAATGCTGAAACCAAAAAGGAGCCAGGGACTGTGTTTTTGGACACCACACCCCAGTCTCTCACTGCATCAATTAATGGATATCGCATATCGAAAACGACCCCTGTGGCGTTTGATATTCGGCCTGGTATTTACGAATTGAAGCTGTTTAACGAAAAGCAGGAGATAGTATATAAGAAAACGATTTTTGTGCGCTCAGGTAAAACCCTTTCGCTGGATATCGTCATCCAGAAGAAGCGCACCATCGATTACACGGATCCATGGAAATAGACCGATTCGGATTGTGCCTGATTGTGTTTACAGGCAGAACATCAAGGGGATCGGCAGGACTAAGACTTGCTTACCGGATCCACTAAAGTCCGAAGGGTTCAGTGCAGACTTTAGCCCCTTAAACCCACCGAAATCAGAGCTTTTTGACTTGATTATCCATAACGAATCCTGATACGATGCCGCGATTTCAATGTATTGATAAATTCAATGCAACTAAAAACTGCTGAACATTGATACAGTATGTTATACAAGTATTTTTTCAGTCGGTTTCAAGCGTGTTTTAGAAGATATAGATCCCGGGATTGACCGGATACGTACATAGTATCAGGTGTCCCAAACAGGGAAACGCCCCATATTCAGGAGGATAGTTTCGTGAGCAGTTCTGATAACGACCCCAAAAAAGCAGAAGAAATGTCGCTAAGTGAGCTTCTTGGCAGTTCCGAGGCCGCCAGCACTCTCGCTTCTGCCGGCAATGACGCCGAATCGGAAGAGGACAAATCCGGTCTGATTAATTTGTCCCAGATGGCCAATATGATGGTCCCGTCAGCACCGGTGCAACCCCAGGCACCACCACAGCAGGCATATCCCACAGGGCAGGTCCATCAGATGGGGCAAACCGGTGGATATCCTGCTGGCGCTCCTCCGATGGGCAGCGCACCGACAGCGCAACCCTATCAACAACCGACTGCGGGTGCGGGATTTTCCTCGATTGATCCCGCCACCATGAGTGCATACGCAGATATGGGCATGCCAGCGAAGAAAAAACCGGTTGCGCTGATAGCTATTATTGCCATCGCAATAATTGCGGGCGGTGTGGGTGCTTTTGTCGCGCTCTCGGGAGGCAGCAACAGTGATGGAAGCGCAACTGTGTCTGAACCTCAAAATGAGTTCGCCAGTGTGCAGAAAAGCGGCGGTGCAGCGTCGTCTGCTGCTGTGGCATCCGGAGATGCGACTGCGGGAGAAAGTGCAGCGGATACGGTAGCAAGCCTGGACGAACAGCAGGATGACGCTGTTGCCGAAGGGGAGGGTGGGAATGACGATGACTACGAAATCACAGAGGAAGAGGTGGATGACGGCAAAGGCGGAAAGAAACGTCGTAAAGTCAGAAGGCTGAAGAAGCGATCCGCATCTGTTGCAACTAAAGCGATTGACACCAAAACAGTGGCAAAGACAGAACCGGCAACGGCAAAGGTCGAACCGGCCACAGCCGCACCAAAGGCCGGGGCAAAGACTTCCGCGCTGGACAGCCTGTTGTCGAGCGGCGGTGGTTCGAGCGCTAAGGATGACGGCGGCCTGCCTCAGCAACCATCCCGTGCGCAGGTTCAAAGTGCGATGGCGCCTGTTGTTCGTAAAGCCAGAAACAGCTGTAGCGGTTCCGGGACAGGCAAAGTCAGTGTTCGAATTATTGTGGGGAGTAACGGCGTGGTTCGCGATGCCATTCCGCTTGGCGAGCATTCTGCTGATTCTCTGGGGCGATGTGTAGCGACATTTGCCCGAAAAACAGCCAGGCTTCCAGCTTTCAAAGCACCAACGTTCACATTTACCTATCCTTTTAATATTTGACAAACGCCCTTATAGAACTTTTAGTGGACGCATGAAACCGTTGTCCACTAACTTAAAATCGTTTTTCAGCTCTATTGCCTTTGTCATTTCGTTTCTGTCTGCAGGACCGTCTGCAATGGCGGCGGATCCTCAAATCAGGGCTGCCGCTTTGTTTCAACCTGATCATATTCATCCCGATGGAAAAGCGGTTTTAACCATGGATATTTCTATCCCGGATGGGTTTATTCTATACAGTCCAACAGAGATTCCCAACGGCCCTTTGCCGTTGCGAATTGTTGCCAAATCTGCAGAACTCATGCCCGATGGTCCGTGGTATGGAGCCTCGCCGGAAGTAAAATGGGACGACGCGTTCGAATTAAAGGTGGAATACTATCAAAAGAGCGCTTCCTTTCAGCGCTTTTTTTCTGCGCGGGCACCTTCGTCTGGTCCAGTTTCCATACTGGTGACAGGACAAATCTGCGACCATAAAAGTTGCTATAATCAATCATTGACGGTATCGGCGAATCTAAGGGTTAGTGGCGAAGCAAAGCCTACCCGTGTGCCAAAAATTTCTGCGTTGATTGCCTTTGACGCGAATCATGAAGTGGGCTCAGTGACCATGGCCTCGGATAACGATACCACAGCCGCAGATTCTCAATTGGGCGATCCCAATCGACTGGGACTGGGTGCCTTTTTGCTGATGGCAATTTTGGCCGGATTTGGCGCGCTGCTGACCCCTTGCGTCTTCCCAATGATACCGATAACGATTAGCTTTTTTTCAAAAAATGAGGGAATGCAGCGACGCGACAATCTGATACTGGCGGCCGTGTATGCCGTTTCAATCATCGTGGTATACACCATTCCGGGGGTGCTGCTTTCCATGATTTTTGGCGCGAGCAGTATGCAGCAAATATCGACTCATCCGGTTTTCAATGTATTTATTGCGCTGTTGCTAATCTTTTTTGGTCTGAATCTGATTGGCGTGTTTGAACTGAGGTTACCTGGATGGCTTATCAATAAATCAGCAGCCAGGGAGCAGGCGCTTCAGGGGGATTCATCCGGGATGAGGAAAAAGATGGCTGGCGTGTTCTTTATGGCGGTGACTTTCACGCTGGTCTCCTTCTCGTGTACCGTGGGCTTTGTGGGAGGCTGGGTGCTGCCGTTGGCAGCCAGAGGGGATGCGTTTTACCCCCTTATCGGTATGATGGCATTTTCATCCGCGTTTGCGTTGCCCTTCTTTTTTCTTGCGGTCTTTCCGTCTCTGGCGACGCGGCTGCAGGGCAAAAGCGGTGACTGGATGGTGGCGGTAAAAGTGTTGTTCGGTGTAGTGGAACTTGCAGCCGCAATGAAATTTGTCTCCAACCTTGATTTGTATTTTCAGTGGGGAGTCATTACCCGAACCGTTGTTCTGTCGGTATGGGTGGTGGCATTTCTTACGGGTGCGCTGATTGTGCTTAAAATTTTGGAAAGATCATCACCGGGCCGCACGAAACCTGGTGTGGTTCGAATCATACTGGCAATTTTATTGATTGGTTTTGCAGCCAAAAGCTACAGTGGAACGGGAAACAGTCAACCCATGGGGGGATGGGTGGACGGGTGGCTTCCCCCCGTGCCATATCCATCAAAAGCAAATGACGAAACCGCGACATCTGGACATCTGCCTTTTATTGAAGATGATCTCGTTGGTGCGAGGCGTCTGGCGGCATCCGAAGGGAAGGCATTGTTTGTCGATTTTACTGGCTATCAGTGTGCCAACTGCAGACAAATGGAATCCAATATTTTTCCCGCGCCGCAGGTTCGTGAACACCTTGAAAAAATGGTACGCGTAAAACTGCATACCGATGGTCCACGACCGATACACCGACAGCAGCGGGAGTACCAGTTTAAGCGATTTCAAACGGCGGTATTGCCATTTTACGTGATTTTGGACCCCAAATCTGACCAGGTTTTGTCAACATTCTCAAGTCTGGCGCAAACTACCTCTCAATTTGCGGAGTTCCTTGAGAACGGACTTCAACAGTACAGCGAGCGCCAATCACAACGTCAAACGACGGTTTTAGAAGGGGCAGAGGCGCTTACTCCTGATAGAGATGACAATTCAGACACTGAGGGCTCTGTTACTGTCCCTGGCATCCTTTCCGACGGCAAAGGTGAATTATTTGAGTTTGAGCTGCCATCGTTGCTCTCCAGCGACACTCTGCGCTCAGACAGTCTCAGAGGCCAATGGACGATGATAAACTTCTGGGCATCCTGGTGCGCCCCATGCAAAAAGGAGCTTAAGTCCGATATCCCCGCAGCTCTGGCACAATATCCTGACATCCGTCTGGTTACCATTGCGTTGGAATCGGATGAAACCCTGGACGCTGCACGAACCTTTATTCAAAGCACCGGACTGTCCCAGCATAACCATCTAAGTGCGCAGGAAGACTGGCCGCAAGAGCATCTCCCCCCCGGGATGCGTCAGCTGTACACATTGCCCGCGAGCTATCTGCTCAATACTGAGGGCAAAGCAGTGTGGGGTCACAAAGGGGCAGCGGATGCAGCTATGCTAAAGGAACTGTTCGCCCAATTGCCTATGGAACGACGTACATCAGACTAAATAGCTTCTTGAACGATTTGGCTATTTTCCAGTTCCTGCCGTTTAGAGTCTTCTCAAAGGTGGTTCGGTCTAAATATTTTTCGGCAATTGTCGACATATAGGGCATGGGATTTTTAGAAAACGCTTTTCAAAAAAAAGAAGATGTGCCGCGTGGAATGCCAACTGCCCTTTGCATCAGCGAAGATAAATCATTCCTGAACAGCATACGCGTCCATTTGGGCAAGAGTGGGTTTGTGGCTATTGTTACCAGTAATCCAACCGAAGCGTTGGTACTGGCGGAAGACAACCGGCTCGATGTTATCATCTGCGATTATGAACTCTCCCAGATTGACGGGATCAGTCTTTTTGAAAAAATTCAGGAAAACAAGGGAGAGAAGAACACTCCTCCAACGCTTATTGTGTCCGAAAAATATGCATCTCCGCTTCTGTCCCGCTGTGTTACAGCCGGTGCTGCCGGCCTTCAGGCGAAAAGCGAGCCGATGGACATGATCATTGAGCGGGTTATCTCAATACTGGAAGATACTGAGCTACGCAATGAGCTGGAGATGACCGCAACACGGCGTGCGGTCGAAGGCGGAACAGATCTGCTAACGCGCATTGCCTCCCGCAAGCACTGGTCCAGACGTTTTTCTGCCGAGTCGGTGGCATCGTACAGAGACCGGAATGCCATATCGCTCCTAATGCTGTCCATTGACCGTTACGAGGTACTTGAGGAACGCCACGGAACACAATCCATGGAAAGCACATTGGCAAATACGGCCAAAATCATTGAAGGGGAGCTGCGTTCAAGGGATTGCGTGGGCCGTTATTCTGAGCATTCATTCGCGATAGTGTTGCCTGAGACGCCCCTTGATGCTGCCAAAGCGGTTGGGGATCGACTTCGCCGGCTTATTGGTTCTACCGAATTTGGAAGCCTTGATGACCCGATTTCAGTATCTTTAAGTATCGGTGTCAGTACGCGCCCCATTGGGGTTCGTGCGTCTCCCAGCGAGATGATAACACAGGCCCTTCGCAGCTGCACGGCAGCCGTGGAGCTTGGCGGAAACAGGGTGATTGCGGACAAGAAGCTGTCCGGGCAACCAATTGCGTTGATTGTGGGCGAAAAATCGGCGTTACAGGGGCAAATCACCGCCAGCCTTGAGGCGGGCAATGTGGAAGTTCGAGTGGCGGAAACCCGTGAAGTCGCAAAAAATGTGCTGGAGAACATTCCAACAAAAATGATCGTTCTGCTGCATACTGGCGACGATTTGTCCACGCTGGACTTTCTTAGGTGGGCGCGAGACAAATATCCCAGAGCCAAAAGGATATACGCCAACCCGTCGCCTTCCCCTGAGCAACTTCAAGTGGCCATAAACAAGGCAGGAATTCATTATTATCTAAGCAGTTCCTGGCCACAGGCGGACCTGAGCGAATTCATCGAAGCGTCTCTGTACGCCTGATAGAACGTAGCTAATGATTTTCTGACATCAATCCTCGCGCCTGTTCTATCATTGATGTGAAACGCTAATATGAAACGCTAATGTGAAACGCTAATGTGAAACGCTCCGAACTCAAAAGACTCGACAAATCACTGGCAGAAATTTTTTAAGAACTGATTAGCGGGCTCGGAAGCGCACCTACCGACGGTAGTCACGGGCTGGCCGACGGTATGACAGGCCTATTGTTCGATGGTCATCACAAAAGTATGCAACCAATCGCTACACGGCGGGTATCCGATGAGGCCGAAGCCATGGCGATGCGCCAACGGCTGCAACAAGCCGTTGTGCTCGGCAAATGGCGAATATGACTTTGAGTCTTGCAGATGGAGCCACAGCGTCTCATAGCTGTATCCGTTCAGCTGATTCACGACCATCGAGAGGAATACCTGATCGGATTTCATCATTCTTCGCGTCCCATCTCCGGATTCTTCAAACCGCGAACTGGATCTTCATGCATCAAATCCGGTTGTTCAGACTAAAAGCCGTGGAACAGGAATCGATGCGAACAATTCTGTTACTTGATCTTTGGCTGACGCAATGTCGTGTCCACAGGGTGCACGTGCAAACAGTGAAGCCGATTTAAAACAGGCCTTCAGGGGAGGCGACGCGCCGTGTGGTTGGTTTAAAGTATTTGGTCGGCGTGATGATGAAAGGGCGGCGCTTGTTGCATAAAACGGATTCTGAATGTGACGCCCTGCGTGGAAAAATAAAAAAGACGCCACGATGCTTGACTTGAGTGTATAGATGATATACGGTTTAGCCATGAGCAAGGATACAAGTCCCCAAATCATTGAACAGCTTAGACGAATCGCACGAAAAAAGAGCGAACTCGAAAAAGAGCCCCACGAATATGGCACCGGTATTCTGATGCAGCATGCTGAGATGTACATGGTGGAAGTGCTGGGACAGAATGAGGGATTGAGTGTAACCCGGATTGCGGCGATCATGCAGATCACCAAAGGTGCGGTGTCGCAAACGCTGAAGAAGCTTGAGGCGAAAGGACTTGTGCAGAAATATGCGGATCCGGCAAATGCATCGAGAACTTTGCTCTATTTGAGCGCTGACGGCAAACGGGTGCTGAAGGCTCATCAGAAATGGCACCGCAAGGTGGATGGGGGGTTTAGTGAATACCTGGACGGGCTTGAAGGAAATGAAGTGCTGGTGATTCGGGACTTTTTAAATCGATACGAATTTTTTCTGGACAATCGGAATAGCTAAAAAATTTTTAGACAAAGCGTATAGTATCTATACGTATAGAAGTTAAACGGTTACAGTAAAAAAGCAGGACAATCCCTTGATGGGATTGCAATTGCCGGACTGGGAGGCCAATATGCAGACGTTTTTTTTGATAATGCAGATAGTGGAAACCGTTGTGGCAGCGCTGTGGCATCTGCTGCCGGACACGGCACTGGACCTGATGTTCATGACCGGCTTGTTTTTAAGCGGTGCGCTGGCCAGCTTTATTAATATGCTCAGTGGTGGCGGCTCCATGATTGTGCTGAGCTACATGATGCTACTGGGGGTGGACCCGGTGGTTGCCAACGCCACCAACCGGGTTGGTGTGCTCATCAGCACAGCCACTGGCGCTGCGGCGTTTAAAAGCGAGAAGTACACCGACTTAAAGGAAAGTTTGAAACTCGGCATCTGGTCGATTCCCGGGGCGATTGGTGGAGCGTTCTTTTCGGTATCGATTGATGCGGAAATCTATGAAAAAATACTTGCGGCTGTGATGATACTCATTGTGGTCAGTATTTTTTTCCCAAGCGCAGCGAAGACAAACAAAATGCGCCTGCGCAAGGCAGGTGGATGTATCCGGCCATGCTGCTGGTTGGCTTTTACGGAGGCGCCGTGCAGGTGGGCGTGGGTATTTTAATTTATGCCGCTCTGAGACATTTGGGAAACATGCCGCTGATGAAAGTCAATATGCACCGGGTGTTCATTGTGCTGATATTCATTGTGCCCAGCATGGCGGTGTTTATTTGGAGTGGCAAAATCAACTGGCTGTACGCGCTGGCCCTGTGCACAGGAAACGCAGTCGGGTCGTGGATTACCGTGAAATGGACCATGAAGAAAGGCGATAAGGCCATTCGACTGGGCCTGATGGCCTCCATTGCACTGATGTCTTTTCGGTTTCTGTTTTTCTGACAGACGATTGGCACTCACCGTGAGACCCGCCGGTCAAATAATTCCCGCTGTTTTGGATTTGCTTTATCTGTGTTATAAATGACTGCATGACGCGCCTTCGCATACATATGGAATTCAACTCAGCAGCAGCGCTTAAGCACGAGTTTGAGACCAACCTTAAAAACGGCGGCACCTTTATTCCCAACGAAACCCGATTAAGGGAACGGGACGAATGTGACATAGTTTTGGTGCACCCGAATTCATCCGATACCTTTGTTATCCAGGCGCGAGCGGTGTGGATGGCGCCAGGAGCAGCCGGTGCCGGAGTTGCGTTTATTGGGTTTTCACCTGAAACGCGGGATGCTATTCAGCGTTTTATTCTCAAATCCAACGACGTCACGCCGGAATCGGACGACGGCCCCCTTGCGTCCACTGCGATCAATGCGGCCAATGAACCGGCTCACCCCCCTGTGGACGCGCCCATACTGGAAGCGTTTGCCGGAGGGGATGGCGATAATCTGTCGCTGCACCAAAAGCTGCGCAATCTGAGCCCTTCTGAACAGCACCGGGTGGCCAGAGGCAACATTCCCAGCGAGCGAATTGCCCTGGAGCGCATTTACGGTAAGAGTGTGTGGGAACCGTTGCTGCAGAACCCGCGACTGACCATCCCCGAGGTCGCGCGTATCGCCCGCATGGGAGCTCTGCCGATTCCTCTGGTGGAGCTGATAGTCAACAATGCATCATGGATTTCCAGTCCCCCGGTGCGGCGCGCCCTGCTCACCAATCCAAGACTGGGCCGGGATCAGATTCCCAGGGTGCTAAAAACCATGCCTGCCCAGGAGCTGAAGCTGGTTCCCAAACAAATGGGGTACACCGCCGCTGTTCGCGAAACCGCCAGACGCATGATACGTAGCTGACGCTGTTGACATCGGTACCGCTCTCTGCTTCGACCGCGCGCCCCTGAGACGCAGTCAGGATAGTTCCCGATTGCTACAACGGGGCGATCAACCTAATATATCATTATGAAACACGCCATATGCTGTGGATATTTATGCTGTGACATCGCGACAATGACAGATGGGTTTCCCAAAGAAAATCACAAACAGTTCACCTCTGCCCTACACACCGGAGCCGGCGGTCCAGCCGCCAATGCCGCCTGTCTGCTGGCCAAATGGGGGGTTCACACCACTCTGCTCAGTCAAATTGGCAACGACCCGCTCAGCGACATCGTCATCGCTGATTTGACCCGGTTTGGGGTGCAGACTGACTATCTGCAGCCCTATGACGGACCGGTGAATTGCGCCATGATTATCTCGAACGGGCAAAACGGAACCCGCACCGTGCTGTCACACAACAGCGCCAAACACCACCCATTAAAAGAGATGCCCATTCCCCAAAGGGCCGACGGTGTGCTGGTGGACGGTCACCAGTTCGAGTGGAGCCAGCGCCTGCTGATGCATGCCGCGACGCCTTCAGTACTCGATGCGGGGTCCTTTCGCAGGGAAACCCAGACACTGATGCATGGGGTGACAGATCCCATCGCGTCGACCCCGTTTTTCATTGCCATGATGGACGCGTGTCATTCGCAGGAGGCGCTGGAAATGATGTACCCCCCAATGCTCATCGTTACCGATGGCGAAAACCCGGTAAAGGAAATCACCCGCGATGCCACCAGGGAACATCCGGTGTTTCAGGTCACCGCCGTCGATACACTGGCGGCGGGGGACTGTTTTCACGGAGCTTACCTGTTTGGTCGACTACATGGGTGTAACACAGCCGAATGCATCTTACTGGCCGCAGGCGCAGCGGCCTTAAGCGTCACCAGCCGAGGGGGATGTCATTCGTTTCCGACTTTAAAGGAAACCAGTGAACTGATAAAAAAGCAGGATTCGCCGACTGCTGAAAATCTTATCAGACGCCTTTCGTCCCTTTTATAATGTGAATTTGGGCATCTTTGAATCATGTATCGATGTTCAAACAAAAGACAGCTCAGCGCGCTTCTTCGAGGTCTCAATTGTCAACGGCGCAGAGAATCAGGATGAGGGTTGATTCCTGTCCCAGTTTTTATACACTGGACTCAATGTTGGATGACACAAACCTTAAGCGGCGCTGGTGAAATTCATTTTTTGAAAAGAGGCGCCGGATATTATCGCTGTGTATGTACGGGAGATAAAAAATACCGGCGACCCGGAATACGTGTTACAGATGAGAAAAGAACCCCGGGCTGATAAAATGCAGGGAACAGGGAACCATGTCAGTTATGGACAAAATCGAAATCCTTAAGGGAATCGACAACCGGGACGATACCGGAACGACAGGCAGTGAGACACACCGGAGCAACCGGTATCAGGTTATCAAAACGCTGCTTCTGATAGTGGCGACTGCCAGCGCCGGATTCGGCGCCATCTTTGGCTCCATCGGTACTGAGATGACCGCCCTTGGCCCAACCCTCTTTTTTATCGGTCTGATACTGGTGTGCGCATCCATCGGTATTTTTGCAGTGCTCGCCGGTGTGGGCGGCGGTGTTATTTTTGTGCCCCTTTTTATGGGATTTACCAATATTGACTCCTACATTATTCGGTCGACCGGGCTTTTTGTTGCCACTGTTGGCGCGCTTATCGCTGCCAGACCCTTTTTGCGAAAAGGCATCGCCAACATCAGACTGCTTTACACGGCGGCGCTCCCGTATGCGGTGTTTGCAGTGATTGGCTCTCTCATGGCCGGCTACATCAAATCATCGATGGGCCCGTCCAGCGAAGCGTTCATTCAGGGCACACTTGGCGTCCTTGTCATTGGCATCGGCGTGCTGTTTGTCATGAAAAAGAATTCAGAGTATCCCGATGTGAATCATGTCGATGCCTTCACTGAGGCAATGAATCTGCCCATGCCCTACTTCGAGGATTCGCTGGGTAAAGTGGTCAGCTATCGGGTAAAGCGGGCTAAAGTGGCCCTGGTGCTGTTTTGTGTCGTGGGACTGATATCGGGGCTTTTTGGGCTTGGCGCAGGATGGGCAATGGTGCCTGTATTTAACATGGTGATGCTGGCGCCGCTCAAGGTTGCCGCCACCTGCAGCAAGGTGATGATATCCATTGGGGATACCGCAGCGGTCTGGCCTTACATTCAGGGCGGCGGAATGTTTCCGCTATTTGCAGTGCCCAGTATGATTGGCATGGTGATTGGTACATTGATTGGCACCAAAATCATGCTTCGGGTAAAAGCCGGGTTTATCCGGCCGCTGATTATTATCGTAATGTTTGGCTCAGGTATCCGCCTCATAATGAAAGCGCTTGGATAATGAACAGCAATACACCAACAAACACCCCCTCCGCCACGCCCTCGCCATCGGGTGTTGTGTATGGCGACATCGCTTTCTGGATGGCCGTGGCCGGGTCGATGGTTGCCATCGTGGGGATGTTTCTGTACTTCACCGGCAACCAGTTTTTTGATTCTGAAAGCCTGTTGAACGGCATCTGTCGCGGGCAGCGGGCCGACCAGATCTGGTTGAATGCGTCCCCAGCCAAAAATGTGCTCAGTGGTCACTGGTATCTGCATCATCTGGGCACCAGCGATGGCATTTCCATGCTGGGCATTGGCATTGCCTGCCTGGCGGGCGTATTTGGCGCCTGGGGCTCCTTTGTGACCATGGCCATAAAAAAGGACAATCCGCCCGTCTTTGTCATTTTTGTTTTTGTTATTGCCCTGATTCTGTCGGCGTCGGCCCTGGGATGGGTCTCCATTCACTGAGACTGGAAAGAGTGTAGTAGTGGGGGAGCGTTGGCATCGCCCGATTACATTGGAACAAAGTTGACTGAGAATGCATCCTCACTGTTGCCCGGCGCTTCCGATACAATAATTAAAATGGTCCTGGGCACGTTGGCTTTGTTGCTGATTTCGTAAATCTCTGACGAATCGGAATACCCGGTGCAGCTGGTGAGCGTGCAGTCCGAAATTTCCCGTATCACCACCATCGACGCGGTGGTCTCCTGTATGGCCAGATTTCCCTTGGCGGGCACCGACACCAAAAACCACACGTCTCTTTGGCCCTCACCGCATCCACTGGGATTGCTTTGGGAGAATGCACCGCCGTATTCGGACCAGTTTCCTTGCCAGGTATCGCCGGACGAGGCAATCAGTATGGGTTTCGAGCAGCTGTTGGTGGACAGGGTGTCGCTGCCCGTATCGACGCCGGTGTCACTGCCGGTATCGGTGTCCGTTTCCGTCCCCGTATCCGCCCCGGTATCGCTGTCAGAGGTGTCGTTGCCACTTTGGGTATCTTCGACCGTGTCCGTTTCGGTATCAACGCCGGTATCGGAATCATCGGACACTGTATCGGCGTCGATGCCGGAATCGCCCCCTGTTCCGCTATCTGAGTCAGCGGTGGCGGTGTCTGACTCCGAGTCCGGGCCATCACTATCGGTCGGCGGCTCACTGTCGCTTTCCAAATCCGATGACACCGTTGTATCCGCCTCGGTCGGCGTGTCCGTGTCCACCGAGGTATCCACTTCTGAATCGTCAGTGGCCACCGACCCTGAATCGGTGGTATCCACCGTGTCGGCAGTGTCAACAACGGATGTATTCGTATCGTCAGAACCGGCCAGCCCTGTTGACGAATCGCTTCCCCAGAGTGTGCTGCTGTCATCGGTGGACAGCGCCTGCATTCGCTCCGGCGAATAGCAGTGTCCGTCCCCCCCAATGTTGCACTGCCACCCGCTGGGGCAATCCGCATCGGTTTGGCAGGCAAACTGACCTTCTTCCTCGGTAACCGCGCAGCCCCCCATCCAGAGCACGCCCCAAAGGGCACTCAAAAGCAGCAGGGCTGTTGAATGAATACTTGAGTTGCCCTTGAACATTAAAACCTCCCCGACAAAAACAATCCCCGGTAGCTGGGCGAGATAGTCAGTTTCGATGTTTGCAGCACCTCAGTTTTACGGGAGAGGAGTGTCAGCACCCCCCCCGTACCTAGTATCAGTCCCCCTGAGATATATCCAATAATCGCGCCGGTCTGATATTTTCCCATTTTATCCTGCTGATTCTCAAATATAGAAAAACTGTCCGTGTCCGACGCCTTTTGCTGAGAGCGGCCAGCCAGGAACTGAAAAGTGCCCCCCGCGATAAGTGCACTGCCCCCCACCGCCATCAGAGTAATGCCGGCTATTTTCAATTTTCGTTTTCGGGCGGCTGCCTTTTCCATTTTCATTTGCGACGCAAAATTATCCCCGTCCGTTGCCCCATCGTCCGTATGCTGCGCATCAGACGGGACTGGGCCTTCCGGTTTAGTGGGAGTCTCCTGATTCTCCGTTTCGCCTGCATCTGCCCCTTGGTCATTCTGAAGATCGTTTTCGGTTTCAGCGGCGTCACTCGCCAAAGCCGAATCGCCATTTTCAAGGTCGGAAATGATTTCCTTGATGGGCTGGGTGATATGTTCCCCTTCGACGTGCGCCACAAAATCCTTTAAAAGTCGGATTGACGCCTCTCTTTGTTCCGCCAGCTTCGCAATCTGAACGATGTTAAAAATCGTATTTTCGTGGGGCATTATTCTGTGGGAACACAAGAATCCCTTGAGCGCCTTAAGCGGTTTGCTGGCGCTGTAATCGGCTTCTGCTTCTGCAAACAGATTGCCCGCGGTCATCTGCGCCTTGACCTGGTCATCCGGTGTTTTGGGACAGGCAGTGGTCGGATTCCACCCGAGCGCCTGCAGCGGCATCAAAAAAAGTAAAAATAAGAAAACGGAAATTCGAATGGTCATCATTTAGCTCCTGTGGCAAACGGATTTCGTTTCAACTGATAAGGGTTCGAAGACAGACTTCCCGTCGCATCCCGCCTGGAAGATGCCGTTTCATTTGTGCCATCGTCGCGCTTATTTCGTCTTTTACTTTTATGCGATTTTTCCAGAGAACCGGCAACATAAAATGTCTGACTTTGTGTGGGCACCAGTGTTTCGGCAAACACAATGCGATTGCCCACAATGGCCTGAACTGCAACCGGCGAATCCGAACGGGGCATTGTTAACGGTAACTCCGCCTCCATACCGTTCAGGGTGACGTGTGCCGCGGGGGGCAATCCCTTCAAAGTCACAGTGATGGTTTCAACCGACGATTCAGCGGTATTTTCAATTTTCGGCGCCGGTTCCGCTGCGGCCACCGTATTGGCGAGGTTTTGCCCGGCTACCGCGTTTTGGCCGGACACGGCCACCACATGATCATCAGCATCATCCGAAGAACGCCACACTGTAATATAAAGCGAGGTGAGCACCACGGCGATTATCGCCAAACCGGTCATTGCCGCCACCAGGTAGCGGATGCGCCTTGCCCGGGTGGCCTCCCCTGAAACGCTGTGAACCAGATGAATGGACTGCAAATGCGGGTTTCGGGGAAACAGGGATGAAATATTTTCAAATTCAGCAAGCACGATGGCATTTTTGTCGTTACTCAGCGGGTCCTGTGGAAAACCGGGGGTGATGAGCTGGTCAATATCAACCTCCATAATGTCGTCCGCTTCGATGGGGGAGTATCCGGACACCGGGGTCTCATCCAAATCGGACATGGTGTATGAGCCGGGACTGGTGTCTCGCATTTCTTCGGACAAAAATGGGCTGTACCCGGAAATATTGTCGGACGAAGTCCCTTTTAAACGGCCTTCGGGAATCAGGGATGACACCGCGTCACTCTGGGGCACCACCGGTTCAGGCCGCGTGTCCCGCAAATCTTCATCCAGAAACGATTCCGCAGGGACGGAACGGGGGACCTCCACACCGAACGGTTGCGCTGCGACTGCGTCAGCTGCACTGCCAGTCGCTGCGGTATCGGAAGTATCGCTCAGATTGGCCAGGACTGATTTTAGAAGCAGATTCATCTCTCTGCCGCTGGGACGACTGTCGGGATCTCTTCGCAAGGATTTTTTTAGCACTGATGACACACTGGCAAACTCACGCTCAAACGCCGATGGCAGAGAAAGGTTCTCTTTGAGCACCCGCCGTGCGGTTTCTTCTCTGATGTTACCTGCAAAAGGTGGCACACCGAAAATCATCGTATGGAGCAACACGGCGATTGCCCAGTTGTCATCACGCGGCATCAATGCATCGCTGTCGCCAACCAACTCCGGCGACAGATATTCGAACAGATTGAATCGCGCGGGTCGGCCCACCAGCTGATGATGCAGCAGTTGAACACCAATTCTACCGTTCGACTGCCGTTTTAAAAACACACTTTGGGCATTTATGTGTCCGTGAATCACATTGTGCATATGCAGCGCACGCACGATCAGGGATAGATTCAATGTGATATGCACCGCTGCACCGACCGGCAGCTTTCCTTTTTTGGACAGTAGTTTTTCAAGGCATGCGCCACCGGGTAAATCCATCACCGCCAGCGGGACGCCTCTGTTGCCGGACAGCACTTCGTTGACGCCAATCAGATTGCCGAGGCGAGGGCTGCCGACATCCACATTCACCAGCGCGGGGGTAACGTCTCCGTCAAACAGTTTTACTGCAGTGATTCGGTCATCCAGAACTGATTTTCCCCGATACAGGGTTCCTGTGGCGTCTGTGCAGATGGGATTGAATATGGCGTAGTTGGGATGAACCTGCGAATAGCCGGCGCCTTCCATGGCGGCGGTTCGCGAATGGGCTGATTCGTGGTCTAAAAAATTATTTTCCATCGTTTTTTCCTGCCTGACTTGTCATTGACAGCGCCTGATTCGTGGCAGCTGCATAATGCAGATATCGGTTTGTGTTATTAATCCTTAACTCGCTGGGAAAAATTGGGGCATTTCGCACCTGGGGTGTAAATTCAGACCCTGAATGCGATAAAAAAAGCTGGACAGAATTGAAATCGTCGTGAAAATATCCATCGCTAACTAAAGCGCTTTACTTCGAAAGCCAGGATTCATGCACCGACAGTTCGTTTTCCACATTTGTTATTTTGTCCTGGTCTTTGCTTCGGCTGCCAGTTGTTTTTGCGGCTGCACCCAAACCGTCCAGGGGACGGCGGACAGCGACAGTCAGATCGGGACCGATGCTGAAGATTCTGAACCCCTGCCGATGACCACCGATGACAGCGCAACGGTAGGCGAAGATACAGGTTCGCGTGGCGACACAAATATGTCGCTGGAAACCGACTCGGCAATGATTGTGGATACCGCCATTTCCGGTTCAGCGCCGTTGATGGACGCATTGACCATTACCCCGAACCCAAACATGACCATTTCATGCCTGGTGAGCTGGACCACGGATATTCCCGCCACCTCAGAGGTCCGGTTTGGGAAGGACGGGCTTGAGTTTCGAATTGTGGATGATGCCCTTTTAACCACCCACCGCATTACGGTGATTGGCATGCAGGCCGAAACCACCTATCGGATTCGGGCGGTGTCCGCGGCCAACGGCCAGGAGACGTTTTCCGAAGGCCGGTTTTCCACCGGTGCGCTTCCGAAGGCCATTCCCAAAGGCG
>JAFGWT010000490.1 GCA_016937015.1 Deltaproteobacteria bacterium | reverse complement strand
TTGCGCCCATGCGAACGAGGAACCGCTGCCCATGCTCGATGAGGCGGGTCAGCCCACGGAGTCGCTCATTGAAGCCTTGCTGTATCCCGGCGAGCACAGCGGTCAGCAGTTTGTTTACACCAGCGAGGGCGAAGAGGCGCAATTTTGCCTGGACGCCAGCCTCAGTGCCAAGGACCCATTCGCCCAGGTATATCCCGAACGAATCGCCTGGCCAGCCGTGGGCGGGGTGCAGATTGAAGTGGACAGTCTGGACCTCAAGCTCATTCCTCAGCGCGACAATGTCACCGATGCCACACTGGATGCGGGCTTTGCGATCCGCTGGTATTTGACCGTTAAGGGGCAGGATTTTTCGAACCGCCCGGTATTCAGACTTCGGGCAGTGGCCGCGGAGGTGTTTTCAACAGAGACAGCAGAGGTGCTGTTTCACTGGCAAAAACCGGCGGCGCCCCGCATCTGCACCAATACCCCCAAAGACGGATTTCCCCATTGCGACCTCACCGGCATCAGTATTGAATCCCAATCCATCGCCATCAGCCCCACCGGCGACCTGGTTGCCGTGGCCACCACAGGATTGAAGCCGGGCATCGACGTTTACAACATCTCCTCAACACCAGTCCGCATCTGGCAGGCGCTGTTTGCCGAAACATCCGGGGGCGCGCTTGACGTGACCTTCTCCGCCGATGGCAACTATATCGCCGCTTTGCTGGGCAACGGCGCCATCCATCGCTTTGACGCCATATCCGGTGGTCGCCATCTCATGATTCCGTCTTCGGGATTAACGGCGACCGTGGTGCCGCCCGGGGATGTGGTGGCCGTGGGCGGCAAGGCGGGAGAGCTTGTACTGTGGCGACTCTCTGACGGCACCATCGAATGGAAAATAGAACCTCGCAACTCGCGCGGCGATGTGGACCGCGTCGCCGTCAGCGGTGATGGCCGCACCGTTGCCACCCTTGAATTTACCGATACTCAGACCATCGTACGCGTGTGGCCAGTTAAGACCCACAGTCGCGGATATCAGTTTGATTTGCCAGGCACCGGATATGAGGAACTGGCACTGAACAAAGATGGCACTATCCTGTTTTTAACCCACGACGACCAGGGGCTCGTCACTTTGGAAGCGCGACAGAACGCACACACAAAGCCACTCGGACAGGACGCAGTTCAGTGTCGCAGTGCGCTCTTCTTTGATGCCGGCGCACCAGGGCCGGGTTGTTCGATTGCAGGCGGTATTCTCCAACTCACTGCGGATGGCAAAACGCGGAGGCTCTTAAAAATCCACAGCGACGCCGACCGCTGGTACATGGCCGAATCCCCCGTCGGCACCACAGTTGCCGTCGGCGCCGGTCATCTGCTCATCTGGCGATGACGGGGAGGTTCATTCCCCGCGAACCATCTGCACCGCCCATCACCGAATCGTGCTAACGTGTCTCAGCATCATCAATAAATGGCCCGTCAGACAGCGCATCTTCGATACTGCGTGACACCACATCCATTGTGCCGTTTTCCATTTGCGCCAGTTCTTCCGCAGCACGCGCCAGTAAAGCCTGTTCCATTTTTGCCCGCTTATGATCCGACTTTTCCGACGCCAGCGATTCGGCCCGCTGCAGCCACTCCCGCCCCTCGGCGTCTTTTTGCTGCGCCATCAGTACGACACCCGTGTAATACGCCATCCAGAAGCTCTCAGGATGAATCACCGCGCCAACCTGCAGCCACCCAAGTGCGTTATCATAGTCCCGCATATTCAAAAGCATTCGCGTGAGCAGCAATCTGAAGCTATTGTCATCGGGCGCCATTGCCACTGCTGCCTCGGCTTCTTCCAATGCCCCGGACTGATCATGCTGTTCATACAGCACCAGCGCCTTTGCATAATGAAAAGCGGCCACATCCGGCCGGGCGGCAATCCCATCGTTCAGTCCCATCAATGCCAATGCCAATTGGTCGCGACGGTCGGCTATCCGCGCCTCACATAGACGGCCAATAGCCATCCAGTATATGGCAGCAGGCTCTTGTGGATTTAACCCCAGCGCTATCATCAAGTCCTGCTCGGCGACAGAAAACGCATCCGCGTTTCCGGCGAGACCGTCTTTAATGCGTGCAACCGCGTCGCCCAGTACCAGCCCCATCAGTTTTTCATCGCGCGTGAGATCACCCGCATCCAGCGGCGTGCTCTCAGTTTCAAGGTCACTGAGATGGACAGCGGTGTTCGGCATTCCCTCCTGTCGCGGCGATGCTGCCTCGTCAGATAAGCCTGGCGGCGTTTCGGATGCTGACAGTATGGCGGAGGTGTCAGCCGGGGCTTTTGCGCCGCAGGCGGCCAATGGCACTGCAAGCAACCAGCCGGCAGTGAATTTTCGGGCCAATCGCTTCTTCGCAAATCCCTTCTTCACAATTCCCTTCAAAGCTATTCCTGTTCTCCAAAATCAAAATGCAATCGCAGATTACGGTTGACTGTCACCTTACCAAACTTCGATTCATTTCCACGGCAATTTCCGTCACCCGCACCTTTTTTATTTGGAGTCGTTTGGTCACGTCGAAATTGACGGTCGCAAACGTTTACGTCTTTTGTTTTTACACACTGAAGAAGCGAAACGTCACATGCAACGATATCAGTTGGCTCAGATGCATCCCGAATATCTGCCATTTCAATGCGATAACAGCGTGAATCTGAATGCGCGCATTACTGTAATTGCCGGAAATTGGCGGTCGTGCTGAATTTTTTGTCATGGGAAACGTCGCCTGTGGTTTTTCTTCACAGCTTCGCTGATGCCTTCAGACATACAATGCACTGAAACAACACGACTTTGGGGGTTGGCGTGAAACCTGCAAAAAGCCTTGATGCGAAAACTTAAAATAAACTTATTCAGAAAGGAAACCCCCTATGCATCAACACAGACTTATTTTCTTAATACCATGTTTTGTACTCAATCTATTGATTGCCCTATTGATTGCCGGATGCGAACTGCCGGGAGCCGACGACGAATCAACAGATGACCAGTCAGACAAAATTAACAAATACATTGATGATGTGAAAGACTCTGCCTCAGCCATTCATATTGACACAGATGCACTGGCGGATTCGGGAATTACCATTCCGGACTCCACCGCACTGATGGATGGCGCAATGGATATTCTGCGGGTGCTGTTTCCCAATTTAACAGAAGACGAACTGCTGAGTATCTCTGTGCGCATCACCCTCGATGAAATCATCGAACTGAACAACGAACTTTTAGCCACTCGTAAAAAGGCCACCGAATATTCGGATGCACTGGTCACTAGCTCGACCACAACAGTGGAGGAACGGCATGAGTCCATTGCGGTGGGCGCCACCCCTTATCCCGAAACGATTGCCCCCATTGGCACTGCCGCGTTTTATGGCGAGGCGGCAGGAAGCGTCTCCATTCAGATTTCAGGTGTTTTTAGAGACCAGCAAAGTATCCCCATTACAGGAGACAACCTTGTTGTGACCGTTGACAACGCCATCCAGGAAACCACGGTCACCTGTCTCAATCAGGGTGAAACGGTGGATATTGTTTTTTTGCTGGATGTCACCGGTTCCATGCGCAACGTGATCGATTCCGTTAAAAACTCAATTATCGATTTCGTCGATGCCATCGAAGCCAGCGGCATCCAGGGCACCATGAGCCTGGTAACATTTCAGGATACCGTTGGCGTGAATGTGTCATTTCAGGAGCTGGTGCCCGACCGCAGCACCGAGCGCAGTCCATTTTTTACACCCATCGCCATCAATAACACCACCCATGTGGAAGCGTTGCGCAAGTTCATCAATACACTGGAAGCCAATCTGGGAGGAGACGGTCCTGAAAATCTGGCGGGCGCCATCGATTTTGCACGGAACAATGTGATTGGTTACACCAGTACAGGCAATCCCAATCTGGTGGGAGACGGCGTTGAAGACCCACCATTTACCCAACCGTTCCCAGTGCTGAAAAGCGCGCGCCAGGTGTTTGTGGCTTTTACCGATGCGCCGTTTCATGCAGACAGTCGCAACGCGCTCAATTCCAGCCTGAAGGCGCCATTTGTACCAAGATCGATTCCGGAGATTTTGTCCACACTGATTGAGACCGGTACGGATGTCAACGTCTCTGATCCGGCCCGTGCCGACTACAGCATGACGCCCACCGGCGATGCCGATGAATTCATGATTGATGCGGATTACTGGGCGCTGGCGACAGGCGGGAGCGGTGCGGACGGCCCCACCGGCTATACGGTAATTGACATGGATACAATGGTGTATGGCACCACACCGGGACTGCTCGCCATCAATCTGGATAAAATTCTGCAGACCACCTGCTACATTGAATTCAATGCTCAGCTGACCGCAGACGCACAGGTCTCACTCACCCTCACCGAGAGCGAGGAAGTGTTCGAACAAATCCTTGATGTGGTTTGGTACTGACCATTCCCTGTCTTTCTCAATTCACGGTTACATGGCGTAAACAATCTGATGCCTGACCCATAATGCGAAAGCGGGATTGATGTATTTCCATTCATTGTTTTGCCTGACCAGGGATTCTTTTTTTTCAAGAGCGGCCAGTGCGGTCTGCACCGTTGCGGCACTTCCCAGTCGACTCCCGGCCCTAACCCGTTCTGACAGCATCTCTTCGCCGCCGTTGACCGCAATATGAGCCAGAATTCTGCGCTGGGACATTGCAAGATCATCGTAAAACATGCGAAACCCTGGGTCCATTGAAGTAACCACCTGCTCTGTCAAAAGAGGTATCAACTCCTCGTCCAGCGCGCCATTTTTTGCAATCTGCCAGGCAATAGAGGCAAAATACTGAACAAAGTGCGGATGGCAGTCCGCCAGCAGTACAATCTGCCGCGCATGTTCATCTGCGATGTCCACATGCGTATATTCGAATCGGCCGCATATGTATCTGACAAGTTCCTGAATATCAATTTTATCAATCGGAATATGATGGGCAAACTGATAAAAAGGGCGTTCCGGCGAAGTGAAAATGGTTTTTAGCAGGCTCGCCCGGCTACCGGCCATAATATACGATACATGCTGCTGATGCTGCATCACCGATCGGAGGCGCGCCTCAAGTCCGCGTATTGACGCCACTTCCTGAAATTCATCAATGGCCACCACCACACGTTGCTTACGCTTTTGGGCCAGTTTTTCGGGTAACTGCAGCACGTCCTCCAGTACAGGCGACGCATCCCCAACTCGGGCGTGGCCTGTCATAGTGAGCACTGGCTTGCCGTCCTCATCCACGGTCAGTGCCGGTACAAAACTGGTGGCCAGCTGCTTTAGCTCCTTTAATGCCTGCGTTAGGTTGCCAAACAGCGTATTGACGAGTGGCGATATGCCTCGCATATACACTTCCGCCACATCCTGTCCGGCGGATATGGGCAAGAAATCCACATAAGCGGTATGGATGTTCGGCGCGTCGAGCTGCGCAAATGATTCCTTTATGAGAGATGTTTTGCCATATCGCCGAGGGGAATACAGCCAGGCGGAATTGGCGCTCATGTAGAGTTCCCTGAGCGTTGCCAGCTCTGTGCTGCGATTGCAGAAATTGACACCCCCCACTGGTTTGCCAAACAAAAAGGGATTTGCAGGTGAAAGCGTCTGTGTCATTGAAAATTCCTGTTATGTAAAACAACGTTATGCTTAATAACATAACGTTGTTTTACATAACGAACAAGCAGTTTAATTCCTGTTTTCCCTGTGTCGCTTCTATTGTTGCGGGTGGCTAAGGTTTTTCATATGCTTTATAAATGCAATACCATCCTATTATCCGCTTTTTTATTGTCGCTATTTCAATGCTTGCGGCATCCGGGTGCTGGCAAAAGTCAAATCCCAGGTCTAATCATTTCGACAGCGACGACACCGATTCCCATTCGACCCCACCGCCTGATTCGGGATTTGATTCACAATCCATTAACGGGACCGACAGCCACTTTGACACTGATTCAGACACGCTGCCAGATGTCGATTCAGGCACCATGTCCACTATCGATTCAGCTACAGCTGCTGTTGTTGATTCAGGTACATCTATCGTTATCGACTCAGACACCGCCATACTCATTGATTCTGACACAGCATCCGACGTTGATTCTGACACACTGCTCCCCAAAGATACCGATACCGCATCCGTCCCTGGTACGTGTATCGACAATTGGAAAGTGCTTTATCAAAACGATGATATTGTGTTCACCCGGCTGGACCTGCTCGACAACGACGACATCATCGCCTCGGCCTGCAATGATGTGGTGATGATTCCCAGTGGCGAACACGGCTACCTCATACAGGAGTCCACTCTCGATATTGCGGAGTGCGTTGGTGATTCAGTTGGTTCGGGCCAAAGCTTTCTCAATTCCAATCGCTATGGACAGGTGTTTCGACTGGCCTTCGGCGAATGGCAAATGCTGCGCAATAGAACCCTGCCCTCCCCCGCACCCGCTCACAGCATTGGTGTTTACAATTCTGACCTGTTTGCTGCCGGCAATTGGGTGTTGGACCGTTTAGGAAATTCGCTCATGCACTGGGATGGATTTTCATGGCAAGCCGTAACTGAGATACCGTCCAAATATGTGCAACTTCAACAGCTTGAAAGTGGCGCTCTGCTGGCCATTCCCGAATCCGGCGGAAAACTCGCTGTGTACAATGGCAGCACATGGAGCGCGTATGGAGACCCGCTTGCGTTCCAGGTTGTCGATGGGTGGGGAACTGATGCAACCAACTTATGGCTGCTCGCTGATGATGCGATTCATCATGTTGTCAACGGCATCGACGATGGCGGTGCAACCCACGTACTGAGCGGTACAATGATTAACGGTACCGCCGACGACCTGTTTTCGTCCATATGGTACAGCGCCATCTTTGGTTTCAGCACCAATGACCTTAAAGATAATTTGTATATTGTTGGTTCCCTTGTTGAACCCTTGACCGGCTACAAATCGATTCGTTCCAGCGCTGATGCCACTGACGGGGCGTCACCATCGGATGTGGATATGCCATCGGAAACCGTCACCCTGTTTCTCGCCCATTTCGATGGAGACTCGTTTACGGTTCTGGATACACTTGAATGGGCAGACGGTATTCATGCGACCGACCTTTGGGGCAGCAACGACGGCACCCTGTATATGTCCGGGACAGGATTGTTTTTTGACGGCAATGAATTCGTTACGCAGGATACCTTTCTCTCCGGTCGGGTTACTGGAACAGATGCAAATAATATCTATGCGGCCGGGGCCGGTGCATGTCGAACAGGTGCCCGTTTTAATGGCGCCACCTGGGACTGTCTCGATATGCCCATGGCACTGGCGGACATCGCGCTCGCGGCAAACGGTAATGTATACGGAGAAGGCGGCGGCGCGGTATTTGAATGGACGCCCCCTGGGGTCACCACCACCCTTTTAGATCCCGGTTGCAGCGCCATTACAGACATTACCGCTTCCCCCGAAGGCATCCCCATGGCGAAGTGCAGCGAAGGAAATGTAATTGCGTTCGCGGACAACGAGTGGCAAACCGTACCATCGCTAATGGGCGTTACGTGGCGACAGATGTGTTACATGGGCGATTCGCTGCTGGGACTGGAAGGCGCGAGCAGTGGCAGCACGCTCTATGCCCTGAACAACAACACACTCACAGCGGTCGCCAACATCGACGCCTACCTGAGCAATATGACCTGCAGCGCATCGGGGGCATTGCTTCAAACCGCCGCAAGCGAGCTGTATTTGTTTGACGGCATCTCCCTCACTGCGCTTCCCGCTTTCCCATTTACAAGTTTTGGTTTGTACGCATATGCGCTGGACGATACTGGCGGCATTTATGTGGCCGGCACTGATCTGGCGGACACCACCCAGCCGGTCCCCTATCTGCTGCGCCTTGAAAACAGTGAATGGCGACTCACAAAAATGCCATTCACCGCTCGCGCTATCGCCGTGTCGGCTGCAGGCAGGGTCATCGGCATTGGCGCACAGAATGGCTCTGTCATCGAATTGCGCTGTGAGCAATAGCCGCTTCTCTTCCATTAAATTGCCATTTTTCGCGTCAATAAATCAATTGCCGCACAAACGGCAATCCTTAAAACGACTGATTCGCTGTCATACCGACACCTCAATGATGCCCGCGACAATCCCCTCGTGCGTAAATGATTATTTTGATATGGGCGGATGGTTCAAATGCTGTCTCAATACAGTGCACAATGTGTCTCAATAAAGACCGATGAAACATTTTTTGCCGGTCTCCCGGTTCCGCTTGATGGGCGAACAGTCATTTGATATGTAGTTGACCGACTGCAATCCCGTATAAAGTGATTATTTAATCGTTGTGGCATGGTGATTGCTGAACTCGACGGCAAAATAACTCAACTAAAAACACACCAAGGAGATATCATCATGAAAAAACAGGAATGCATCGCATGTGGCTGGGTATATGATCCGGAAGCTGGCGCCCCCGACCAGGGCATTGACCCCGGGACGGCATGGGAAGACGTGCCGGATGACTTTACATGTCCCCTTTGCGGTGTCGGCAAAGATCAGTTCGAAGAACTGGATTGATTAACAATAATCCATGACCAGGGGAGGTTGAAATATGATAAAGAAAAACGTTCAGGATGCTATTAACGCGCAGATTAACGCGGAGATATACTCCGGTTATATGTATTTTTCGATGGCATCGTGGTTCGATTCCATTTCGCTGACCGGATTTTCACACTGGCTGCGGGTTCAGGCTCTGGAGGAGCTGACCCATGTTCAGAAGATGTCCGGCTATCTGAATGAAAGAGGAGGGCGGGCGCTGATGAAGGCCGTTGATGCACCGCCAACGGACTGGAATTCTCCCCTGGCGTGTTTCGAGGAAGTGTACGCCCACGAATGTAACGTCACCGAATTAATCAACAAACTGATGGATACTGCGCTGGCGGAACGCGACCACGCCACTGTGAGCTTTTTAAACTGGTTTGTGGACGAACAAATCGAAGAGGAATCCAATACCGACGCAGTGGTCCAGAAACTCAAACTGGTGGAAGGCAACAAGGGCGGTCTGTTCATGCTGGATCGCGAAATGGATGCACGCACATTCGTTATGCCTCCGGAACTTGCAGGCGTCTTTTAAAAATCAAATAACATACACAACTGGAGTTCACGCAAATGAGTAATGCATTTTCGGCATTTAAGTTATCGGACAAAGTTTACTGGGTTGGCGCCATCGACTGGGGATTGCGCAATTTCCACGGATACCGAACCTCACGAGGCTCCACCTACAACGCATTTTTAGTCCTCGGCGAAAAAGTCACACTCATTGACACGGTAAAACCCAAATTTTACGACGAGATGATGAGCCGCATTCGCACCGTCATCGACCCCGCAGAGATCAAATACATCATCTCCAACCACTCCGAAATGGACCATTCCGGCGCCATCCCGCTGGTGGTGAAGGACTGGAACATCGAAAAGGTGTTTGCATCCCCAAAGGGCGTGGAAGCGCTGAACGAACACTTTGAACTGGGTGACGACATTCTGGAGACAGTAAAAACCGGCGACACCCTCGATATTGGCGGCGCAACCTTCAGTTTTATCGAAACCCGAATGTTACACTGGCCCGATAGCATGTTCGCTTTCTACGCGGAAGAAGGCATCCTGTTCTCCAATGACGCTTTCGGCATGCACCTGGCCACCGCGGAGAAATACATCGACGAAGTGGATCCCTGGATTGTTCGCTACGAAGCGGCCAAGTACTATGCCAACATCCTTTTACACCTGTCCCCCATTGTTCTCAATCTGCTTAAAAAGCTGCCGTCGTACAATCTGGACATTAAAATGATTGCGCCGGATCACGGCCCCATTTTCCGCAGACCCCAGGATATTCAGCAGATTCTGAACTGGTATCAGGAATGGGCTGAGCAGAAACCCACCCAAAAGGCCGTGGTGATTTACGATACCATGTGGGAAAGCACAGCACGCATGGCCTCAGCAGTGGCCGATGGTCTCATCGCCGGTGGTGCGAAGGTGGAACTGATGCCGCTGGAAGGCGCTCACCGCAGTGATGTGGTGACCGAACTGCTCGACGCCGGCGCGCTGCTGGTAGGCTCCCCCACCATGAACAACCAGATATATCCCACTGTGGCAGACGTAATGAATTACATCAAAGGGCTCAAACCCAAAAATCTGGTTGGGGGATCTTTTGGATCTCACGGCTGGAGCGGCGAAGCCACTAAACATCTCGATGCCATGATGGAAGAGATCAAAATAGAACTGGTGAAACCCGGCATCATTCACAAATACGTGCCCACCAAAGACGCGCTGATGGCCTGCCGGGAGCTTGGTCTGGCTGTGGCTGCCAAACTCAAATCGGTTGGATAAACCTCAGTTTTTCATTCCCGGATACACCTCCACTGTCATGCCAATGCGTTCAAGCTCGCTGTTGCGCCAGTCCGTAGCAGATTGTTTCGGCCACTGCACCTGCGCGCTGCCCTCCGGTGTGGCATCCCCGCGGGCTGCCCCTCCCAGCACGTAATTCATGGTGCCTCCAAAAACAAACCGGTTCGATTTGTTGGTAGTCATATGGGTACAGCCATTGCAGCTGCCCCGTTCCCCTTCCGGCAATATGTCTATGGATTGCATCACAATAAACGTTTGCAGATGCAGTGTCCGAAACAATTCAAGCGGTTTGGTAAAGGCGCTGGATAGATGACGCCACATGGTGCGCCGCGTCTCTTTGTCCAGCAGTCCCATTAGCAGAACGACCCACCCCTGCCTCGCCAGTGACGGGGAAAAGTGAGACATGTCCCGCGCCGCGATACGACGGCCAAGTCGTTGCATGATTCGAATCGCCAGCGGTCCCAGGTTGCCAATCCGTTTCCCTGTTCGGCATAAATGTGTCCCCATTGCCCACTTCAGAACCCCGGACTGGGCCGTGCTGCCCAGAAATGAGTTAAAGCGATATCCGGGAAACACCTTTTGAATCTGGTCGTACAAATCATGGCTGGACAATGTCATGCAGTCCGCGTCCGAGCCGCCATCGGCATCATACGGTGACAGAAAAATACTGCTGCGCTCCTCTGGGGTGTCTTCAGATCTGGAGAACGCCGCATCGAACATGCGGGCCGCAACGAATGTCATCGTATGCACTCTGTCAGAAAAAACACTGGCCCACAGTGCCACCCGCTGCACATCCTGGAGTGTCGACGGAAACACCAGCGTGTTGAATCCGCAATGAAGTCCAAATTCTCCCGCCAGTTCGGCATACTTCAGTCGCAGCGTATTCAGCTCCGATTCATTGCAGCCTTCCCAGCCAGGCCGATTTTGCCTGGCATTCACATTAAACAACACCCCAAAGAGCCCCGCAGCCTTCAATCCGATGAGTCGTTCCGGCGTTGACAGTATGCCGTTGGTGAGCATCACTGGCTTTTTGCCCACCGACGCCACCATCTGGACGGCGGCTTCAAGGTCGGGATACATCAACGGTTCCCCGCCGGTGAGCACCACGGTATCGCTTTGGCTGAGTGCAAAAATGGTAGTCAATTCCCGTTCAACGGCGCGCAGGGACTTGTGACTGCTTTTATAATTGCATCGCCGACAAAAACTGCACGACAGATTGCATTTCTGGGTCAACTCAATCGTCGCCATCGCATTGCAACTGTCCCCCCAGGGCATATCCTGCAGATGATTGGCACAGGCACTGGCGTAAGATTGCTTTTTATCGATGATTGTCATGGCGTTTTCCATTTATTCCCTTTATTCCCTTGAAAGTCTGGTTAATGCCAGCTTCCATTGCGCGTTTTGTACCATCGGCCATCGACAAATTTAAACCACTGAAAATAAACAGTTTTATCCACTGACCCCCCATCGACGCATGGTGCATTATTGCTACCTATTTCATATTATTGTTGCATATTCGCATTTAGGTTGCATATTCGCAACAAAACCAATAGGATGCAGATATGTCCCACAGGAACTGGCAACAGCGATTCGCAGACACCGCAGAAATGCTTCCGGTGATCGTGTGCGAGGCGGATCGGACCCTCAAAATTACCTATGTAAATGAAACCGGATACCGGGCAACCGGGTACACCAACGACGATTTTGCGGCCGGAATAAATCTTCGGCAGCTCATTCCAAAGGAAGACGCCGCCAGAGCCGGTGGCAATCTGCAACTCATCCTCTCCGGCGAAACGGTTGGGGCCCAGGAATACCGTCTCGTTCACAAGGACGGTCAGCTGGGTGAGTATCAGATGAACAGTGCACCAATTTGGGAAAATGGCAAAGTGATTGGTATTCGCACCACCCTCACCGATGTGAGCGAGCGAAACCAGTTTCGGCTGGCGCTGCAGCAAAGCGAGGAAAAATTCAGACGCATATTCAACCAGTCCCCCATCGCGGTGGCCATCTTTGACGAAAGCGGCGACCTCCATGACGCCAACGGCGCATTCCAGCGACTGCTACCTCAAATTCTCCCGGAACACGGACCGATACGCCTGATGGATCTGTGTCAGCTCACCTTAGAGGGCCACAGCGTTCTGAAAAAAGGTGCGGTCCTCAAAGGAGAAAAGCGCTTCACTGCCAGCAACGACGATGAGGATTTTATCCTGATGGCCTGGACTCTGACCCCCCTTGGCACCATTGGGGAGGCGCACCACTACCTGTTGCAGATGCTGGATATCACCGCGCAGCGAAAAAAGGAAATCGAAGACCAAAAAGTCATTGCGCACCTGCGACAGCAGGCGGCCGGTCATTTTACGTTTGGCAAGCTGGTCACCCGCAGCCCAAAAATGAAGCAGATTTTTCAGATGCTCAGTCCCATCGCTGATGCGGGCACCAATGTGCTGATCACCGGGGAAAGCGGTACGGGCAAGGAGATGATTGCACGGGCAATTCACGCCAACGGCAATCGGCGCGACCAGCCGTTTATCGCTTTCAACTGCAGTGCGCTCCCGGACAACCTTATCGAATCCGAACTGTTCGGTTATCAGGCCGGCGCATTCACGGATGCCAAAAAAGATAAGCCCGGCAAATTCGCGCTGGCCGACGGCGGGGTGATTTTCCTTGATGAAATCGGCGACATCTCCGGTGCCATGCAGGCCAAACTGCTTCGGGTTCTTCAGGAAAAAACCTTTGAAACGCTGGGGGGAACTCAGTCCGTTCGCGCGGATGTGCGTATCATTGCCGCCACCAACAAAAATCTTCAGGAAATGGTGCATCTGGGTGAATATCGGGAAGACCTGTTTTATCGGCTGAATGTGCTGCGCATCCCATTGCCGCCACTGCGGGAACGGGTGGTGGATATTCCCGTGCTGTGCGAACACTTTGTGAGCAAGTACAACCGCATGTTCGGTAAAAAAATTAAAGGACTTACCCCGGACGCCATGAACGTGCTGATGAGCAATCCGTTTCCCGGAAACATCAGGCAGCTCGAAAACGCCATTGAACACGCGTTTGTATTTTGTGAAGACACATACATCGGTGTTAAACATCTTCCCGATGATGTCGGTGGCAGCCCTGCCTCGGGCGAGCGGGAGCGGCTGACTCGCTTCAGCTCATTTGATGAGCTGGAAGCGTCATATCTCAAATCCATACTTGCGGAATGCGGCGGCAGCAAAATCAGAGCCGCCAAACGGCTTGGGGTCCACAAAACCACCCTCTTTCGAAAACTTAAAAAATACCAGATCGATTGACTCCAGACGCGTGTGGTGAAAAACCAGAGGATAGCATCACCCCTGCGAAGGCAGGGGTCCAGAGAACTCAGGATTCTCAATACCTTCTGGATTCCCGCCTTCGAGACTGTCGATAAACGCGTTTAACGCAAGTGCATTCGGCGACATCATCACGTCGTCCCCGCGAAGGCGGGGACCCAG
>JAFGWT010000489.1 GCA_016937015.1 Deltaproteobacteria bacterium | reverse complement strand
CTGGGTCCCCGCCTTCGCGGGGACGACGTGATGATGTCGCTGAGTTTATAAGTGGCAGACTCATTTATCGACAGTCTCTCAAGTTGGGAATGACGGCACTGATAAACCTGCTATGCACTTTCGCGACACCCAATCAGGTTGGGAATGACGAAATGCTCTTAATGGCGGTGATTTCGGCTTAAAGACTAACCTAAGGATAACTGTGAGTGGATGGTGCTCGGGAGAATTCGCGGTGGGTTTTATTCAGCGCCATCGCAGATAACGCCGGTGCCGCCATCGAGGATTTCAACGGGACCGTCATCGCACAGATATTCCCCCCATGCTTCGGTACAGGTGGTGGCGCAGATGGTGTCGTCCGGGGCGCCGCCGGCTTCGGCTTCGCAAAGGTCACCCGGGGTGGCAAGGACATAGCACAGATTGGTCTCGGAGTCGCACGCCAGGCCGGGCGCGCATCGGGTTTGACTGGCCACCAGCGATTCTGCGATGTCATCACAGGCATCTCCCTCGCGGGCGCCCGCATAACAGACCATATCATCGGGTACACCGTTGACGGTTGTTTGCTCACACAGCCCGGATGCGCAGTCGTAATCCGCCAGACAGTGCTCGCCATTGATCAGTTTTGCGCTGCTGCAGATGGTGTCGTCGGCGGTGGCGTCGTAGATGCACCCAGCGGCATCTGGTCCGCACTCGGGCGATTCAAAGGTGACGGCGCTGCGCGTGCAGACATCCCCGGGCAACGTGTACACCGTGCAGGTGCCGGCGGCACAGTATGTGGCTTCGGGGCACTGCTCGTCTTCCTGACAGGATCCACCTTCCACCGCGTCAGCGGCGCACACACCGGAGGCCGTGCAGTGGGACGTGGGAATGCAGTCCGCGTGTGAGTCACAGCGATGGGCGGCCGTGGACCCCAGGGGGCGGCAGGCAAAGAAGCTGTTGCTGTCGTTGCCGACGCTAATGGGCGCGCAGGATTGACCGTCCGGGCATTCGCTGTCCACGGTGCAAAGAGAACCGGTGCTGCAGGGCGCCACACAGATACCCGCGCCATTGCTGGTGTCATCCAGGGCGGGATTACAGGTCAGACCGAGCTTACAGGGGACAGACAGCTCGCCGGCCACTGGGCGACCATTTTTTGCGTAGGCGCATGGTTCATCCACATCTGCTTTGGCGGCGCACCAGCCATCTGCACAGTAAAGTCCAAAATCACAATTGTCATCGCCCATGGTGCACGGATCGCCTTCAAGGCCGCGGTTGACGCACATGGCCTGGTTTCCAGCGTTGTCGGCAGATCCCGGGGGCACGCAGGAAGTGCCCTCTTCGCACTCGATGTCGTTGCCGCTACCTTCGAACAGGATGGTATCGTTGGTGCAGACATCGCCTTCCACAAGGCCGGGGCTGAACATCCTGGTCAGTGCGCACGGATTGGCATCGATTGCGCTCACTCCTGTTTGGCATGATGCGGCGGACGCCAGGTCTGCCGGAATGTTGCAGCCAATGGTGCCCAGCCATTCGGCGCATGCGGCAACGCCGGCGGCGTTGACTTCAACCCGGTTCAGGTCAATTGAATATGCAATCTGAGGCACGATGGTCATGGGTGATGCTGACAGGTTCAGCGGCATGTTGGTATCGTTGGATTCGTAGAGCTCGTAGCTTAATCGGCTGACACAGTTTTCAACCGAGTCGTAACCGGTGCCCAGTCGATAGGCCCGCTCGCCTGGGGTGCAGCAGCCAAATTCCCACTCACAGAAGACGGTGATAAGACTATCGAGGGCTTGCTCCGGTGTAATGAGTTCGACGCTGTCGCTGTCGGTCGCCGTGTCAGATGCTGTCTCAGTGCCGGTGGCTGTATCGCTGGTCGCTGTATCCGAAGCGGTGTCGATGACAACAATGGTGTCAGAGCTGGAACTGGAATCAACGACACTGGATTGTGTATCTGTGGCAGTGTCACTGCTGGTATCGACCACCACGGTGTCGCTGGCCGAATCGGCCACGCTGTCCGAGGCGGTTTGGGTATCTGCGAGTGTCCCGGTGTCAGCGCTGGTATCGGCAACCGTGCTGCTGCCCGTATCGCCGGATTGACTGGACGTGTCGTTCTCCGTGTTGGAGTCGGTACTCACAGTGGCGTCAGTCCCATCCGAGTCGTTGTTTTTTACATCGTCCTTGCAGGACGCAATCAACAGGCACATCAGGACAAACAGCGCAGGGTTTAAAGCGGTTATTTTCATTTCAGCTTCCTTTCTCCGAGGGGATGACGGCAGGCCACATCGCCTCAAAAAAACAGTCGACGCGACATCGCGTGCCCCATCGACAAATTCTTCAAAGAATAAACTTCGGTTAAAAGAATGCGGGAATCCACTTTTTGGCAAATCATCTCTCAAAAAAAGGTGTAACGCATTCGATTTATGGAAAATCTAACACATATTCGCAGGGGATGGCAGTTCCTGTGTCATTAAAATGCGCTTTTTGAATCGCTGGCAGGACTATTTGGACCCTGTGGCGCGGCGGGCGTGCACAATGATTTGGCCGGTATCGTCGGAGATGCTGTCGCGGGAGGCGGAGAAGGAGAAATCCGACCGCATCGCCGTCAGGATCAGACCAGCCTGTGTCAGACACTGCTCAATCTGGTGAAGATACAGGCATCGCTGGGGGATGGTGTGCTCAATCTGTTTTTCGAGGGCGGTGTGCGCGTTGGTTACATAAATATACGATGTGTCGAACCGTTGCGGATCAGCGTTGGACAGGGTTTTTTCATATACTTCCACCTGGGTGCCATCGTCGTTGAGCACGGCGGTATCAATGTAAAATTCGTCCTCCATACCATCGTTTTCGAAATCGACTGGCACGTGATAGACATCGAAAATCAGCTCGCCTTCGGGGGTCAGATGGGCCGCGGCCGTCTGCAGCACCCTGGTCACATCCGCGAGCGACAGCATGCACAGAAGGCCATTGAATGGAATGATGATGCGATCGAACTGTCTGTCCAGCACAAATGACCGCATGTCTGCCAAATGACTTTGCGCAGATGGTATTGCCCCCTGCATTGTTTTTGTGAATTCGGCCAGCATGTCCGAATCGTTGTCAAGGCCGGTCACCTGACACCCCTGCTTTTGCAACGCGAGCGCAATGCGTCCGCTGCCGCATCCCAGTTCAAGAACCGTCATGCCCGGTGTGCAGCATTGCTGATAGTAGGCGACATCGCCGGGGTTTCCCGTGTGCAGCAGATTGTATAGTCTGGTGACTGTTGACATCTACTTCTCCTCATCCGCCATTTGGGCTTGCATTAAAATGGCCATGGCGGCGGCGCGTCGCACCATCTGATCGGGGTGGGCCAGCAGTGATACGAAGTCGTCGTGCAACTCCCGAACTGCAGCGAATCGGTATATCAGTGGCAGAATCTGTTTGTCGGTGCCCAGCTGATGCCGCACCTGTTCGATGGCAGGTGCATGGCCAGTGCCAACCAGTGCGTCCAGCGCGTCTTCATCGCCCTTTTGCCAGTTGGTGTGCAATGCGGCGGTGGCCTTTTTTTTCTGGACGCCACGGGCGAGCAGCAGCGAAGCGGCCGGGGTGGACAGGTCTGCAGTGGCATCAAGATAACCTTGCAGCAGCGGGTCAGCATTGGTAACGTGGCCATAGGAGAGCAGGGGAATCGCCGCCGCGGTGATCTTCGGGTCTGATGCAGCGAGGGCATCGCGCAGGCGAGCCTTTCCGCTTTCGAGGTGACGGTGGGCCAGTTCGGCGGCGGCGTGCAGCCTGGCGATGGTGATTGGTCCATAACTGAAACGGGTGAGCCAAATAACATCGTTTTGGCTGGCTATGGTCAGCAGTCCCTGCATGGCCGCCCGCTGCACACCAGGGTTGTCATCGGTGTCAATGGCCTCCCGCAGCAGTCCGGATGCCGTCTGGCCCAATGCAGGTCCGCATCGGGCAGCTGCTGCCCGGACATGGGGCATGGGATCCTTTTGAAGTCGCTCGGCCAGCAGCACTGCGGTGTCGGGTCTGAGGGGCAGTCGACACAGGGCGGCCACCGCTGCGCCGCGAACCGTGCTGCTCAGGTCGCGGGTCATTCGGTGCAGCGCGGGTCGGTCCAGCCGATTGGCAAAGGCAGTTGCCGCCAGGGCGCGGACTTCGGTATGGTCGCTGCTCAGATGCACCCGGGCTGGATTTCGGACAAAGCGGGTATCCCGGTGCAGCACTATCTCTGCCAGTTGAGCCACCTCGGATGATGACTCCCGTTTTGAGAGGGAAATCAACGCTTCCCGTTCCGTTTTTTGAAGGGGAGACAGCGCCAGGACCAGCGGTTTGGGCATGGGGTCGGTTTCGGCTGCCAGCCGAACCGTCTCGGTGGCCAGATAATGTACCAGTTTGTCGTTTCCGCGGGCATATGTGAGGGCCACATCCCAATGGCCATTGTCGATGGCGTGATTCAGGGGAGCAATGGACGGACCGCACCCGGAAAAAAGCAGAAGGCAGATAAGACCTGTCAGCCGTGTCGCCATATCAGTGACAATCGTCCCGGCACAGCAGGGCTGCCCCCAGCACGCCGGCGGAATCCCCCAATTGGTTTTTTACCACCGGGGTATGACACTCGCTGCTGAATACGTATTTTAGAATCCGGCTGTACCCGCGGGTGTAGAGCAAGTCCACGTTGGATACCCCACCGCCAAGGACAATGGCGTCCGGGTCGAGAATATTGATGAGGTTTGAGACGGCACGACCGTAGTTGTCGAGAAATGTGTCGATGCACTGAACCGCAAACGCATCTCCCATTTGCGCCAGCTGCAGAATATTTTTGAGGGGTGCGGTCTGACCCGACAGCGCCCGGTAATGGGATTCCACGCCGGGGCCGGAGAGGAACTGCTCCACACATCCGTATTTGCCGCAATAACACGGGACGGGATGTTCGGGCCAAAGGGTGGTGTGTCCCCATTCGCCGCAGATACTGTGAGGGCCGTTGCGGAATGCCCCATCGAAAGTGAGTCCCCCGCCGACGCCGGTGCCCATGATGATTCCAAATACCATGGGGTGACCGCTGCCGGCACCCAGCACGGCTTCGGCCTTTGCGAAACAGTTGGCGTCGTTGGCAAAAATGAGTTTCTGCGCAAGCGCACCCTGCAGTGCCTGATGAAAAAATTGTCCGTTCAGGCAGGTGGTGTTCGAGTTTTGAACACGCCCTTCCCCGTCCGTGCTGCCTGGCATACCGATGCCAATGGCAGTCACTTCGGGGTAGGCCGATGAAAATTGTGCGATAAAAGCGGCGATATTTTTTACCAGTGCATCAAAGCCCAGGTGCGCCTGGGTGGAAATTCGGGTGCGATTGAGGATATTAAAGCTTTCAGCGTGTGACCGGGAGGGCAGTGAAATGGCCACTGCTTCGGTTTTTGTGCCCCCAATATCAATGCCAATAGCGAGTTCACTCATGATGAATGTGTCGATTTCGGGTTAAAAGCCGCCCCTGCTGCCGCCGCACATGAAACAGCCAACCACTTTGCCGTCGGTGCTGTAATGCAGATTGTAGCTGTGCACCGTGCGTTTACATACGGGACAGGTGGACGGTCCGGCCACGATTTCCTCTGGCTCATCGGACCCCTGTTCGATGGATTCGTCCATATCGGCATCGACCGGCTCTTCGGTTTCAGGTTCCTCCGGATCCCTGAACACCGGCACCGGCTTTGCCACCGCGTACAGTTTGATGGTTTCAAACCGGATGCGCTGCTCCGAGCCAAGCGCCATCAGTCTGCGATGGACGGCCCGACAGGTTTCCTCAAGGTTGGCCTGTGACAGGCTTCCGCCCACCCGTTCACCGGCTATCCAGTCCTTGCGCCCAACCGGCGTCAGTTCCATGTCCGTGTCTGATTGCTCCACCAGGGCACGCACCGCATCCCTCAACGACTGCTCAGCCTTTACACCAACGAGAATATCCAATGTTTTCATGTTACTCATACGTTTTCCTGAGATAGCCCAACTTTTCTGAATCCGCAACACATGTCGCAGATGATGGCGTCTGGTTTGCCGGATTAGTGGAGGACATTGCTGAATACCCCCATAAATTCACTGTACTGCTGAGCCAGCGAAAAATTTTCCATATGTGTGTTGCCCGCCAGTATGCTGTCCTTTCGGCACTCATCATTTTCCATTTCGAGAATGGCTGCGGCCCAGGATTCAGGGTTGGCAAAATCGTCGATGAGCCAGCCGCCTTCGCCCACTGACTCCGGCAGTCCGCCCGTATTCGAGGCAATTACCGGAATTTGGTTGTACATGGCCTCCAGCGCCACCCGACCAAAGGGTTCCTCCCACTGGGAGGGCACGATAAGGGTGCGAGTGAGATTGTATATGGTGGCGACATCCGGGGAACGCCGCGCGTGAACCACATTTCCCGAGCGAACCAGGGCAACCCCGTGGGATCCGGCGTCCATAAAGCCTTCCACAAACAGAAACGGATGCCCGGCCAGCTCGTTTTTTACCAGATGCTCCACGATTTCAAGCCCCTTGCGCCGTGTGGGATTGAAAAAAGTGATAAAATCTCCGTGGGCTTCGGTGACCTTGAACGTGTCGGAGCTGGGCACCGGATAAATGGCCACTGCGTCCCGTTGCCAGCGCTCGCGGATTCGGCCGGCCATAAAGTGGCTGTTGGTCACTATGGCCGCCAGTTTGTGATACACGTCGGCAAACAGGCTCATCACCGGCTCCAGCTCATGAATGTAAATCACAACAGGCAGTGAATAGTGCTCGAACACATTCATCATGCGATGTATGTCGTCGGTGCTGCTGGAGGATTCCGGGGAGGTGGTCATCACGATGTCAGGGCGAAACACTTCGATAATGTCTGTCAGTCGTCGGATGAAGTCGCTTTGCACCAGATTGACCCGAACACCGTCGGTGATGTAGTTCCGCTGACGGGTGGTCCCTTCCACGTTGGGGGCCACCATGCCAAAGACGCGAACATCCACACCGTTTCGTTTGAAACGTCTGGCAAATTCGTGATTGGCAATATCAGCGCCGCTCACCATGGTGGGAAACCACCAGCGATGATTCGCGATGAGCAGCTTGAGCGGCTTTTGGGGCATGAGCTTTCCTGTCTGAAACTGACGTGTTTCGGAAGTTTATAACATTGTTTTGGCTGCGTCCAAAACGGCAACTGCGGATTTTATCCGGCCAAAGGGTGCGGATACCTGGATGCCCTGAACCCGAGGCAGCACTTTTTCCATCAGCTCGATGGCGATCTGAAGCCCCTCCGCACGTTCATCGCCATCCTTGTGGGCTTTGGCCATGCGGGCAAGCACCTCATTGGGCACCGAGACGCCGGGCATCTCATTGGCGAGAAATTCGGCGTTGCGAAGGCTCTGAAGGGGCCAGATGCCCGCCAGAATTGGCACCTGAGCCGCCGGGTCGATTTTGTCCAGGAACGCCAACAGTTGATCCGCGTCGAATACGGGCTGGGTAATGGCACACAGGGCGCCGGCCGCCACTTTGAGCTTCAGCCGTTTCAGTTCCTTTTCCTGGTTTACCGCGGTGGGATTCAATCCAACCAGTGGCACGTAACCAGTGGGTTGGCCAATGCTGCGCCCGCTGAGATCAAGGCCGGTATTTAACTGGCGAATCATTTTGGTCAGTCCGATGGCATCCACATCAAATACCGCAGTCGCATGGGGATAGTCCCCCATGATGGGCGGATCGCCGGTGATGACCAGGATGTTTTTAAGGCCCAGCGCATAGGCGCCCAGTAGATCCGCCTGCATCCCGACCAGATTGCGGTCGCGACATGCGTAATGCATTACCGTTTCAACGCCAATATCCCGCTCGATGACCACCGCCATGGCCAAAGGTCCCATGCGTGCGGAAGCTCTGGGCCCGTCGGGAATGTTGAT
>JAFGWT010000488.1 GCA_016937015.1 Deltaproteobacteria bacterium | reverse complement strand
GTCGCCGGGGTTGCGGGCGTCGCTGGCGTCGCGGGCGTCAGCTCCTCTGCTTTCCACTCCTCCAACTCTGTCTCAGCCGCATCCTGGGCCTTCTCTTCTTCGGCCACTTCTTTTTCGGTGTCGGTCACTGCTGATTCGGCTGCGGTTTCCTCTGCAACCGCCTCTTCATACAACCGGTCGGCCTCTTCCTGATTTTGCTTCGCCTTTTCAACGTCCGCATTCGCCTTTTCGAGGTTCTGTTGGGTTTTCTCAACATCCTTTTGGGCTTTATCGACCTTTTTCTGTGACTTCACGACCTCTTTTTCCGCCTTCTTCACAGCGGCTTTGTCCTTTTTATTCAGGGACAGACTAATGGAAGCCGATCCGGTTGCCGACCCGCTAAGCTTGGCCAGCCGGCTTTTATTCAGGGTCAGTTCGGCTTTCGCGCTGGCGTGCACTTCCATCTTTTTCTTCAGCACCGCCTCGAACTGCGCAGACTTTTTCAATTTCGCAGATACCGCCTCTGCAGCTTTGGTTTTCCATTTTAAACGACTTTTCACATTGGCAGACGCTTTTGCTTTTAACTTCAATTGTGCTTTCAGATTTGATTTGGCGGCGGCATGGCGCTTTTTATGCAACTGTATTCGATTTTCGATTGCGATACGTCGACCAACATCAGTCCTTGCCCGCACGTTGCCCGCAACCCGGATATGAACCCGTGTCCCGTTTTTAAGGGCGCTGGCGCGTCCCACTTTTCCGGATGTGTTTAAAGACACCCTGGCGTTGGCTGTACCTTCGGCTGAGGCCTTCGCGCTCCCCGATGCAGATGCCGATGCGGGATTGGGGGCCGCCCAGACGGTCTGTGGCTGCTGAATAACCAGCCCCACCCCCACCAGAACAATCGTCAGCGTAATCACGTGTTTCATTCAAATACTCCATCTGCTGTGTGTCACATCTGTGGCACGGTATCGTTTGAGGGCAAATAAACAGCCAGTGCACACTTTTACATGCGTCCCTGGACATCAGTTTATTTACACTGTTCAGGTTCAGGATATTCAAAAATATAGCATCCAAACCCATAGCCGTCAGCATGAATTGGGCGCACCCGCAGCGCATTTTTTGAGGACACCACACCGTTTCGCTGGTATTGTCCTTTCAAATCCAAACAGCGAAAGGACGCCATGACATCGTTTATTGGTGAAACTGAAGTATGGGATATCATTCTGGGGGCGGTGACAACCATCGCCATCCACGCCGCAGCGCTTGCGGTTGTCGGGCTTATTTTAGGCATCCTGTCAGTCAGGTACTGTAAACGGAAAAAACTCTTCGTTAGAGAGAACCGCATATGGAACATACTGGCCAAACTGGCGTATGTGTACATTCCCGTTGTATTTCTGATTTCGGGTTTCAGTCTCGGCATTGTTACTGGCGGACATCACGCGTCCAATCGGTCCATCGACAAAATCTGTGATTATTCAAAGCAGGTGATTCCCGAATTCAAAACATACCTGGAAACCAACTGGGATGCGCATCGGCAAAAAGATCATACGCAGACTGACATGTCCTTTGACGAAACGGTTTCTCAGTTCCTGTCGAGCGTCTATTACAAACCCAAAAGCGACGGATTTTTCGAGCAGAAAAAAGCCGCGCTCATCAACTACTACACCCTGAATGCGGGCAAGTGGATCTTATTCACCCTTGTATCTGTTGTTGTGATTCAAAGCGGCGAGGCGGCGGGAATAGACAGGGACGACACCGAACGCGTATTAATGCTGATAAAGGAGATGGATCTCTCGAAAGTGGACAGCAACTTTGTTCAGATTTTTGCGGATGCATTGAAGACCACCATATCGACATGGTTCCGCCCACTGTATCTCGGCGTACTGCTCAAGCTGTTCCTGCTTTTGCTGCCCGCTGCCATTGAACCTGTGATCTATTTCTGGCGCCGCCGAAGGCATATGAATTCCCCGGCATTGCCAAACCAAACCACTGACCCCACCGGCTGACGGGCGGACAGTGCCATTCGCGCCCTATAAAAACAGCGCATACGCCGGATTGTCGGTTTCCTCCACATATCGATACCCCAGTGCATCGAGCCGGTCGTAGAGTTCCGCATCGTCGGTGTCGTCCAGCGCCAGGCCAATCAGCACCCGGCCGAAATCACCGCCCTGGGCCCGGTAGTGAAACAGAGAGATATTGCGCCTGCCCCTGGTGGCATCCAGAAATTTCGCCAGAGCGCCGGGGGTTTCGGGAAACCAGAACCGAAACAGTTTTTCGTTTTTAACCGACTCCGCATGTCCCCCCACCATGTAGCGAATGTGGGTTTTCGCCAACTCGTTGTCCGTTAAATCCTGGTTTTCATATCCGGCGCTGGTGAGCTGTGCGCTGAATGCCGCCCTTTCGGACCTATGAGAAATGGAAATACCCACAAAGATGTGGGCCTGACTGGGCGTCCTGAAGCGATAATTGAATTCGGTGATATTTCTGTTGCCCACCATTTCCACGCAGAATTTTTTCAGACTGCCCGGTTCCTCGGGAATCGTCACGGCAAAAAGCGCCTCCTGCTGTTCGCCCACCACGGTGCGCTCCGCCACAAACCGCAGCCGCTCAAAGTTCATGTTGGCCCCGGAATTAATGGCCACCAGGGTTTCACCGCTACATCCCGTTTCGTTGATGTACTGCAGCATACCGGCCATGGCCAGACCGCCGGCAGGCTCCACCACCGACCGGGTGGACTGATAGACCGCTTTGATGCCCCCGCAGATCTCATCGGTGGACACCCGAATCACGCCGTCGAGATATTTTTGACAGACTTCAAAGGTCAATGCGCCCACCTGCCGGACCGCAACACCGTCTGCGAAAATACCCACTGACTTCAGCTGCACCCGTTCCCCTTTTTGCATCGACTGATACATGGCATCGCTGTCCTTTGGCTCCACACCAAACACTTTAATTTCCGGACGCAACGTTTTGATATACACCGCCACGCCGGCAGCAAGGCCCCCTCCCCCCACTGGCACAAAAACCGCATCCAGTCGTCCGGGATTCTGTCTAAGCAACTCATCCGCCACTGTCCCCTGACCGGCGATGACCAGTTCATCATCGAAGGGATGAATAAACACGCGACCGGATGTCTGCTGCAGCGCTTCCGCATGTTGCGCGGCCTCAGAGTAATTTTCGCCGGACAAAACCACCTCGCCACCCAGTTTGGCCACTGCTTCCACTTTTATCTGAGGAGTGGTTGTCGGCATCACTATCAGCGCACTGATGCCCAGACGGGCCGCCCCGTAAGCCACCCCCTGGGCATGATTTCCCGCCGACGCCGCGATGACGCCCCGGCTCTTTTCCGAATCAGTCAGGTTGGCAATTTTGTTGTAAGCGCCCCGCAGCTTGAAGGAGAACACCGGTTGCTGGTCCTCCCGCTTGAGCAGCAACGTGTTGTGCCATCGCTCAGACAACAGTTCCGCCTTGTCGAGCGATGTTTCAATCGCAGCCTCATACACCGATGACGTTAATATTTTTTTAAACAGACGTTCCACTTCCCTGTCCTTGTTCTCCTGGCCGTGTCGCTCACAGTGGCGCTCACTGCTTCGCGGCAATGCACTCGATTTCGACCTGCACATCTTTGGGCAACCGGCTCACCTCCACCGCCGCCCGGGCCGGTCTGTGACCGTTAAAAAAAGCATCATACACGCTGTTCATCTCTGCAAACGTGTTCATATCCTTTAGATAAACGGTGGTTTTAAGCACATCGGTCCGGTCCATCCCGGCCGCCTGCAGCACTGCAAGTAAATTGTTGAGCACCTGGGTGGTTTGCGCGCTGACATCCCCCTCAACGATTTCCATCGTTTGTGGATTCAGCGGAATCTGTCCACTGCAAAACAGCATTCCATTGTGCAGCACCGCCTGGGAATACGGCCCGATTGCCGCGGGTGCAGTTTCTGTGGTAATAAATTTCATGGCACATCCTTTTTGGGTTTTAAAAGAGACTGTTCTATTTCCCATCTGCAATTTCGCGCAATGTTTTTTTTACAGGATATGCCCCGCCGAATCGCCGAAACAATCTGAAACGACATCCTGTTTGGGTCTGGCACGCGCTCAGAGCTCGGTATAACAGCGAAGATATATCGTCATGCCCGCGAAGATATATCGTCATGCCCGCGAAGATATATCGTCATGCTCGCGAAGATATATCGTCATGCCCGCCTTCGAGACTGTCGATAAATGAGCAGTGGCCACCGCCCTGTGATTGTGCCCAGCGTCATGCCCTCGAAGGACTCATGATTCT
>JAFGWT010000487.1 GCA_016937015.1 Deltaproteobacteria bacterium | reverse complement strand
GCGCGCGCCCTCCGGACGAACATCCTGACTCAATCCATATTCGGTGGTCAAAGACACCCAGATTTCAGCGCGCTGAACTGAGTCCACACCCAAATCCGCTTCCAAATCCAAATCATCTTCGAGCATCTCCGCCGGATATCCGGTGGTCACCACCAGCTTCTCCCGAAGCCGGTTTTTCCAGGTGCCAATATCCACGGAACTGGCGGCTGCAGCGACCGGGCTGGACTGTATCGCAGGCGGTGCGGATGGAAGCGGGATCGACACAGCAGGCGCCGAGACGGTGAGCGCCGCTGCTTTAACCGACGACGCTCTTCCGGCAGACGCACCAAGGGTGCTGTGGTAACGGTTGTAGACTTCTTCAATCAGAGAGAGGACCGCGGGCTCGTTTTTCTGCATGTATTCAAGGAAGTCGGGTGAGAACATCCCTGGAACATCCGCGCGCTCCGCCGCTGATACCATATGCCCCGTCGCAATAAGGAATGCCCTGGCGCGGCGATACATTTCCACATCGCCCACTTTGGGATGCAGTGACGGCACCGCCCGATAGTCGCGTCCCGCCAGTATCGCATCAATCATTTTAGTCATGGCCCATCTGGGCCCCACTTCGAGGTAGTGCTTAACGCCCTCACCATAAAGGCGATTGATTTCCCGTGGTAAATCCAGTTTGGTCACCAACTGATTCGACAGGTGAGAGGCCAGGTATTCCGCAGTGCAGTTTTCCATTTCGATGTACTCACCGGTCACCGTTGAAAGGATTGGAATGGTTGGCTTGCCGCAGGGGATTTTTTTAAGCCATTTTTTAAAAGGCTCACGGGCAGGCTCCATGTACCTCGAATGGAACGCACTGCCAATCGGCAGAAGCTGCGCATCCACCCCAAACGATTCCGCCAGGTCCACGCAACGTTTCACATCATCCTTAACGCCGCCAATAATAAACCGCCCTGGTGCATTCACATTGGTCAGCAGAACGTTTTCCCCGCCCACCTTCAGCAGTGCCTCAATCTGTTCATCGGAGCAGACCACACTGGCCATTCCCAGCGCGGGACCGCCCGCATCTCTAACAGTCTCAGCGGCTTTGATCCGACCAATGACCGCCTTGTATCCATCGGTGACTGTCCATGCACCGGAGATGGTCAGCGCCGAAATTTCGCCAAAACTGTGACCAATCATCACATCCGGCACAATCCCTCTGGCGATGAGCAATTTCGCCAGCGCCACTTCGATGGCATACAGTGATGTCTGTGCCCCAACCAGTGTACCGAGGTTCTTATTGATTTGTTCGTCGTCCTCAGCGCCATAAATATGGCCCAGCAAATCAAAGTTAAACTCATCCATGGCCGCCTGGTGAACCGCATCCACAACCTCCCTGAATACGGGTTCGCTATCGTAGAGAAACTTGCCCATGGAGATGTAGTGCACCCCCTGCCCTGGCAGGCAGAACGCCAGACGGCTCTGATTATCCTTCATGCTCGACACAAACACGCCCTGAGATTCCAGTGGCGTCAACCCATGGCCCCCCTCAAGCATTTTCAACACGCTGGAAAGCTTGTTGCGCAAGGTCGCGGGCGTATCAAATGTAATGGTCATCCGTTCGTTGACCGCTGTGCCTTCCGAAATAACGGCGGGAATGGATTCCTGCTGCAGCGCGCGTCCAATGGCGCCTTTAAAATCGTCTCTGGATTCTGCAAGACAAATGAAAATGTCGTCCACGCCCTGATCCGTCGCCCGGGTCATGGGACGATTGCCGGACACACCGCCCCGCACGCCACTTCCGTTCCCATTCCCTTTGGATAATGTTGTATTATTCTGTGCGTCCATGTCGCCTCCAGTCAAAATTGTAAAGTAATTCGCACCACCCAACCCCAGGGTGCTCACTGCACCAGCAATGCATGCATCGGGAAGAGGCTCGGTTTTTTTCACGGGGGTAACGAGATCTGCCAGCGGCACAATCTCTTTTCGAACGGTTTGCAGATTGCGAATGCCTGGAGCAACGCGATGACGCAATGACAACAGCGTGCTGAGCATGGATGCCGGCGCACTCCCACCGTACAGGTGACCCACGTGAGATTTGATGGCAATAATCCGTACCGGCATATCGGTGGCGCCATTGGGCCGAAGTGTCGACGCCAGCGCACTGGCCTCCACAATGTCCGATAATTTGTTTGCCGACCCGTGAGTTTCTGAAATTCCCACATTTTCAGGAGCGATATCGGTTTGCCGCAATCCATTGCGAATGGCACGCTCAAGAGATTCCTGAGTGGGCGCAACCATCGAACGGGTATCGGCTTCAGACGAACCGGCCACCGCATGGATGACGCCAATGATTTCATCGCCGTCCTTTTTGGCATCCGCGTATCGTTTCAGCAAAAACATTACCGCCCCTTCGCCGATGAGATATCCTTTGCCCGTTTCGTCAAACGGTCTGGTCACTTCCTGGGCCACAGCCCCCAGCGCGCACACCCCGGATGTGAAGGTATCGCTGAACTGCCGGTTCAATCCCCCCGCAATCATCATGTCCACATTGCCAAACATCAGCTGGTACATGGCCGGCACCATCGCCGCCATACCGGACGAACAGGCAGAGTCCACTGTAAAGTTGGGACCATGACAATTCAGTTTGTTGGCCACTCGACCCGCGGTAATGTTGGTCATCCAGCCTGGCAGCGTGTGCTCTGTCACCGGTGGATACTTTTCCTTCATCGCGTTTTTCGCAACAGTACAGGCTTCTTCCAGGACCCTGGCATCCATCTCCCTGGCGACCTCAGTGCAGCCAATGGCGTCAATGTATTCGTCCGGCAGCATGGGCGAAAAAATCGTTGGAAAATAATCATCATGCATCGAGCCAAGGCTCACACCGATATTTTTGGGCTCCTTGTAGTCGAATCCGTACTGTTCAAGCAACCGATCGCTTGTATCCAGTGCCAACAGCTGCGTCGGCGAAATCTGCGACACGGCTTTGGGAAAAATCTTATGTTTCAAGAGATTGGCGTCGTAATCGTCGAGCTCGGATACCACATAAGTGTTAATCTTTTCGTTGTCCGGCCCCGTGTCAAAATGGTTTTGCCAGTCAAATTTTTCCGGATTGGTCACTCTGGAGAACGTGTCCCGACCGCTGGTAATGTTGTCCCAGAATTTTTCGGGGGTATCCGCGCCAGCGGTGCGACAGGCCACGCCAACAACCGCCATGCGGCGATCGGGCACCACTCTTGGCGCAGGCATATTGTATTTATCCCCCTGCTCCAGAATCATGTGATAGTTCACGCCGCCGAACCCGGACGTGGTTACCGCAGCGACTCGGAAGCCATCGGCATTGGGCGCCCATTCGGTAATCTCGGTTGGAATTTCGAGTCGATCGGTGACCTTGTTCGCCAGGGGCGTCAGCTTTTCAAACCGGGGCATGTGGGGATACAGACCATTATTCATCGCCAGCACGGCTTTGACCATTCCCGCCACGCCGGCAGCGGCCTTCAGGTGTCCAATCTGTTGCTTCACGCTCCCCAGTTTAATGGGTACCGGATTGGTCCTTTTCCCGTACACGGTCGATATGGCATCGTATTCATTTGCGTCTCCCACCACCGTCGACGTGGCATGGGCTTCAATAAACTGAATTTCATTGCGATCCGTTTGAGACGCCTTCAGTGCATTTTCAAAAGCCCGGGCCCGGCCCTCCACCGAAGGGTTGTAAATGGCCTGTCCGGCGCCGTCACTGGACGACCCGATACCACGAATCACCGCACGAATGCGGTCCCCATTTTTAAGCGCGTCCTCAAGTCGCTTCAACACCACAATCGCCAGCCCCTCACCGATAACCAGCCCATCCGCCCTGTGATCGAACGGATTCGCCACACCTTTTGTACTCAACCCATTTACCGAGCTGAAACCGACATAAATCGGGGGATTGGTTCCCAAATCGGTGCCACCGGCCACTGCGATATTGGCGTCACCGGCCATCAGGGCATGGCAGGCCGCGTCGATGGCTGTAAACGAAGACGCACAGGCGCCATCCACGGTCATGTTCATGCCTCTAAGACCGAAGATTTGCGCCACCCGGTTTGACAGCGACGACGGAATTGCCCCAACCGCGGCGACAGGCGCGTTCCAGATATGCCCACGGTCATCCAGCTCCTTTGTCAACTGGTCGTACAGCTTCTGATACGTTGCCTCATCCACGCCGTGTTTATCGAGCACCGGTTTCATGTATTTTAAAAACGTGTGACGTTTTAAAAAGGCCGCGGAATGAGCAAACCCATCCACACCACTGGCGCCAATAATGGTAATGCCCTCGGTCAGTGACGGATCCCGAAACGGAATGCCGGCGTCTTCAAGTGCCTCTTCGGTGGCGACCACGGTCATCAGCTGAGCCGGGTCAATGCCCCGAAGATTCGCGGGCGGCATTTTGTACTTGAGGGCCGGAAACTCAAAATCCTCGATAAACGCCCCGGCCATGGTGTACGATTTTTCGGGGATGGACTTGTCTTCGGAATAGAAATTTTTCAGGTGCCACAAGGATTTGGGCATGTCCTTAAAGTACATGTCTCCGCTGACAATGTTTTCCCAGTACTGCTGAATATTGTTTGCATGCGGGACGATGCATCCCATGCCCACAACAGCGATGTCATAACGACTCATACGTTCACTCCACAGTTCGTTATTGTTTCAATCCTAATTAACGCGTCATTCCAGCTATAGAAGTCTGCATGTGAATTTAGCTTATCTGTAATCCCCAAAAAAGGCATGCCCGCGCGTCTGGCCCCTTCCCCATCGGTGTCCTCCCGATCACCCACCACCAGCACACTTGCCGGCGCGAGATTCCAAAGACGGGCCACGGACAAAAAAGGTTCCGGCGCCGGTTTAAGGACACCGTATTCTTCGGAGCACTTGAGAATGTCGAAATACCCGGTATCGATTTGAAGCGCTTCAAGTCGTTCCCGGACGTGGCTGAAGTCAGAGACCACGGCCAGTTTAATCCCCTTTTCTCTCAAATTGCCAAGCAGGGAATCCAACCCGGTTCGAGGTCTCGCCTGCCGCAAAACCCTTACAAACGCGTTATAAAAATCATTTTCATACCAGGACTTTGCCTGTGCCGGGGATTTTTTGCAGCGCCTGGCGAGTTCCTCGTAAAAGCAGTCCAGCAGCGCCTGGCGATTTTCAAATTGCAGTTGCCGAACCGCAATCCGCGCCGAAAACAGTCGCCTAAGAAACGTCACCGAATTGAGCAATCGGAAGGTCATTCGTGTTTTCAGGAATTTCATTTGATATAGCGTGCCATCCAAATCAAAAATAATGCCCTGTATGCGCTCAGTACCCAAATTGTATATCCTCGCACCCTGAAGACCGCGGTGCTGTTCCTGACTTTCAAAATTGCGCCCGTGAATCTGTCACATTCTAAAAAAAAATTCAAACGGTAAAACTCCAGCGCCAGACCACTTAATGTAGACGTTGTCGGGCCAATGCCGCGAGCCGAAAAGGCTCTTTATCATCCCACGCGCCATCAACGAAGCGTTAAAAACACTTTTACCAACATTTTTTTTAGTATATTGAACGGTCAAGACACTGGAACACTGAAAACGCAACCCCAAACTGAAGTAAAAATGCTGTTAAATACTGAAAAATTTGTTGAAAAACTCGCTCGGTCCCAAATCAGGCATCCCTTCCTCTATTTGGGTATCTGTGCGCTGCTCACCATTGGCGCGGGCATATATGCATCGGGATTGAAATTTGATTCCAGTTACGAAGCGCTTCTGCCCCCTGGCGCCAAAGAAGTCCAAAACGTGGATTCCGTCAGGGCGCAGACCGGAGGCACAAGACAGCTCGTTATCGCCATTGGTGGCAAGGACCCAGACAAACGAGTTGCGTTTGCCAAAAAAATTGCGCCCAGACTGGAAAAACTACCCCATGTTCGTGCGGTTGACGTGGAATTCCCAGTGGCGTTCTTTCGCGAGCGAGCGCTCTGGCTGGCGGACACCAAAACCCTCGACAAACTGATTCCGGCTGTGGAAGATGCCGTCGCCATTGCCAAGGCGCAAGCCAATCCGCTGGCACTGCACCTCGACGAAGAGGCTGAGAAAGCAGAACTCGAAGCGGCCTGGAAAAAAGTGGAGAAGATTTCCAAAAGCGCTCAGAAAATGCCTTTTGAGAAAATCCTGCACAGTAGGGACAATCTGTATACTTTCGTCATCCTCGTCCCCACAATCAAGTTTTCAGATATGGAACTGGCCAACGATCTGGTCAGAAACATCAAGACGACAGTAAACAGCGCCAAGCCGGCAACGTACGGTGCAACCGTCAAATATGCCGGGGCTCTCGAAATTCTGACCGAGCAGCATGTGGTTATGGGCAAGGACATGGTCACCGCGTCAGTGCTGGCAGCCATTTTTGGCGTGCTGATCGTGGCCGGTTTCACCCGGCGGATAATGGCGCCCATCGTTGTTGTGACATCGCTTCTGGCGGGCATCATCTGGACATTTGCTGTGGCGCGGCTCTATGTGGGACACGTCAACATCATCACCGGGTTTCTCGCTGCGGTTCTCATCGGGCTGGGCATCGATTTCGGAATTCACCTGTTCGTGCGCTATCAGCAGGAAATCAAAAACAAAAATCAAACCTTCGAAGACGCATTCGTGCGCTTTGTGGCAGGCACATCGTCTCCCGCGCTGACCGCTGCGTTCACGACCGCCGGCGTGTTTTTCTCCTTTGCGGCAGCGGATTTCAGGGGATTTTCCGAATTTGGACTCATTGCCGGCACTGGCGTATTGTTTACACTTATCAGCGCATTCCTCACATTGCCGCCCCTGATACTCCTCGCCTGCCGCAGGCAGAAACACAGGGATGAGGCCAAACAGTCTGCGCCCGAAACCGTGGCGACACACAGCGGTCGCATAAGATTCCCGTTGGCCGCCACCACCATTGTTATCCTTCTTATTTTGGCCATATTCGGCGCCGCCAGCATCACCAGCATCCCGTTTCGCAATGATTTTCGCAAGCTGCGCGGGTACTCGGACGCCACGGAGTTCTTTGACTACGTGGACCGGAATTTGGGCGCTGGGTTCAATCCCACTGTATTTGTTGCCAATTCCATCTCAGATGCCGCGAAGATCGAATCCATCCTGAAGAAGGACCGCGAAAAATATAAATCAGACCATCCATCTTTCAGAATTGACAAAGTGCTTGCAGTGAATGCGTTACTCCCCAAAGACGTGGACGCACACCGAAAACGTATCGACAGACTGTCGGCCATCCTTTGGTCGTCAACCCTGGATAAGGCGGCGGAAAAGCAGACCGAGCAGGGCCAGAAACTTCGCGACGCGCGCGAAATGGTTAAAACCCCACCATGGACGGTTCAGGACTTGCCCGAAACATTCAAACGTCGCTTCCTGACCAAAGACCGGCAGCATCCCAAATATATCGTCTATGCGTGGTCAAAGGCGCCACACGATGCGGATTACCGCGCAGCCAGATGGGAAGAGCGTCTTGAATCAGTTTCAAAACAACTGGACGCGGCGGGGATATCGCACCTTAAAGCCGACGAAACCCTAATCATTTCATGGGTCTATCGCGTAGTAAAAGGAGACGGCCTCCCCATGCTGGTGCTGGCATCCATCGTGGTCCTTCTGCTTCTGATTCTGGATTTCAAAAAGCCGATTGATGTGGCGCTGCTCGTTCTGCCGCTGGCCGTTGGCATGCTCTCTTTTATCGGTGTGCTCAAGCTGCTTAATATAGATTTCAACATGTTTAATGTAGTTGTCCTGCCCAGCGTGATTGGCATCGGAATAGACAACGCCGTACACATCCTGCACAGATACCGTTCCGAGGGCACAGGCAGCATTCTGTTTGTGTTGCGCAGTACCGGGGCTGCCGCATTTCTTGCCAGCGCCACCACCGCCATCGGCTTTGGCACCACCGTCGTTGCGCACAATGTGGGCCTGAAGTCTCTTGGGTACACAGCCATGCTTGGCATTGGCATTACATTCGTCGCCGCCGTCTTCTTCCTCCCCAGTATCCTAAGCGTCATTGAACATTTTCAAGAACATTTTCAAGAACATTTTCAAACCCGCACCAAACCGTAAGCATCCCCCGGGGAAACCGGCGATGCATGCCGATTCGGCACTGCTGTATTGACCAAACCTGATGGCGAAACCGACTGTAGCTTCTCAAAAAGTACAGGCAAAGCTGTCCCGGATCGTCATTCCCTCGAAGGAGGTTGTCGCGAAAATGTTTATTCGATTCATCAGAGCAGTCATTCCCAACCTTTTATTGGGAATCCAGACTGCGCATTTACTGGGTCCCCGCCTCCGCGGGGACGACGGATACTGGGTCCCCGCCTCCGCGGGGATGAGGGATTTTGCTTTTCATGTTGCGAAAACAGTTTTTTGCGACAGCCGCCTACGCCTCATGATTCTACACAAGTTTTTGTTGACATATATCTGCGTGATATAGCCATGATTCGTCGTTCCCGCGGAGGCGGG
>JAFGWT010000486.1 GCA_016937015.1 Deltaproteobacteria bacterium | reverse complement strand
GAAATCACACACCTCGAAAATCAACAGGACACTCCCTGAAACCCTTTTCTCAGGAAAAAAAAGGCCGGTTAAGTTGCAAAAAAAAATAAAAAACTGATCAGATTTTGATAACCAGATGAAATAACGCGGTTTTTAAAGGAAAACTAATTTTCGGGTTTGAATTTGACCGTGACCCGGTCGGGTCTTTTTTCGTTATCGAAATACACAATGAGGGGTTGGCGCCCGCTTTTACCAATTCGGCGAAACAGTTGCGCCATTCTTTTCAGTTTTGTTCGATATGGCGGCTTACCCAACTTGACGTAAAACGGTTTTTTTCCAACCGTCAGTGAAAATCCACCATCTATTTCCCGGTGGATTTCGTATAGCGTGGCATATCGCCCGTTACCGGCCTCAAGATATCTGTCCCTAAGCGATATGGCATCCAGAATGGCCTGCTGCGCCCCTTCCTCATCTTCCACCAAATCCCTGTGAGTCAGCCCGGTAATCGTGCATTCAGGTAACGGATCGCCAGGCACCCACCGCTTAAAAATGTTACCGCTTTCATCCACCAGATAGGGCACATCAAACAGCACCAGAATCTCGGGTTTGCGTTCAACGACGTCAATGATGATGGTTTTGGGCAGTTTCTGACTGGCCCGAGCCTCCAACACCCAGGGGGTTGCCTCCAGACGCTGCGTCACATCCTGCAGTTTGACATCAAAAATGTTCTGATCCATTTCAATGCCCGCCGCGGCCAGTATATCCGCATTGGAAAGACGCTCATTGCCATTGATTTCAACGTGCTGGACCGCAAAATAGGCGGATGTCAGCGCGTAGTGATACACCAGTTTTGCCCCCCAGACCACCAGTGCCACGGTGGCGATGACCGCCACCACCCGCAGGGCAGACCACAGTAGCGGAACCAGCCTGGATGGCGAATTGTCCGAAGGTGGCTTTTGGGGCTGACTGGAATCTGAAACGGGAATGCCAGAAGACGATTTACGATTCGTTCGTCGATTACGCTTTTCAGTCACGGTCTCAACGGGCGCCGCAGTCTCCTGCACCACACGGCGATTGCCGCTTTTCCTTTTGTTAATTGCCTCAGATGGTCGCCGAAGATTTTTTCGTCCGTCACCCGCTCTCACGTTTCCCGCAGACTTGCGCACTATTGGAAGGTCAGACAACCGACGGTTTGCCCGAGTGCCCGCTTTGCTTCCCTGTGATTTGCTGCGGAAAATGCTCATTTTCTACCGCGCCATTTCCTTCAGGCGTGCCGCTATTACCGCTGCCGCATCCGGTTTGCCCAGAGACTTGGATTTTAATGCCGCATCCTCCAATCGGCCTGGGGTTTGCAACATGTCAACCACTGCCGCCGTCAAGTCACTGATGCCGGTTGCCTTTTCATCGAGCACAAAGGCCGCGCCGGCATCCTTCATTGGTGCAGCGTTTTTTTCCTGCTGCCTGTCCGCATGATAGGGATATGGCAAAAATACCGCTGGCAGGCCCATCACCGTGAGTTCCGCCACCGTCGTCGCACCGGAGCGCGCAATCACCAAATCGGTATTGAGAAATGCATCCGCAGTGTCATCGATAAACTCAGTGGTTACGGCTTTGATACCCGCATCATCGTATACCTGCTGAACCCGTTGCAGGTTTGCGGCCTGCCCCTGGTGAACCACAGATATTTGCTTTGCCAATTCAGCAGCAACCAGCGCGGCGGGAACGCGTTCATCAATGGCCTTCGCCCCCTGCGAGCCCCCCATGACCAGAATGCGTTTTCGCTTACTGGCTTTCTTTGTTTTCCGGGACGCATCCAGTATGGCCTGCTTCACCGGATTGCCCGTAAACTCAGCCTTGTCTTTGGGAAAATCCGCGATGGTTTGCTCATACGAAACAAATGCTTTTTTAATCACGGGTTTAAGAATTCGATTGGCGAGTCCAACAGTGGCATTTTGCTCCAAAAGCGCTGTCGGGATTCCCATCAGCCGCGCAGCGAGCACGACCGGCCCAGCCACATATCCACCCACACCGATGACCACATTGGGGGCCAGTTTTTTGAGCAGCGACATCGATGTCATGACAGACACAGGCGCGGACAAAAGACCTATCATTTGTTTGCCGACGCCACCACCGGCGAGAGGTTTGACTTTAATAAAATCAATGCCGTATCCCGCTTTGGGCACCAGGCGTTCCTCTATGCGCCCCGCGGTCCCCACAAACCGAACCGTCCCCCCCAGTTTCACCACTTCATCCGCGACTGCTATTGCGGGAATAATGTGACCACCTGTACCGCCACCGGCCACCACCACTTTAAAATCTCTGTTCATTTTGGGTTGCCCTGCTCTCTGTGTTTAACTGGACTTTGACGCGGTGCGCCGCTGTCTTGAAAATCTGCGATTTCCTCTGCCTTTTTTGCCACTGTCCGGCGCCGCCAATTCCGCATCCGGCGTTTCATTGCGCTCATCAGTTTCCACGGAATCATCTTCAAATTTGGTGCCTCTGGATACACTCAGCAAAATGCCCGCTGCGCTCATGGTAATCAGCAGGGCTGAGCCACCGTAACTGACAAATGGCAGATTCAGTCCCTTCGTGGGCAAAAGCCCCATGGAGACCGCCAGATTCATCAGTGCCTGTACCGCAAACAGAATACTGAGACCAAATGCCACGAATGTGCCAAACGTATCCTTGCTTTTAAAGGCGATAACGATGCCGCGCGTGACCACCACCACATACAGTAAAAGCACGCCCCAAATGCCAATGACCCCAAGCTCCTCACCAATAATACTGCCAATAAAGTCATTGTGGGCTTCGGGCAGGTACAGCAGCTTTTGCAGGCCATCACCCAGTCCACGTCCCGTCATCCCCCCCGAAGCATAGCCAAACAGGGATTGACTGAGCTGATATCCGGTTGTAAACCGCGTGGCAAGCGGATCGAGGAAGGTCATCATCCGTGCGAGGCGATAGGTGGACCCGGTAATCAGAAAATAGACGACCGGCGTCGACACTATACCAGCGAGCAGAATGTAGCCCAGTTTTGCGCCCGCAACGAACAACAGTGCAAAAGTCAGCACAGCCATCACCACTGTGGTCCCGAAATCCGGCTGAAGCATGCATGCCGCCATTAACATACCTGGAATAATCAGGTGTGGTAAAAACCCAATGGAAAATGATTTAATTTTGAGGCTCTTTTTATTGAGCGAGTAAGATAGCCACAGCACCAGGCACACTTTCATGGCCTCCGCCGGTTGAATCGTAATCGGCCCGGCCTTCAGCCATCTGGCGGCGCCGTTCAAGGTAAGTCCCAACGGCGTTTTACATGCCAGAACTGCAAAAAATGACAACGCCAGCAGTGTCCACACGATCACACTTTTTTTGTAAATACCGTAGTCCACCCTGGATAAAACGAGCATGCTCAAAATGCCGATTCCAGCAAAGATGGCCTGCTTGTTGAAAAAGAGCATGGGATTGCCAAACTTTTTTCCCGCCTCCACTGCGGATGCCGAAAACACCATCACCAGACCAAATACGCAAAGCAGCAAAATCGAAATCAGTAACGCTTTGTCCATGGGCGCCCGTACGCTGCTGCGGTCCGCTGATACTGTTAGCTGTGCATTTCCTTCAACCAACGCAAACTCCTCCCCTATCTGAGTTTCAGAGAAGATAGGGCGACAAGGGCAAGCATGATTGAAATGATCCAAAACCGTACAATGACTTTGGGTTCAGGCCAGCCTTTCAGCTCAAAATGGTGGTGAATGGGCGCCATGCGGAAAACCCGCTTGCCAATCAGTTTAAAACTGGCCACCTGGGTAATCACGGAGACCGCTTCGAGGACGAATATGCCACCAACGATAACCGACAGAAATTCGTTTTTGGTCAACACTGCCAGCATCCCAATGGCCCCCCCAAGGGAAAGGGATCCCACATCCCCCATAAACACCTGCGCAGGAAACGTGTTATACCAGAGAAAGCCAATCCCGGCGCCAAATATGGTGCCGCAGAAAATTGTCAGTTCGCTGGACATGGGAATTGATGGAATCTTCAAATACACCGGAATATTGATACCGAACAGTACCAGCCCGGATAAATACGCCAGAATCAAAAAGGTGCTTGCGTTGACCATCACCGGGCCGATGGCCAGACCATCCAGACCATCGGTAAGATTGATGGCATTGGACATGGCGACAACCACAAATGTGGCGAACGCGACATACAGCCAAGGTGGCAGTGACACTCTGGCGTACCAGGGGGCGCTCTCAAGCAACGCCGGATTGTTTTCAAAGGCAGCGAACGGCATTGCCAGACGATGGCGGATATCCAGCCATTCCTGAGGAAGGTTGGGGTCCATGTATACATATAGAAAAATGACCGCCGCCAGCAGTGTCTGAAAAAGCAGTTTAAATTTACCGGGCATTCCCTTTGAATCGGAATACCGTATTTTCAGATAGTCGTCGATAAACCCAATCAACCCATATCCCACGGTAATGGCCAAAACCAGCCACACAAACTGATTGTTCAAATCAGACCAGAGCACAGTGGACATTACGGTGGCAAACAGAATGAGCGAACCGCCCATGGTGGGGGTCCCTTCCTTGGAAAAGTGCGCTTCTGGTCCTTCCTGACGAACGGACTGTCCCACGTTGCGCTTTCTCATTCGTGCGATGAACCACGGATAAAGAAAGAAGCTCATGAACATGGCGGTGAGCATCGCCATAATGGTTCGAAACGGCACATATCGAAGAACGTTCAGCCAACCCAACCTGTCGGTGTACTGATGCAAATCAAAGAGGAGCTGATATAACATTTTATTTTATCCTTCCAATATGGCGTGAACCACACGTTCCAGTTTCATCCCCCTCGATCCTTTTATAAGCAACGCATCACCGGATTTCGAAATTTCGAGCACTTTTTTTACAATTTTGTCCACATTATCGTCACACACGATATTCTCAGCCGGCATTCCATTCAAAACAGCACCTGTTTTCACCTCTTCGGCATAATTGCCCGTTACAAACAGCTGCTTCAGGTGTAACCCAGCGGCGACTTTCCCAATTTCCCGATGAGCCAATACCGAATCATCCCCCAGCTCCAGCATATCCCCCAGCACCGCCATCCGATGACTGGCCGCGACCATCTCTGACAGCACATTCAGAGACGCAGTCATCGATGAGGGGTTCGCATTGTACGTGTCGTCTATGATGCATATGCCCTGTTTATCCAGAATGTTGAACCGGCCCGGATAGGCTTTGGCAGAGGCGAGACCTCTTTTGATATCGGCAACCGGCGTCCCCATGGCCAAAGCTGCGGCTGCAGCGGCGGTGGCATCGACAGCGTTATGAATGCCGGGCAGCGCGAATTTCACATCCAGAATTTCATCCTTTATTTTTATTTTGAGGCGTTGTCCCGAAGGCGACGGTGTGCGCTCAAGCAAAATCACATCCGCGTCATTTCCGGATGCGGAAAAAGTGATCACCCGCTCGGCGCAACGCGGCATTTTCATTATCCATGGGTCATCCGCATTTAAAATGGCACATCCATCGGGACGCTGAGCCAGAAACAACTCGCCTTTGGCACGCGCCACGCCTTCCAGATTCTTCAGGTTTTCAAGATGGGCCTTACCCACGTTTGTTATCAACGCCACATGGGGGGCCACGATTTGGGTCAGCGGACCAATCTCGTTAAACCCCGAACAGCCCAGTTCAAACACCGCTGCATCGTATGAGTTATCAAGATTCAACACAGTGAGCGGTACGCCAATGTGATTATTGAAATTCTTTTCGGGCTCAAGCACCTTTCCTGTTGTGCGCAAAACAGTGGCAAGCAGCGAACGGGTGGTGGTTTTTCCGGCAGAACCGGTTACTGCGGCCACCTGCTTTTTGAAGGTTGTGCGATGAAATGTGGCAAAGTCGGTCAGTCCAGCCAGCGTGTCGGCGACAACAATCTGTGGAATGGCAACGTTTGGAACAGGACGGGATACCAACACCGCAGCAGCGCCGTTTGATGCGGCGTGATTTACAAAATCATGTCCATCGAAATTGTCGCCACCAAGCGCCACAAAAATCCTTTTTGCACCATCCACGCGGGAATCGGTAAACACGCCGGATACTGTCAAAGTCCCGTCGCCCACAACCTGGCCATCGCAGCATTTTGCAATTTGATTTAGCGTATAGGTCCACATGCTCTTAAGTTATCCTTTGGCGATGGCAATTGCGCGTTTTGCCTCTTCACGATCATCGAAATGAAATTTCTCCTTTCCGATAATCACGTAGTCTTCGTGCCCCTTTCCAGCAAGCAATACTGTGTCTCCAGGCTGCGCCGCGCCGACGGCAACCTCTATTGCCTGTCGACGGTCCTGTATTGCAATATATCCGAGCGCCGCATTGCTCATTTGGGGCAGTTCGAGTTGATTCCTTTGATATTTTTTGACCCCAGGAATCACCATATCAATAATATCCGCCGGGTTTTCGGTTCTTGGATTGTCACTTGTCACTATCGCCATATCGGCCCCCCTGCCAACGGCCTCCCCCATCAACGGACGCTTGGCGCCATCTCTGTCACCGCCACAGCCAAACACGCAAATCAGTCTCCCCAAAGTCAGCGGCTTTAATACTCGTAACACATTGAACAGGGCATCGGGGGTATGCGCATAATCCACAAACACCGAAAATCCCAGCTCGCAGGGAACCCGTTCCAGGCGGCCCGGTACGGAAGGAATTTTTTTCATGGCCTGAGAAATATTTTCCCATGGCACGTTCAACGCACGACAGATTCCGGCTGCCACCAGCAGATTACTCAGATTATGGCTGCCGCACAGGCGACTATCCAAAGCAACAACGCCCTCAGGGGTTTGAATTGATGCCTGGGTGCCGTCTATCTGATACAACGGTGGCGCAATAGGGTGAAGAGTCGCAGAGGATTCTGCCAAAACGGACACACTGGTGACCTCATGGGTTGAGGCGGCGATAATCTGCTTTGAAAAATCGTCGTCCAGATTCACCACCACTCTGGCGTGGGGCCGGGTGGCTATCATGTCTGTGAACAGGTGCATTTTGGCCGCACCGTAGTCGGCCATGGTATGATGAAAATCCAAATGGTCCTGGGTCAGATTTGTAAACGCAACCACGTCGTATTCACAGCCGTTCAGCCTGCCCAGCACCAGTCCATGAGAAGACACTTCCATTGCAAGTGCCGTTGCCCCCGCGTCCACCATATCCCGCATAATCCCCTGTACTTCAGTGGACTCAGGAGTAGTATGCGCCGCCTGCCATTCGAGATGACGATACCGGTACATCACGGTGCCCATCACGCCGCATTCGATACCTGCATGCTGCAGGATGGTTTCAACAAGATAGGTAATCGTGGTTTTTCCGTTGGTACCGGTGATGCCAATTAATTTAAGGGCACGACTTGGATGTCCATAGACCGCGGCAGCCACCTGGCCCAACTGTGCACGGGCATCCGATACCACGAGCTGTGACACATTCGCATCGAGGGGCAAATTCACTGGCGACTCGCACAGAATCGCAACGGCGCCTTTGGATACCGCGCTTCTGACGAACGCTGTGCCATCCACATTTTCACCCTTTAACGCGGCAAAAACAAACCCTGGACTGACTTTTCGGGAATCGTGCGTGATACCAGAAATCAATACATCGGATGGTCCCACAACACGGGCGCCGTCAATCTGTTTTGCAATATCGGAAAGGGTTCTCATTGTTCACCTTCAAATTCTCCATTCGGGCTAAAATTCACCTGAACATATTCGCCTTTATCCACTGGCACCCCGGGGGCCGGCATCTGTTCCGCCGCAATTCCCGTTCCAAAAAACAACGGGCGTAACCCAAATTCCTCAAGTTCCTGCATCACCCGCCCCATGGGCAGACCGACCAGTTTGGGTGTTCGGACCTGACCCTTTTTCAGGGGCATCTCAAGGGGCGTAATCATTTCCGCCTTTTCATTTACAACCGAATTATCCACAACAGTGGTTTCCGTATCGATTTCGTCAGGTAGACTGTCCCGCAGTTCTGTCTGCGTCTGGCTTTTTTTCGGATTACCGCGGCGAACCGTAAAACTGGGTGTCACCCCCATGTCCCGCAGCGCCTTATCTGCAATGCGACGAAATGCCGGCGCAGCAACCGTGCCACCATAGTAGCTGACAAGGGGTTCATCGATCACTACCGATACAACCAGCCGAGGGTTGTCTGCCGGAACGAACCCAAAAAAGGACGCGACAAATTTTTCCTTATCCCTGTAGCCATGCGCACCGGAAGATTTTTGCGCCGTTCCGGTCTTTCCCGCAACCAGATACCCATCCATGGCGGCTTCAACCCCGGTTCCACCCTCTTCGGTCACCGCGGTCATCATATCGGTGATCAGTCTCGCGGTTCGGCGGCTAATCACGCGTCGTCGCACGGTAGGTGAGTTCTCGAGAATCACTTCGCCTTCTGCGTCCGTCACACGCTGCACCAGATTTGGCTTCATCAGCTTTCCGCCGTTCGCAATCGCCGAAAGCGCCGTGGCCATCTGGATTCCCGTGACGCCAATACCCTGACCAAATGCCACAGTGGCAGTGAGAAACTCGCTCCACTCATTGTGATGCTGAAGCAGTCCCCGCATTTCGTAGGGCACCTGAAGCGCCGTCTTTTCACCAAATCCGAAACGCCGCAAATATCTATAAAGACGCTTTCCCTTCATGCGACCGGCAATTTTGGCAAAACAAATATTGCTGGATCGTTTGAGGCATTGGGTGGGACTTAACCAGCCGTCCCGATGGTCATCGTGGAGCACCACATCGTAGAACTCCATTCTGCCGTGTTCACAGAAAATCTTTTCATTGGGCCGCAGCACGCCACTGTTTATGGCCGATGCCAACGTAAACACTTTCATGGTGGACCCTGGTTCGAACACGTCGAGGACGGCGCGATTCCGTCTTGTTGTCGCATCCGACATAGCAATATCATTCAGATTGTATGTGGGCCAGGACGCCATGGCGAGGACATCGCCGGTATGAGGGTCCATTACTGTAATATGTCCCGATTTGGCCTGAAAAAGGCGGACGGTGTTTTTGAGTTCTTCTTCGACCTCAAACTGGAGATTGCGGTCGATGGTGAGCATGATGTTGTTGCCCACGACTTTATCCGCACCAAACACGCCCTTCGAAAAAACAATATTTCCCTGTGCGTCCGCAAGGCCGCTGGCTGCATCCTGATTTCCCTTTAACTGCTCATCAAACAAGCGTTCAACGCCTTCGAGACCTTTGGAATCCATTCCAGCAAACCCGATCACGTGCGCTGCCAGCTGACGGCTCGGATAAAACCGCTTGCTTTCTTTTACTATATGAATTCCCGGAAGCTTCAACGCCTTAACCTTTTGGGACTCCACCGGTGTGACCCGTCTCTTCAGCCACACAAAATGCTTTTTGGAGCTCAAACGCCTGTAAAAGACGTCTTCTTCCCTGCCCAGTATTTTTGCCAGTTTTTTAGCGGAAGGTCCGGCGTTTTTCACATCCCTCGGATCTGCATAAACAGAATCCACCTCAACCTCAACCGCCAGTTCCTCTCCGTAACGGTCTGTGATCAGGCCGCGTCTGGCCGATACGGAAATGCGGCGAATATACTGCTCGCGAGCGATTTCTGAGAGTTCCTGTCGTCGGTCCACACCGAGCGACCACGCCCCCCACCCGACAGCGATGACGCCAGTCGCCAGTAACAATACAATCAGACTGATTCGAAACCGTATCCAGAACTGTCTGTCCCTCGAAAGGAAAGACACGGCTACAGCGCTCCCCCTGAAACGGACACCACTTTTCGGGTTTTATTGACATGAACAAATTCTTCTGCCCGCGGGGTCTCCATACCCAGTTTCTCGCGGGCTTCATCCTCAATGCGCCCGGGTTCCTTCATGGACGCAAGTTCAAGGCGCAGTTCCCGGCGTTGCAGCATCAGTTTGGTCTGAATTTTACGCTGCTCGCTGGCCTCATATCCCAGGCGAACCCCTTCGAACCGAATGTGCAGATGGTAAAGCACCCCTGCTGCGGCGATAGCAAGCGACAGACAAATAAACAACAGATGAAAAATACCAACACCCTTGCCGTCCACTTTCTTTCCATCCACAACGGCTGAAACCGTGTTGGCGGTTTTCGCTGAACGGAATATCGACGGCAGTTTTCGCGACAATGCGGGTACATTGGAAGAGGCAGGCTTTACTCTTGAACGAGTTATCCGTCGATTCATCTTACCCTCCGAATGGCTCTTACGCGCGCACTTCGTGCCCGTCGGTTGAGTTCGGTTTCCTGGTTGCTCACTCTGACGCTTCGTCGCGTGGTGTACTCCGCATACGGTTTGGGGCAGGTACAGACCGGCATACCCGGAGGGCATTTACACGGTTTGACCAACTCGTCGAACCGCTGTTTCACCATGCGATCCTCCAGTGAATGAAAGGTGATAATGGCCACGGCACCACCGACCGCCAGTGGTTCGGGAAGCATCTGCAACACGGATTCGAGCTCTTTCATCTCGTCATTCACAGCTATTCTAATGGCCTGGAACGTTTTGGTGGCGGGATCACTTTTTCCTGGTCTTTTGTGACCGACCACCCGTTTGACCGCAACCGCTAAATCCTGGGTCGTCTGCAGCGTCCCCTCTGTCTCCATTCGTTTGATGGAACGGGCCACCTGACGCGCCATTCGCTCCTCACCAAATCGAAAAATAATATCCGCCAGTTCGTCCTCAGAGAGCCGATTCAGCAGTTCAAGAGCGGTCTCCCCGTCGGATGTATCCATGCGCATATCGATGGGCCCCGCATTCATAAAGGAGAACCCGCGCGTGGCTTCATCGAGCTGATGGGATGACACGCCGAGGTCAAGCAGCAGTCCATCCAGCTGCGATACCCCCGCCCTTTTCAGCAGTTCGGCCAGTTGCGAAAACCGGCCGTGGAAAATCTGCGCGCGCCCCCCAAATTTTTCCAGACGCTTTTTGGCTGCAGCGATGGCATCCAAATCCTGATCTATGCCAATCAGTCTCCCCGATGGCGCACTGGCCTCAAGAATTTTTTCTGCGTGACCACCGCCGCCCAGCGTGCCATCGCAGTACACGCCATCTTTGTGAGGCGCCAATATGGAAATCACTTCGTCGAGAAGCACTGACTTATGTTCGAAAGTTGTATCCATTACTTCCTTCAAAGGTCAAATGACGCCAGGCCTTTGCGAATTTCGGCAAGATTCGCCAACGCTTCCGCCTGAGCCGCATCCCATCGTTGGGGATTCCAGAGTTCAATGATTTTGTTCATGCCCACCCAGGTGGCATCCTCGCCAATGTCACCATAGGTGCGATGGGTGGCCGGAATCAGAATTCGCCCATGACCATCCACCGGACATTCCACCGCGTTGGCCACGTAAAACCGCTTCAGCAGAATGACGTTTTCGTCGAAGGTGGGCTTTTGTGCCAGTTTCTGCTCAAACTCGTTCCACCGGCCAAAGGGGTACACATCGAGGTGAGGATACTGGGAATCCAGTGCGAACGTGAGCACCACGCGATCGTTTCCCTCGGCTGCCACGGTTTCGCGAAACCGGGCCGGGAGACTGGTTCGCCCCTTGCCATCGACCGTGTGATTATATCGTCCCTTGAACATTGAATTTCCCACTTTATCCCACTTATAAAGTATCCATACGTAGCCATAACCCATAAAAATTGTCAATTTTTTAAAATATTAACTATTTACAGATACATGCAACTCGGATGCGCAACTTTGGTAAAAATAAAAATAGCCTATAATTTTCAACATTTTATACATTATGGGATAAAGTGGGATAAACTTAGCACGATTTGCCATTTTGATTAAGGGTGAAGGATAATTTTTAGGAATCGAGTGAAAGACATGGCCAACTCCGGTGACAGGAAAAAAAGCGGGGCGAAAATTTCTCCAGAATTGAAAAACGGCGACAGGCTGACAGTGACTGTGACTGATTTGACCGTCGACGGGTATGGCACGGCTTCGCACAATAACGTTGTGATTCACATTCCCGATACGGCACCAGGAGATACAGTGAGCATCCGGATTGATCATGTGAGCCACCAGTCGCCTCATGCCTGGGCCCGGATTGCGTCGCCGCCTCAACGGGGTGACAAATGGAAGCGGCATTTTTGCCCGGAGTCCGAGCAGGCGGGCGGACGATGCGGCGGATGTCCGCTTGGACACGTTTCCAGGGATGTATACCGGGAAACCAAGCTGAAGTCGGTAACGGATGCCTTCGCCGAATGGGGCATTGATACGGTTCCAGATGGAATCACAATGGAAAGCATGCGCCGCTATCGCAACAAATCCAATTTTGTGGTGCATAAACAAAAAAACGGAACGGTTCAGCTGGGGTCCTGGGCCCCTGGGTCCCATCGTTTTGCGGGTATGAACAACTGCGTTATCAATACCAGACCGATTTCCAAAATCCAGCGCGACCTTGAAATGCAGTTGACCGAACGCAACGCGCCGGTCCACCCCACCCCCAATGGCATTCGCTATATTACCGTCAAGTCCTTTGAAAGCGGCGCCACACTGGTGGATTTGGTTGTCAGTTCAGATCATGCGACCGATTGGATTGATTTCGCACAGACAATTATCAACCGCTCGCAGGTGCACGGTGTCTCCATCACGTGCAATAATCAGGCGGGAAACCAGGTACGAACCGGGTCTGCGGTGGAACAGATTGGCAGAAACACCCTGTGCGAACAGTTTGGCGCTATTCAACTGTGGATGAAAGCCACCACCTTTTTTCAGCTCAACAACCAAATCGCTCAAAAAATGTACGATCTGGCAGCGGAGTGGTGCAGCGGCGCAAATACTGTCTGGGACCTGTACTGCGGCATCGGCGGTCTGGGGATTACCGCGGCAGCCACATCCCAATGCACTCTGTTTGGCTGCGACAGCGTGAGGGATTCAATTGCCCTTGCACAACGAAACGCAAAGGCGAATTCTCTGGACGCGGTTTATGAGACCATCGATTTATCGACGTCCTTTCCCGCAGACTGGCCCCTGCCCGACACGGTGCTGATCAATCCACCCCGGCGCGGCATTGATGAGCGCACCCTCGCCAGACTGTGCGAAATAAAGCCGGCAAAACTGATATACATGAGCTGTCACCCCAAATCATTTGCACGGGATGCCAAAACGCTGTGTGACCAAGGATACACCCTGGCCGAAGTGGCAGCCTTTGATATGCTCCCCAACACCTCACATGTTGAACTGCTGGGAAGATTTGAAACCCGCCCGACCACCGACGAAAACAGCACACCTGCGCCGGAATGATAAACCACCCGCCAGACTGGACCGGTCTCCGAAACGGACCCATTCCCTACGCATGAAAGCCCCACCCGGCCACGCGAGGTGGCACTGACTCTGACCGGGATGGGCCGGCAGTCTGGGGATGCACCGCATACATGAGAAAGCGAATTATTTTTAAACAAATTTCGTTCGTACGCACCATTCACACAAATGGGTCGAAAAAAAACAAAACAGTGATCCATTGTGGAGATTTTTCCACCCTTTGGGTGTTGAACGCAGCACAAATTGCCTGATGCTGGTGACACATGCCTTTGGTTGGCGAAATTCTGGACATTTTTCACTTTGCCACCTGCATCAGAAAATTCGCCTGACAATGTTTGAACCCATTGTTGCGGCCAAATGAATCAGACGGCGCAAACGTTGGCTTAACGCCACTTTCGAGTGTATCGCCAAAAAAGAAGGGAACCGGAAAATGAAGTCAATTTCAATTCTGCTATGGGCATTAATGCTCAGTGTCGGCGCATCAATCGGCTGCAGCAACAGTGACGGCAATTCATCCAGTGCGGATTCGGATTCGGACACTGACAGTGACGCGGATTCGGATTCGGATTCAGATACAGACAGCGATTCGGATGCGGACGCGGATACGGACTCAGATACCGACTCAGATACCGACGCGGATACAGATACGGATAGCGATAGCGACAGCGATACCGATTCAGATACAGACGGGGATGCGGACAGCGATAGCGATGCGGATTCGGACACCGATTCAGATGCGGATAGTGACAGCGATAGCGATACAGATTCCGACACCGATTCAGATACGGATTCAGATACGGATTCAGATACGGATTCAGATACGGATGCGGACAGTGATAGCGACTCGGATTCCGACACCGATTCGGATGCGGATTCGCAATGTGGTGAACTCGCAGTACTCAGCAACCATCCGGCAAAGGCAGCGGACTTTACAGAAACCGCCAAAGGCATATCGATCGATATGGTTTACATCCCCGGTGGCACCTTTACGCTGGGATGTGAGAAAAGCAGTGGCTGCGAAGCTGATACCACCCCGGTTGAGAACGTCACCGTCAGCAGCTACCATATGATGAAATCAGAGGCTTCGAGAGACATGTTCAGCGCCTTTGGTCTTTCGGAAGGCACTTGGTATGACTGCATGGCATTCGCTTGCGAGTTAAGCAAGGAAACCGGCAGGCCGTACCGTATGATGACTGAGGCGGAATTTGAATACGCCGCCAAAAATCACCTGAGCAAGCTGGACAAAGTGGACGGCAGTGAAGAGTGGGCATTTGACTCCTGGAAAACCACCTATGCGACCCAGCCTGGCGATGTGGACCCCATAGGCGCAACCCCCGGCGCGCACACCCAGAAAACACGACGCGACAAAGCGGATGGCGACAATATTACCGGGCGCCTTATCCGTTCCATTGATGGCATCGGACCCAAGTGCCGCCTGACAGTTTCAAACGAAATGGAATACCCGCCGGGATATGCACAGGCGTGCTCCTTCTGCGGCCCCAGTTTTAAAGACGGCGAACCAGAAAACTCTTACCGCGACCCGCGATGGGTCACCGGCGACGACGCACACTGGACGACCGGGCCAATTGCCATTGGCCAGTTCGACCTCCAGGTCTGGGAGGATGGCACCGCAAGGATGGGCAACAAAGACGGTCAGTGGTTCACTTCGAACAACATCGCCTTTGTGTTTGTGCCGGGTTCCGGTGACAGTACCAAATATGCATACATCTTCCTTGATGAAACGCAGGGTTCGATTATTTCCGATGTCAGTTTTATGAGCGGCGGTTTTATCGGGCGATTTGAGAAGGCGGAAGGGGGCGAAAGCAAACCGTCCGTATCCGATTTACAGAGTGGCAGGGAATTGGCCGATGCGGCCGGGGATGAATACAACATGGTTGATATGGTGAACATGCCGGAAGCGGACAGAGATCAGGATTCGCGTCTGCTCGACGGCGCGGGCAATTGCTGGTTCCAAAACAACATTAACGCCGGCGGCACGCACAATTACAGAAAAGACGTGGACCCGGACGAATTCCGTTTCGCTGTCATCGACAAAGGGCAACGAATCATGCTGGCCAACGGCGCATGGTTTACCATCAATAACACCTTCCTGCGCATTACGCATCCGGACGGATATGTGGCGGATTATCTGTACGCTGTAACCCCGGAGGGGACCTTTTATCACAACTCATACCAGGCGTATGAACGCGCGGACTTTAGAATGTTCGAAATCTATGAAAGCAACGACAGCAATTTTCCATCCACCTGCGTTGACAACAGCTGCAGCGGCGAGCTCGCGAAGGGCGCGGCGCAACCATTCTATGCCACCATGGAAGACGGCGGATCAACTTTTACACCTGCGCCTTGCCCTGCGGGTGGCTGTGACTAACTAAGGGAGCATCAATTCAGTACAATTTGAGTATACCTATCGAAAATAGCGTCATTCCCTCGAAGGACTAATGATTCTACACAAGTTTTCGTTGACATGCATCAGTGTGATATAGTCTGGATTCGTCGTTCGCGCGCAGGCGGGAACCCAGCTG
>JAFGWT010000485.1 GCA_016937015.1 Deltaproteobacteria bacterium | reverse complement strand
TCCGGGGATGCATCTGATGATGTATCCGATATGGGGGGGGCTTCGCTGTCGGTATTTGTATGCGGGCGGTTATTTTGGCTGCAGGATTGAATCCCCATCAGGGCAACGCAAAACAGGGTGCAAAGAAGAATTGACAGGGCGCGGGGGCGTCTCCCTGTGGGCGCCCCGGATTGATTGGGCGGAAACGGGGAAACGTCCTCGCGATATTGCCTTGTGAATGCGACCGGAATATTCGTCACCACATCGGGCGAGCACGCGGCCCTGCCCCTACTTTCTTTTCTTTTTGCCCGTTTTCTTTTTGCCTTTTGGGGCGGATGCGCCTTTGCCGCCGGCCTTGACGGCTTTTTTGGGGGCTTCGCTTTGGGCAGCCGCCTTATCTTTCGCGCCTGATTCTGACGACGCAGCGGATTTGTCCGGCAATGCGGCGCCATCCCCGCTGGCCAGGGCTTTTTCCTGTTTTCGGGCCTGCCACCAGTTGACCCCCAGGAATCCGTACATGGTGACGGCGTATCCCAGCAGCATCAGCCCCATGATTGAAATCAGCGGGTAGCGATATCCCGGATGGAGATGTTCCGATGCGTGAGAGAACAATTCGATGCCGAACAGAATAATCAGCCCCACCACATTTCGCTTTTTACTCAAATCCGCCGCATGGATGAGCACTGCGGTCATTCGCATGGAGTAGTAATAATAGGACGATGTGGTTAAAAAGAAGTAGGGTATGAGTCCCAGCCCCACCGCTTCCCAGTCCTTAATGCGACTCATAAACAGCCCCAGCACAATGAGAAACACGATGGCCACCTTGCGAACGGTGCTTTCCATATTGGCGACCATTTCCTTTTGTTCGGTGGAGATCAGCTTCTGATCCGTTTCACCGCGGAAGGTCAGGGCAATGGCCAGCCCCTGTCGCATGGATGACAGATTGTGGGGTTCCACGTGGGCTGTCATGTTCTTCAGACTCTGTTTATGGGCATCAATGCCATCGGTGGAAAACGATACGGTTAAAAGCAGAAGAATAATGCCAAAAAAGCCCGCTGCCATTTTGTAGTACACAGTGGGAATCCGCAGCCAGAATCGACGCCACGGCACTGATTTGTTGGTCAGCAGCGCATGGATGCCTTTGGCGGCAATGCCAAAAAGCCAGATGGCCGGAAAATATCGCATCAGCGTCGCGTAACCAAAGAATGCCCCCCCCGCGATGGGCTTCTTCTTCTTCATAAATGCGATGCCCATCACCATGCAGGTGACCCAGTCGTAACGCAGCAGACACCAGGTAATGGTGGGCCATCGGAATGAGTAACTGACCGTGATGAATATCCACAGAAATGCGAACGCCTGGCCGCCAAATGCCCAGAATACAATGCCCAGCATGGCGATAATCAGCCAAAGGTCAATCAGGGTGGCGTACTTGATGCTTTCCACCGGCACCATATTGGTAATGGGCCGCGCCATCAGCACCCAGGTGGGGGTGCCGTTGAATCCGTGATCCTGCAGCAGCTGTCGCCATAAAAAGCATTTCAGCCGCCTGGATTCCCGTTGGATGTACATGGCGTCGTGTTTAAATTGCTCCCAGCGTTCATCTGTAAAATGGGATTTTATCTCATCCTTTTTGGACAGCGCATACCAGATGGGTTTGATTTGGTAGTCATTTTCGTCCTGGGCCAGATAGATGGGGGCTTTGCCCACGCAGTACGGGCCTGCCTCCTCTGTGGCCACAATCAGGGAGGGCAGCAGTCGGAAATATCCCAGTTCGTCAAAATATTTGGCGTTGATGTAATAATGGAGCAAGTCATATTCGTCATAGCCGTCCACAATGAGGTCGGTGCTGTATCGGTTATAGTTGATGGTGCCAAAGCACGCCGCAATAATCAGGGCTGCAACAAAACTCTGAAATGCATTGAGCGAATACCTGCCGAGTCGGATGACCGGTGTCTTTTCAAGAAATTCCCTGGCCGCGGCGTTTTTTTGGGCGTTCACCTTGAGGCGACTGATAATATACGCCAGAAATGTCAGCGCAATCGCGCCCACGGCCAATCCGATTTTAACCTGCTCTGTCATGTTGCGACTTGCCATATCAAACTCCTGATAAGATCAATCCAAACCAATGGGTGGCGGGTAGTCTATTGGGCAATGGTTTTTATGTAAAGAAGGAAAACATGGGGCCTGAAAGCAGAGGGTTGGGTCGCAAAACGACTATGCCCAGCACTGGTTTTGCATGGTTGGCGACCCAAATGAGGGCGCCGGGCGCTTTGGGGGCTACTTCTGATACACAATTTCAGGATGGAGCGCGTCATCCCCCAGTTCGATGCGGGCAAAGGATGGGGGGTGGTCGCCTCGGGGGTAGCTGCAGCTGCCGGGGTTGAGGAACAGAATGCCTCTTTTCCATTCTATGGATGGGCGGTGGAGGTGACCGTGAATCACCGCTGCAACGCCGGCGGATTTGGGGTCCAGGTCCAGGTCATAGAGGTTGTGAAGAATGTAAAAGAGCAGGCCATCGATTTGTGCGGCTTCTGTGGCCGGGCCAAAACTGTGACTGTCCATGTTGCCCCGAACATGGGAAATTGGGGCAATTTTGCGCAATTGGGCAATGATTTCCGGGGCGCACACATCGCCGGCGTGAATGATGTGGATGGGGGGATTATCCCTCAATGCGTCGAGTATAAATGCGGGCAGCACCCCGTGAGTGTCGGACAGCACGGCAATCCATTTGGAATGTGACATCTCGACCTCTGCTATCCGGCGATGGTTTTCAGTTTTTCAACAAATGATACCGGGAGCCTTCCGGGCATGCGACGTCCGTAATCAAATCCCACAAATCCAATTTCCGCCAGAGCGATGTCAGCGCCGGTGCCGGCATTGACAAAGCGGTGATTAAATCGAAACGCGATGGCGCCGATTTCAACGGCTGCGGTTTCGATACGCAGAACGTCGTTGAGGAACCCTTCCCCCAGGTAATTGACGCACACATCGCCCACCACAAGGCCGGTTTTCTGGTCACCCAAATCAATTTCTGTTACGTTCCACTCTGAAAACAGTTCCACCCGCGCCTGGTGCGCCAGGGACAGAACCCGGTCGTAGGCCAGATGGGCGCCGTAATTGAGGTCTGAAACGCGAATGGTCTGTTGATTCTGAATGGGATAATGGTCGAGTTTTTGTATTTTCACTTTCGGCATGGCGGGACCATACGACGAAACATGATAAACGTCTTCAATAAATATTACGCGAATCTGGTTCAGGAATGGAATTATGAACACATCTGATATACTGACGATATTGCCCCCCTGGTATTTTCTTGTCGCGGCAGGCATATTTGGCGCCATGTGGGGCTCTTTTGCCAATGTGGTCATTGTCCGGTGGCCAAGGGAACTGTCGGTGGTCCGGCCCGCCTCCCATTGCTTCTCGTGTAAAACGCCTATCAAATGGTTCGATAACATCCCGGTGCTGTCGTACTTCATCCTCAGGGGCAAATGCCGTCATTGCGGGGCGACATTTTCATTTCGATACGCGGGGGTGGAACTGGCGCTGGGATTGCTCTCGGTGGGCGTGGCCCAGGTCACCCTGTTGCAGAGCGGGAGTTTTGAAGTGGGGCTGGCGTCGTATTTCATCTGGTTTGGGTTTGTGTGGTCGCTGGTGACAATCGCGCTTATCGACATGGAACATTATCTCATTCCCGATGCCATCGTATTGCCGGGCATCATTGTGGGCATTCTGGCCAACACGTTCATCCTTCCCATGGGATGGATGGAATCGACCATTGCCACCGTGGTGTCCTACGCGGCGATACGGCTGCTGTTTATCGATGGCTATCGCCTGCTCACCGGCCGGCCTGGGATGGGCGCCGGGGATGCCAAACTGCTGGCCATGTTCGGCGCGTTTCTGGGGTATGAAGGCGTTCTGTTTGCGCTGTTTGCCGGGGCGCTGCAGGGCACCATCATTGGCGTGGTCATGGTAATTGCCCGCCGCCGGGATGGGGACCTGAACGAGCCGGTTTTTGAAGAAGAGCTCGAAGAAGATGAAGACTATGAGCCCGACGAGCGATTTGGCAAGGCCCGGGTGCCGTTCGGCCCGTTTTTATCCCTGGGCGCGCTGGAGTACGTGTTCATTGGTGACTACCTCCTCCACAAATACGCCCTGGCCTTTGGTCACTTTGTGTACAACATTCAGAACCTGTTTTGATGCATTTCTCGCACAGGCGCGGGCACGGTGGGTCTGGAACGCGCTCTGAGCGCATCTTTCCAGCGAAACTGTCATATGTGTCGTCATGCCAGTCCGCGAATGCCTAATGATTCTGCACAGGTTTTCGTTGACATGCATCAGTGTGATATAGTTTGGATTCGTCGGTCCCGCGCAGGCGGGGACCCAGCAGCTTTGCCCTTACTTAAACAACTGGATTGCCACCTGCGCCTCAAGATTCTACACAAGTTTTTGTTGACATATATCTGCGTGATATAGCCATGATTCGTCGTTCCCGCGGAGGCGGGAAC
>JAFGWT010000484.1 GCA_016937015.1 Deltaproteobacteria bacterium | reverse complement strand
CCTGTGCCACGGTTTCCGGATGGGTGTTGGCGGCATGCGCAGGTGTGCGCAACCAGCCAATATTCGGCTTGACCAGCACCACATCATTTCTGTTGATAAAACGTTTCATTCCGCCCATGCGTTCAACTGCAGCGTGCACATTTCTGGCCGGGTCCACCCCGCGAGCCACCACCATTCGAGGCGCCGCATGGGGCGATACGCGATGGTCTGGAATTACCGCCATCTCATCCCGCGCAAATCGCTGACTGAGCCCGTATGTCACATACCCGCCGGCACACAGTGCGCCTGCGCCCAACACTGTACCGGCGCCGATGAGTACCCGACGCCGGCTGATTGATTTGGCTGATTTTTTAATTTGAGGTGTGTAGTCCGACATGACAATGACATAGCACAGCATTGCCGAATCTGCATGGATTCTCGGTAAGAGCACTCATCTGTTCGGTGAACTGAAAATAATTCAGAAAAAGGAAGGCCAGTTATTTGTGAAATCTCACCCAATCGAGGTTACCGTTATTAATACCTTCGTAGGATGCGACCAGATATACCGTATGGGTTCCCTTGATGGACTGGTTTAGATTGGCGGTGGCTTCCGCATACTCTGTCCAGCTGTTGGTGTATTCCGTTACCAACTGGCCTGCAAGGGCGCCATCCGGTGAATCAATCCGGATATTGAATCCGGTTGTCATCTGACCACTGGCATCGGCCGCCGTCGCATAGCGGATGGTCACCTTGTTGAATTTGGTCAAATCGATATTGTCAAACGCCAACCAGGATCCGCCATCGGTGTAACCCAGGTCGCCATCAGTGGTGATGGCCGGATAGGGTTTGTCGTCCCAATGACCATCGCCAACAATATTGGAATTTGTGCCTGGATATTTGGGATTGCACGACGAAATTTCCATATCAACGGCGCACTCCGCTTCGAGCGTCAGTTCGTTACTCTCTTCACAGACCCCCACTTTGCACACCTGGTCTGCACCACAGGTGCCGCAAACCAGATTGAGGAAGGGTGACTCACCGCAAAACAGATTCTCGCAGTCATCAATACACATACCGGTATCACTGCAGTATTCGGTAGCGCCGCCGCAGGTGCCGCATTCGAATCCTGCAATCACCATGCTCTCACCACACTGCTGATCCAGACATGGATCTGCAATTGTCGCTTCATCGCACAAAGACACATTGCCTGTCCACCCTTCTGCGTCCGCAGCGTACGCAACAGTCAGCGAACCGATCAGTTCGCCCGACGTGGCCTGAACCGTAAACGAAGACGCGGACTCCAGCGGACTGCAGACACCAACCACATAATTGCCGCCGGTCATGTACGCCATGGTATCGCCAATGAAATCAAATTTCTGCGCCAATGTCGCCCCGTCATCTTTTGAATAAAAATAGAACGGATTGCTGGCGAGTTCCATGAGCTCGGCCTCATCGTATTCACCGGGCATGCCAATAGCGTACACATCCACACCGCCAAGGGCCAGACTATCCAGAGCCAATGACCGCATCTCTTCTTTGTTTCCCGACTCATGGAGTCCATCAGATAAAAGAATCATACCCAGTCGCGCCAGACTTTCCCCCGTATCAACCATTCGAAGTGTATCCAGGGATGCGGAATAAGCGCCGTACAGATTGGTGCCACCCCTGGAACCGGTTGCCAGCAGTCCATCCAGCTGAGTTTTGAGTAGACTCGCATCGTCGGTGAAATCCTGCACCAGCTCACTCTGTGCGGTTGAACCGAATGCGTAAATCGCCACGTAGTGACTGTTCCCCCCTACCATCCCGGCAACGTGTGTCTCCACAAATGCTTTGGCAGCGGCAACGGCTTCGGCAGCGCTGTTGCTGTCTTCCGGAGTAAACATGGAATCCGACATGTCCAATGTCAGTATTGTATAGAAATCCGTTCCCTCGGATTCGCCAAGGGCCGGTTCCCCGCCGCCTTCATTAAACGGTTGACCGGTTTCGTCGTTAATAATGATGAAATTGTCAAGCGTCAGACCGGACGCAGGCATGCCGTTGTCTTTTTCGACGGAAAATACAACGCGAATTCCCGCAGGTGGCACCTGAAGCTGAGAAATCTCGGTGAGCACCAGACTGGTGGCGGGCGTCGCATCAGCCACACAAATGGCGGACCCTTCCCGGAACGCCTCACAAGTGGTTCCAACCGCTGCGCAGTCCCTGTACGCAACCCAGCCTTCCGCTCCACACAGCATCAGCATGTTTTCCTCACACATTTTCTGTCCGTAGCATTCAGGCAGGGTGTCCGTTTCTGTCTCCACCGTCTCGGTATCATCCGTACCCACCACCGTCGTGTCCTGTTCCGATTGAGTATCGGAGTCTGCAACGGTGCCGCTGTCGCTGTCCTGAGGCGTATTTGTGTCCACAACCGTGTCGGAATCAGCGGGCGAGTCTGTGTCCACAACCGTAACTGTGGCGGTGTCCTGAGGGGTTAAGGTGTCAGCGTCGGAATCGCTCGCAAACGGAGAATCTGTCGTGCCCCCCGTATCTTCGGTAGAACTGCCGTGAGTTGTCGTGTCGACAGCATCCGAATCCGTGTTCTTTGATTCAGCCTTTTCAGATGCGGTATCCCGGCTGCTGGACGTATCATCCATATCAGTGCCATTGCTATTCACGTCATGCGTACACGCCGTGAGCAACCAAACCATTGTCACCAACAGTAAAAGCAATTTAAAAGATTTCAACATTAGCGCCTCCTTTTATGGTAAGTCCTTTGTAAATCAACTTGCCTTTTGTATATCAAATCAGCGCTTCAGTGTGAGTGAAATTCTGAGCACCTGTTTCTTTTATTGCTGGATTTCCAGAGTGTTTAAAACATTGCAAAACAATTAGAATTTTCAAGGAATCTTCTTCGCGGCTGCAACAATGTCAACTGAAGATTGAATGGGCCTAAGACCGAAACAATGTTCAGTTGTTCGAACAGACTGCACTGAAAGCCAGATGTTTCGGTAGCACAATAAGGCGCAACAATGTCAATTGAAGATTGAATGAGCCTGGAATTACATAGTGGTCGTGCTGGAATTGAATTGGTACAGACCGAATTTACCAGCCGCAACAATCACATCGCTGTTGACTGATATTATTTCAATATTCCATCCTGGGGTTGCAAAAAACGCCGAAGGTGTCATTAGAGACGGATTCAAAACATCCAGGGTCAGCATTCCACCAGGCACCTTCACGAGTGCCAAATAATTCTCAACCTTCTGCACCGATGCCCATTGCGGCAGTGTCACTTCGCCCAGCGTCAACAGTTGCGGATGCGTACTGTCCACCACTGTCAGGGTGGTCGTCTCACCATCAGCACACCCCAGGGACCCAAAATCACGACTATCGTTATCCCATTCCGTGTATCTGCCGTTCATGGCATAACCGCAGTCATTAATTTTTGCCTCCACATATTCGTAAGCCGGAACCTCACTGTGATTTACAAAAAGTAACCCACTGCTGTCCGCCACCACATTCCGAATATGCATGTCTTCAAATTTGCGCATCCCGGTTCGGGTCGCCAGGCTGCCTCCAATCGATATGGTGTTCAAAACGGTGTCCACTCTGTCACCCGTCCACACCGGCTCCACTGACATCAAGGTATTGCCGGCCACCGCAAATACCTGACCGGGAACGTTTACCGAAGTCCCCAACGCTGCGGTTTGCGGTGCAGCCAGATTCAACGATGTGACGTAGTAGCGCACATACCCGCGTGCATCATTTGGCATATCGATGGGGACTTTCGAACTAATCAACAACTCGTCGCCATGAACAACCAATCCCGCGGCTTCATGGGCTGTATCCATCGACAGCGACGGTGCCAGTTTAATATTCGATGGATCGGTGAGGTCAATTAAATCGAAGGTATACGAATGCCAGTAGCGCACCTTGTCTTCCTCCCAGCAATCGCGGTCTGTATTAATCGTATCGGCATCAACCGGCTGACAATTATACTGCCTATCGCCAATTGTATTTCCGGCATCGGTTTGCACCGGAACAGTTTCTGTGCACTTGAGAATATCGCCATCGCAGAATTCACCGTCATCCCCATCCTGCTCACACACTATCACTCCTTCATAATTGATGCGCTCAATGCCAAACCCGGTCTCGACGTCCACGAATTCTTCGGCGGATCTCACTTCGCAGTATTTCACCTCGCCCATTTTTTGGTCGTGAAATGCCACACCGGGAATCACCAGCGCATTGCCCACAAGCCGCATATTCGAAAGATACTTATTTCGCTCACAGTCATCACCCGCACAGGAATCCGAATAGAACGGTGTCCATGTCTGATGCATGTATGCGGGCACATCCACCGTTAGAGAATCAAGTGTTAAAGGAGACAGCGGAGATACAAAATCGAATGTCTCTATTATCCAACCTTCTTTGCCGCATTCAGAGACAGGAGAGATTACCACTGCGAGGCTGTTCTTCATAAACACTTGAGCAAATGGCGAAATGGCAACCTGAGCAAGCGCCATTGCTGTTTCAGGAGATTCCGCGGCGTCGACCACTTCAATCGCACCCTTCAATTTCAAGAGGTGTTCCGGCGCGGTCCAGTCGCAATACCTATCCGCCCACTCGTTATATCGTTCGGGATTAGTCTTTATCCGCAGCGCGTACTGTCCCATGGGGAAATATCCTGTCAAAGAGGGCGCGAGCGCTGTACTTCCCAGAGACACGGGGACAGCTGGAGAGGTGAAATCAAACAGATTCAATTCCTCCTCAGACAGAGTTGCCACAGTCTGTTCATCAACAGTAAAGCTGCGTTTGACATATGCTGAATTGGGCATGGTGCCGCGAACGGTCAGCGTCTCAGACGAGAATGTAATAATCTGCACCCCCGCTGGCGCGACACCCCAGTCGGTCCAGCGGCTATAAGGCAACAGTACTACCCCTGTCTCCATCGTACCGTCCGCAGCCGATACCGATACGGCGTTATCTATCACGGTAAATGCCCGGTCATCAAAAAACGCCTCTGACCCAAACGCATCCGCAGCCAACTCGACGCGCTGAATAAACGGATCCCTCGTCTCCAGACTGGTATCGTACAGACTCACAGCCAAACCCTCATCGCCCTGGCCCACCCCAAGAATGCGAGACCCATTAAGAGCCGGTTTAAAGAAATTATTCCAACCGGAAATAATATATTCAGTGCGCTCGGTGGCATTACCTTCATTGTCAATTTCAAACGCATGGAATGGGTCTGTCTGACGAAACGTAACAAAGAATGCCTTATTGCCCAGAAACAACGTGGCATACAAATCCTCCCCTTCAGCAAACGCCACATTGTCGACCGGCACCGGTTTGCTCAAATCGGCCACATTCCATGTCTGCAGGTGATTGCGATTATCATTATTCCATGTGCGTCCCGACACTATCCGTAATATGTCCCCCTCAAGACTCATATCGCTTTTTTTGCCAACCAGGCCCGAAGTCACAAAATCAGGTCCCATTGCAATCTCACCTGACGGATCAGAAATATCCATCAGCGTCACCAGACTGTACGAGTTGCTGTCATATTTGGTTCTGGCTATTAGCAATGCCCCCGGTGTGGCGGTAATATCCGATACATCAAAGCCCAACGCCACATCGCTGACCACAGCCAGTTCACCGGTGTTGCCCACCTGAAAACTTTTAACAACCGTTCCTCTCTCAATGACCTGTGCAGCCAGATAAAGCGCCCTTTTCTGTTCCCCCACAACCATGCGACTGGATACAATACTGCCTTGAAATGTCTCATTACTGATAACGCGGGGATTTGCGGGGACTGTCAAATCGACGGTTATCACCGCAGCGCCATATGTGTAGTTAAATGCCGCAACCGCACTGTCCGCCATATACCCCAACCGATTATTGTATAAAATCACAGCTGTGCTGCCGATGGCATACATCTCAACGGGGGTTCCTTCCACCGGCATGCGTCCAATCACGGTGGGTGACGACGGGCTGGAGATATCAACAATCTGTAATCCGCGATACTGATTCAATATCAGCAATGTACCGGTATTGAACAGACGATAAATATCCCCTTCAACCACGACCTCGCTGTCCATGGGCGCCCCATCGCCATCCGCATCCGAATCCGAATCTGAATCCGTATCCGAGTCTGAGTCTGAGTCTGAGTCTGAATCGCTGTCCGAATCCGAATCGCCATACATACCTTTCACCTGGCTCAGTCCCTCTGAAACCAGATATGCATCATCCGCTGAGACAAAATCACCGGCATTATTCAAACCACCATCACCTGTCGTCGCTGTCTTATCCGGATCAGAAACAGACGCGCACCCGATTAGTACAAGTGCAAATGACAATAAACAGAGGACACGGCCAAATCCAGACCCGCACATAACCGCAGAATGTTTCATGGTAAATCTCCCTTCAGTTTTCATGCAGCCATATTTTTTGCAAGATCCAAACCAACCCTGACAGCACAAAAACAAAATGATTACGGCATGTTAAAGAACAACACGTCATGGCACATGCTGGGCCACAGCATGCATCAGCAGGATACATCAGTGATCAGCCCGGATTTGTGGTGGGGTTACTGCGGTTTCTTTTTAATTTTATACGGCGACTTATACGGCTTTTTCTCCGGCACAACGTAACCCAGCGCTTCAAGCTGCTTCATCAGTTCATCGTTGTCGCCTTCGCTGCTTTTGGAGCTGCATATGCCTTTGGGAGGGTCTCCGGCCTTCATCTCCCTTTTCGGCGTGCTTTTCCGCCAGACATCATAGGTCGTCTTTATATCTGCAAGGATGTTATCATTCCGGATGGGCTTTTGCTCAAATGGGTCAGACTCCAGATCATAAAGTCGCCACTCGCCTTTATCATCAAGGATGGCTTTGTATCTGCCATCGGTCGTGATACTTGTCCAGCCCAGACGCTCGGTCACATTCCGATGTCTGTCTGACTCAAACAGATCCTCCCCCTGCCACTGGGGCGGCGGCTCAATATCAAAAAAACCAAGTATGGTTGGGGCAATATCAATCAGCTCCACTGGCCTTTCGACTCGATCATGCTCAATACCGTCACCGCCGATTAGAAGTGGAACATGCGCCAGTTGCGCCCACACACCCGCATTGTGATTGAACTCCCCATGTTCAAACAGCTGCTCTCCGTGATCAGCGGAAATGACGGTCAGCGTATTGCCGCTGACCCCTGCTTCCTTAAGTGCAGCCAGGATACGACCAACGGATTTGTCTGCCATGTACACAGATGCGTAGTAAAACTCTTTGGCCATCGCTTTGTCCGCATCGCTTCCCTCTTCGGCCATGCGTTTTGCGTCGCTGTCGCGAATCATCCGGGGGTTCGGTGGCAGTTCCATCTGCGTTCTGGCTTCCGCATCAGGAGAATGCGGCAGATGCGGGTCCATCAGATGAACATACAGAAAATTCTTTTGGCCAGGCTTCCATTTTCGAATCTCCTTTATGGAAAGATTAACGACGTCGTTGTCGACAAGCTTTTTCATTCCCCAACGGGGCAAATGCTGACCAGCCATCTCCTCAACGGGGATGCGATTCCATTGGTGAAATCCACGCGGAAATCCATGCTTGGGGAACAGGAATGTATTGCCCAGCACCGCAGTGTTTCTGAAGCCATTTTTTTTAAATACTTCGGCCAGTGTCACCAAATCATCCCGTTCACAGAATGCGCCTTTGGGCGGATTTTCACCAGGAACCACATAATCCCAGCCTAACGAACGCACGTACGACGATGTCATGTATGACAGAAAGGATGAACGGGTATAGGTGCCCTGCGCCCACGCATTATCGAATACCACATTATCCCTGGCGTATTCATCCAGAATAGGGGATGTGTCCCGACTGTTACCGTATGTGCCAAGGGCGTCCGCCCGCAATGTATCCACGATAATAAAAATCACATTTTCCGGCACGAACGGTGTCTTCTGACGGATAAACACCCCATACGCAATAGTGCCGGCAATAATTGCCGCTGAAATTGCGATGCCCGACCAAATGAATTTCCCTGTGGTCCAGATCTTAAACCCCGATTTTTTCATGGCTGCTCACTTTCGATGTCTCTTTTTGCCCGACTGCGAGACCAATGTGAATCATATTGAGGTCGGTTCAAATTGAGGTCGGTTCAAACCGCTGTCATCCAACCATTCCAACAGAAACGGGAACTGTCAACCATTGAACCACATACTGAAATCAATCTGATTAAATTTACCGATTTTCAAACACAAGCGCTTCCGAAACCCATTGCCGATATTGCGATGCATAGTGCGCTAAAGAATCGTCACAATTAAAAAACAGGAAAAATACAGGAAAACCTGTCTCAAACAACTGCAGCGTAAAACTTTCAAGTCGTTAACGTTGATGTGAAGGTATTAACGCCGTTGAAAAGTATCCATCACCGCCGCCGTCATTTTGGTGGACGCCAGCGATACCATCCCCAGAGACGACAGGTCATCTGCACTGATGAGAACGATGAATGAATCGTTTACGATGGTTGCGGCGCATGTGCCACTGGTATCTGTCAGGTAAATTTTGTTGAGTCCTTTGCGGGGATGCGTATCAAACAGTGTTCGCACCTCGTCAATCAGCTGCAGCAATCCCGGATCTGCCTCATCTCTATCCCAGGCGCAAATCAGTTCGCCCGCAACGGAATACAGTGCCACATGGGTGACGAAATCCAGTTTATCGGCTGTATTTTCCAGGGCTTTTCGCAAAACATTCGCCGCCGGAGACTCAATACTGTGCCCGCGCGCCGCCTTCGCTTCATACTCCTGCAGCGCTTTGTCCACCAGCTCAGTCACTGCAATGTTTATCGACACCACTTCGGATGTCACCGTCTGGCGAAACTCGAATTCTCCTTCGGACCAGCCGACCAGCGCAGTCATTGCCGATTCCCCCGTCAGGTTGCCGCATATGATATGTTTTAAATCGCCATTAACATAGTAAAGACGTGCCTCGTCCTCAACGCCTGCGATAATCAGTTCCCCTGTCTTATTTGCCGACGACGGAAACTGAACCAGATCGACGATTCCCAGATCTGACAGTGTGCCGCTTAATGCCATAATTTCGCTCCTCCGATGGCTGAACCCGCATGATTCGCAGCGCTTTCACCACACGGCATCCACCATTGCCGCATCGGCAAAGTGAACCGGTGCAGTCATGCAATCAAGTCAACTTCGATTCCATTTGAGTATAGCTGCATCCATCGTAAATTGGGAGCAACAAGTGCCATAATTAATAAAATCCCATCCCGTTGCTAAAACAGTTGAACTTCCAGCCGCGTATCTCCCGGGTTGCCCCCCGGCACGGGCTCCAGATTCACCAGTCTTGCCTTTTTCCCCAGATTTTTCTCGGCGATGGCAATGGTCAGCGCCGCAAAGGGACAGCCAAATGGCGGGATCCCGTCTTCCTTTAAATGCATGGTTAAATCAAAAAACGCGCAGTTGGTAATATCCGCTTTGAGGCGATCCCCTTCGAGCCTCATCACCATTTTGTCGCACATGCCCGTTTTTTCCATTGTCTCACCAATTTTACTGGACAACTTGTCCACATCGTCGACGCAATCAAACGACACGCCGAGCTTGCTCAGTTCGGCCAGAATGTCCGGCGCAGCCTGTCGCATGACTGCGGGTGCGCTGGCCCCTGCGATATTGTGCAATGCTTTGTAAACCCCATATAAAACACCCTGGACTGCACGTGTATCCACAGCTCGTTTCATGATAAACCCCCATTTTCTTCGCACACAGAAATATGCGATGGATTCAATATAGTTTTTTTTCTGGCACGCCGGAAAAGAAGTTACATTACCTTTTCCAGCTCCTTCATACTCTTTTTCACGACGAACCGAACCCCGCCCAGATTGGCAGACTCATCCGCGACAATGCCAAGCACCGCTTCCTTCCCAATGGGGGCGGCAATAACAACGCCCCCGTTGTATTCTGCCATGACTTCAAACAACCCGCCCTGCTTACAGTCGCGGCCCATGGCTTCAATCGCACCAATTGCGGTGGAAATGACTGCTCCCACCGAGTCCGCCTCCATGTCTCCCATGCTGTTGATAACGAACCCGTCACGACCAACAATCAGCGACTGGTGAACGCCCTGTACGTCATTCAGGCTCTTTAATATGGTGTCCGTGTTAAACATGTTTCTTCCCTTTCTTCTGTTTATCTAAAGTGAATTGCCCGTAAACATCTGCAGTTTTAAGCAACGTGTCCGCAGTATCCTTACTCAGGCCTCCACCTTAATGGCGTAACAGCACATGTTGTCATCAAGCACTTTCTCCACTTCGGCTGCAGTAAAATCCGTTTCATCAATCCACTGCTGCGCCAATCCTTTTTCGCCACTGCCTGATTTACATCCGAGCTGGAGAATCGAAATGGGGTTGCCACCAATTCTGATTCTGTCCTTTAGAGCGCCGCGCAACGGCTGGTGCACCGCACAGAACGGACTCACGCCCGCACCATGCCCAACCTTGAGTGCCCCCGTCACTGGCCCCTGCTTATTGTAGTCCTCAGTAATTTTGTGATAATCCTCCGGAAGACCGCCATAAACGGATTTGTAATCGCCGATTGACGGTGCAAACGGACATGATGGCAAACCAAACAGCCCCTTGCCATAATGCACCGCCTTTCCTTCCACCTGGGTCACCGGGTTCCCGGCAATGTCGATGGACGCGACGAACTCATCGAGGGTATCGAATGACACCTCGGGAATTTTCTCAGCCGTTGCCATCGCATTCCGAATCAGCATCCCCTTGGTGGCGGCGGCGCCAAGCTGCACGATGGACGCCCGAATAATATCGAGAAAACTCACGTGAGCGATATCCAGTATTTTTTGTGTTTCCATTGAAACCTCCGGCAATTGCAGTTAATTGCAGCTTTGCACAGTGCACCCATAATATTGCGAAAACTCATATTTTCTATGTTCTGTGGTTTTGGACTGGTCAAGACGAGCGCAATAACATTTCGAAAAATGTTACTAACCCATTAATATCATTGGTAGATATTCTTCATAAGATTATGGTTTGCATCAAATCAACATGCGACACAGCAAGCATCCCCGCACGTTTTCCGTTATTTGCCGGAAAATTGATTGGTCCGCCCTATCACCCGGCCCTGGGCCACCATATCCAGCAATAATGCGGTGTCAGAAACGGCAATCACTTTGGTGTCGCAAACCATATTGACCAGCTGAAGTTCATGCATGCCGAGACGAGTCGCACCAGCAGCGGTGAAACGGATCACCTGGTTATCCAATGAGGGCTGTTCGTACTCAGTTGGGGAAAGGACTTCCAGCCGGTCACCAACGGTGACAGTCACATCGGCCATGAATATGCCTGACATCGATACCGCTCCCATCGGCGCACCATCCGCTTTGGCATCTGAGCTGATACGATAAAAACCAATCTGGTGTAACGGGTCCGCACAGGTCACCCGGTCAATTCGGGTCGCCCGCAACAAAACATCCCCTGGCGCAGACAGGCCCTTTTCAAAAACATCCGGAATGAGCGGTGGCGACTCAATGGCACGCACCTGCTTGATCACAATAGACGGTGGCGGCTGGGCAGCTGTTGAAAATCCGTGCCAGCCAGCTGACATTTTTTTAAATTCCAAATCCAGAGTGATGGTTTGATACCTGCCAAATTTCGGTGACGCGGTGTTCATTCGGCTGTTCCACACATCCGCGATTCGACGGCACAGCGCAAACAACTGTTGATACTCGGTATCGCTGAGCACACTGTAGCTATCGCCGTTTGCATGTGCCAGCCGCACCCGGTTAACGGTCGCTTCACCTGTGTTTATTGCGTCAACATCCACAGTCTCAGGCAATGCATTGATGCCAGCAGGCGGGTTGGTGACACTGATGGCTCCCCGCTGCGTGTTCACTCGCATTTGCTGCCATTTTTTTTCAGGCACATAGTCGCCCGCAAAATTCCACGAAAAAGTCACCACACCATTGGCCAGTTCGGCGTCATCGTCAAATACCGGATGCACCACAATCCCCATCGCGCCACTCTGGTGATCTACCCCGGCACTGCGTCGTTCCTCAAATGCCTGAAAATTCCAGTACGACGCCCACGTTTTCTTCAGCGCCCATGCCACTGTCTTCTTTCCATCACGCACATCAGGGAGTGCCGAAGCGTTTAAAAACCCGGTGCCTGATTCATATAAACCGGCGCCATTAAATCCATCAATGTCTTCCACTGTGCTCGAAGAACGAAATCTCAGCCCCTGCGTTTTGGGAAGATAACCGAAATACGCGTTCAGACGCTGAGTGATTGTTGCAAGAATTGCAGAGGGTACCGGTTGCCGCCGAATTTTTGCCTTCAGACCCCCACTGTGCCCAACGCTGTAATGCAGCGGGCTGTTTTGTTTCAGGTCAGAAATCAGTCGCCGATCAGCGTGCGACGAAAACAGCTGGTTAAATCGTTGCTCCCCTTCCAGCACGTAATACCGAACCCTGGGGGAATTCTGAAACGCGGGATGCTCCAGTAACACGTCCACTTCATCCCGAAGCGGCGCCATATGTTCCAGGTAAGCCCGAGTGGTGACCACCGCCACCTCGCCCGGAATCGCATGAGGAACCGCGAGATGAAGCACCTCAAAGCCGGAAGACTTCCCCCCCACCAGCCCCGCCCAGTCACTGCGCGGATGAGAAATAATTTCTGAAATCCTAAGAACGTACGGCGAGGTGCTGTAATCGGGCGCTGGACTCAACCGAATCGGCTTGGCACGCTTCCCAAACTGCCGATAGGTCGCCGGAGAAATGGGTGTGACTGTTACTGTTCCATTGCGCATCGCCAAAGCCACCGGGGCATAACCGTCTGACAGCTGCCGTATCCACGGATCATCAAAAATGCCCCCCACATATCCGGATGGGATGCCGCGATCTTTGGCCAGAATATTTAAATGCGACAGCGCGGTCAGCGGCACCGCAGAAATAAGTCCCGCCGCCAGTGGCAAATCATCCGGCGGTGTTTTTACCACAAGAATAAAATCACTGCCTGCAGCCGCAGTCTCCATGGTATCCGGTTCCACCAGTAACAGGCGTCCCACAGTTACCCCACTGTTATATATTTCGGCTTCGCCTTCCCGGGCGAGGTCTGAAAAATATTTAATCTGCGTCGATGCGAGCTGCCCTTGACGCAGCATTTGCTTCGCGCACCTGATTTGTGCCGGAGACCTGGGCAGCCAGACCAGTTGGGATGCAAGCGCCCGGGGCAATGTCTGCTGAAGCATACTGAAGAACTGAAGGATTTGTGCAGCGGTCGGCACATCCACGTACTCCAGTCGAAATCCCAGCATCGCCGGCGACGCGCTGTCTGCCGCCCGATACATCAATGCGCCCAGACCCAGTTTCCGATGTTTGGCCAATGCCCAGTCGTAAAACTGCTGCGAATACAGGCGGTCTTCCACAAACTGCAAGTCAGGAGGCGGGACCGCCATGCCTCTTATCGCGTCCGTGCATGCAGCCGGGGTCGCACATCCAGGCCCCTGTTTAACCCCTTTTTGCCCCATGGCGGTCTGACCATTCAGCCGCAGATACCAATACCATTCGTCATGCAGCGCATAGAAGCGGCCATCCATATATAGCACCTCGGCTTTGGCGCTATCTCCAAAATCCGTAATGATGAACTTGACCGTCTGCAGCTGCCCGCTGTGAGGCCCCGTCATCTCAAGCAGTTCAGACAGATTGCCAATGCGATTGCGGGTGTGGGTGTTGAATGCATTTTTTCGGGACACTGTATGCTCAGGCACAGTATGGCAACCGGTACCCAATGCCGGCAAACTGAGTAAAATAAATTGAAAGAGCGTCCGGCGGATGAACAGAGAAACGGCATTGGGGGGGCATGGTTGCATATTCATTGGGAATGTCTCCAGAGTGACATTATACGTGTCTGACGAATGAAGTTGAATTTCGGATTTTGATTTTGTACTTTTTCTGCTTTCTGGGAACATGGGCGTCGTGAAATTTTCTGAATCATTTAAAACGGAAACTGAGACAGAAACATTTCGTGGCCATAAACTGTCACTATCCTGGAAGTAAATCGGTTGTCGGCTCATAAGCCTTAAAAAAATACTTTTTATCATGCGATATCAACAATTCACAACAGGTGTCACGCCCCTCATCGCCCTATTGCCGCTGATGGCCCTCTGGTCCACCGGATGCGCCCATAAACACGTGTCCACCGAACCCGCGATAACGCCCCTGCCGGAAATACATGTGGCGGCAGAAAAGCAAAATGGGGGACAGGTGATTGACGCCTACGATGCGGCCACACTGTTTGAAAGAGGGAACCGTCTGCTGGGTGCAGAGAGGTTTGCGGATGCCATTGAGACCTATCGCCGGCTGGAAAATGAATTTCCCCGGTCCCCCTATCTGGCCCCAACCCTGTACAATCTGGGCATCTGCCTCGACAAAACCGGACAGTACGACGCCGCGGTGGACACATACCAAAAACTGCTGCGGGGATTTCCGGATTTTAACGATGTGAAAAATGCGCGCTTTCGTCTGGCCGACTCCCTTGAAGCACTGGCACGATGGGACGACCTCATCGGCACACTGGATACGCTGTCCGCGCAGACGCCGGACCTGACGCCGGTGGACAAGGTGGAAATTCACGCCAAAAAAGGCGCCGCGCTCATTGAAACCAATCAGCCCGCACTGGCCAAAATTGAGCTGGAGCAGGCCGTTCGCGTTTTTACCAGGGCGGAAGGGGTGTCGCCCACCGCGCCTGATTTTTATTACTCAATGGCCCAGTTCAAACTGGCCGAGCTGACCCACGCCCAAATGCGACAGGTTTCACTGCCCGCCGATGACAAAGCGCTGGAAGCGATTCTCGAAAAAAAATGCCGGCTGCTCCTCGATGCGCAATACCTCTACACCCAGGTGATTCGCATTGGTCATCCCCACTGGTGCGCCGCCGCCGCATATCGCACCGGCGCCCTGTATCACCATCTGTGGGAAGACATGCTCGCGGCAAAGCCGCCAACGGGACTGACCGACTCGGAACAGGAAGTGTACATGGAGGTGCTGCGCAAACGCATTACAATCCTGCTCAAAAAAGCGGTCAAACAATGGCGCCGCACCCTGGCGTTCGCCATGCGCCTCAATCTCGACAACGCCTGGATAGCCCAAACCCGCCAGGATTTAAAGGAAATCGAATCCGTCCTCGAAATCGAAGAGCAGGTGGGCGCTGATTTGCCGTGAAAAATCGGCCTATTCATGATATATTACGCGATTAAGAGATTAACCCCCCTTGGATGAGGAGATTTTCACATGGTTGTTATTAATCGAATATTTATGTTGAGCGTGATGCTCGGCGCGTTGCTGCTGACATTTGGCTGCGGGGGGTCGGAAGACAACACCCCCGACTGGAACGTGAGCGATTCAGACTCGGACAGTGATTCAGATGCAGACGCCGATGGCGACAGCGATTCGGACTCGGACGCAGACTCGGATTCAGACTCGGATTCGGACAGTGACACCGAGGGCAGTCTGTACGAAGAAGTGGATAGTTTTGACGAGGTTGATACTGAAGACCCGAATGCCAATGACAACGGGCCTGAATGCCAGAATTTCTGTTATTTATTACTCAATTGTGACTTCGAAACCACCAGCGGTCAAAAAATGGTCGATTTGGTGAGCTGGTATGATGGCGCAGAAACCTGCGGCGATGATTGCGACAAGGTACTTTCCGACTGGACCAAAATCACAGACTGCGAGAAAGCTGAATATTTCATGTATATCTGCTCGATGCAGCTTTCCTGTGAGGAATACGCGGAGTATCAGCGAGCCGAAGGGGATATGGAAGACCTGCCCTGCGGCGACAAAATGGCCGAGTACATTGACGTCTGCTTCTAGCCATTCTTTCAAACCACCCACCTGAAATATTGATGTTGTTTTGGGGCGAACACCAAAAATGCAGGCAACATGAACGTGTCCAGGAGACGTTGCATGCACTGAAGATCTATCACATCTTTTAAAGTACTCAGATAATGCCAGCATTTCTCCCCCTTCCGCGAACTGTCTCTTTATCACATCTTGATCGTGAACCGATCGAGGTGTCGTTTATTGGGTCGTAAGATCGACAAAGT
>JAFGWT010000483.1 GCA_016937015.1 Deltaproteobacteria bacterium | reverse complement strand
GGGAAGAGGATCAGAAATCCGGCTGCAGCCAGCGGGAGGCCCCTGAAATTGCCGCGCGGCTTCAAACCTTGCCCGGCATTCGCCTCACCGGACTCATGACCATCCCCCCCTTTCATCTGGAGGCGTCGGAAACCCGCGAATACTTCAAACAACTCAGGAAGTTGCGCGATACCATGGGCGGCGATGCGGCGCTCCCCAACCTCTCAATGGGCATGAGCCACGATTTTCGTGAAGCCATCGAAGAGGGTGCCACCATCGTTCGTGTGGGCACGGCCATTTTCGGCGATCGTCCCCCCAAACCTCAGGATTAACCATGTCCATACCCACCAGCGACCCCCAGAGGACCGACTCCCGGCGCAGGCACACCCTGTTTCTGATTGCCATTGTGGCGGCCATGTTATTGGGCGCAGTTGTGGGCGGCTTTGCCAAAACAGAAATCCCGGTCATCGCACTGCTGGGCGACCTGTTTTTAAATGCCCTTAAAATGATGATTGTGCCCCTGATTGTCTCCAGCATCATCAACGGGGTCACATCTCTTGGAGACATCCGCAAACTGGGTCGCATGGGGGCCCTCACCGCGGGCTTTTACCTGACGACCACCATCCTGGCAGTCACCATCGGGATGATTGTTGTGAACGTGATTCAGCCGGGCGTTGGTGTTGCGGTAACGGCACATATCGCCCCGGCGGTGGGAGAATACTCATTTCTCGACGTGGTGCGCGCCATGGTTCCCGCCAATCTTTTTGCCGCCATGGCGAGCGGCGACATTTTGCCACTCATCTTTTTCTCACTCTTTTTTGGTATTGTGATGTCCACCCTGGGCGAGAAAATACAACCGCTGCAGGACGCTGTGGATGGCCTCTTTCTGGTAAGCATGAAAATGGTTCACATAATTATCCTTACCGCGCCAATTGGGGTTTTCGCGCTGGTGGCCACCCGCGTCGGCGCCGCAGGCGGATTTGATGCCTTTGGTCGGGAACTGGCCGCCATCGGTCGCTATGTCATCACCGTGATGGCCGGGCTGATGATTCACGCCATGGTCATTCTGGGACTGCTGGCCTGGTTTGGCAGTCGTCTCAATCCCGGCAAGGTGGTGCGACAGTTGGCCGAACCGCTTTTGCTGGCCTTCTCCACCGCCAGCTCCAGCGCCACGCTCCCTGTAACTATGAAAACGGTGCAGGAAAACCTCAACGTGGACAAACGGGTGAGCAGCTTTGTGCTCCCGCTGGGGGCAACGGTCAATATGGATGGCACCGCCCTCTACGAGGCCGTGGCTGCGATGTTTGTGGCCCAGTGTTATGGCATCGATTTAAGTTTCAGCGCCCAGCTGCTTATTGTACTGACTGCGACTCTGGCCGCCATTGGCGCCGCCGGCATTCCCCAGGCGGGGCTGGTCACCCTGGTGATGGTGCTGCAGACCGCCGGACTCCCCGCCGAAGGCATCGGCATGATTCTGGCGGTGGACTGGTTCCTCGACCGCTGCCGCACCACCGTCAACGTCTTCGGCGACGCCGTCGGCACCCTCGTCATCCAGCGCCTGCTGCAAAAATATCTGATATGATTTCAGACACTTATGTCTGAATTAATTTTGTATTTACTCCGAATAGGTCGGGGCGGCCTACAATTCCCACGGATTGATGAGCGGCACACCGGTGTGGACGAAATCGGTTGTATTGCGTGTTACCAGTGTCATGCTGTGGCTGCGTGCAATGGCGGCGATGATGGAATCAAAGGCAGCGAGAGGAAACCCTGCCGCTTCGGCTTCAGTGCACATCCGCGCCCACTCACCTGCACAGCGTTTGTCAAATGCGAGGACTCTGTTTTCAAACTGAATTTCCACCGCATCCATCCACAATAGCAGGGCTGCCTGTTTTTTTCCCACAGGTAATTTTTGAATCCCCCGTTGTATTTCACCAACGGTCACTGCTGAAAGAAACAATTTCGCCTCGTCCTGTCCCGCAATAAAAGAGGTGACCGATGGATTGGGTTGCGGTTTGACAAACTCCGAGATAACGCAGGTATCCAGCAGGAAGCTCAAATTGAAATCTCCCTTACTTTTTCTTTGGCGCGTTCAATGGAAAGCTCAGCCGTTGGCGCTGCCAGCAGTACATCGACCAGCTTGTTTTTACTCTTTATCAATCGTTGATACTCTTCAAAGGAAAGTACCACCACCGCTTCAACACCATGTTTGGTAACCACCTGAGGCCCATCCGTTTTCGCCTGCGCCACCAGCTGGCTGAATTTGTTTTTTGCATCCTGCAGCTGCCACGTTTCCATCTGAACCCTGCCTTTCCGGCTAGACTGTCCAGATTAGTTTATCCCATGATTCAAAAAGTACAAGTCCCTGTAAGTGCTAAAGGTTCAAACACCGCTCAAACATTCCGGTACTGAGTTGTTCGGCAGGCACCCTGGTCGTCCAGCGCCTGCTGCAAATCCGATAACCCCGAACACGTAACCCACACAGGTAAACCCCACACAGGTAAACCCACACAGGTAAACCACCCAAACCGAGCATCTTGAAATCATTTGGGTTTTGTTCAATAGGGAAACCACCAGGTCAATTCTTTGGGCAAGGTTGGTTCTGCTTTCCACATATCTGAAATTTCAGTAACATATGCAGCGTTTCATAAATTGTTTCAGAACACAGAATGCGCAGGACTAAAGTATTGCGGTATCATGGAATGTCTTCGAGCCAGATAAAGAGGTCGGATATGTGCGATGCACTGATTTTTAAAAATTGCCCCCGATTTGGCATGACACAGCCGATGTTGTTGCTTTTGGTGCTGATTGCGGCTGCTTGTCAGCATTCGCAGCGGCGAGTGGAAATTTCACCTTCCAGCGGTGCTGACAGCAAGCCTGAAGTGAAAAATTTTTCAATGGTCACCGATGCACGGCAGCAAAGCACGGGTGCCAGACCCACGAGTGCGATACCGAGTGCTAAACCACCCACACTGGCGGACCTACCTGCATCGAACACCGAAGAAAATGTGATTCGTTTTGAGGAATTTGCAAAACATTTTAGCAAAGGCCGGATTTCCCGGAGGCAGGGTGACGCAGTGGCAACACTGGAAATTTTTCATGAGGACACGTGGTTTCCGCTGCTGGACGCGCCAGACTTGTCGCAGGAACCCAGCTGTTTACTGTTGTCCCCCACCGAAGCTCCGGGCTGGCGGTTTGACGGTGAAGCGCCCATGGCGGTAGTGTTTGAAAAATCAAGGGCGATTCTGTATGCGGGCGCGTGGGATTCGAACTGTGCAAAGAGTCTTGTGCTACTGCAAAATCGCGTTCCAGGCGGCGATAGTTTCCAGGCGTTTTCGAAGATTTCATTTGGCTATGATGATCCCGATGTTTTGGCAAAGAAGCTTCGTTCGGAGCTTGTCGGTGACTATTTGCCATCGCCCGGGATCGAGAAAATTCATATTACGCTGGATGATGTATAGATGGAAAATTCGAAGAAAAAGGTGTTTTCTCATAAAACGCAATTTACTGACGGTGACTATCATTGTGCGGAGGTATCGGTGAAGCTGTTCGAAACGTATGGCGACGAGCTGCTGCTGCAAATTCGGGAAGGGCGCTCCGCCTGTGTTGGTGCGGATAGCGGCAGCGATTCCTTCGATACGCGGGTGTTTCGATTGGTTAACGGAAAAACGCCTGTACTGGTGTCGCTTGTCCGGGAAAGCAGTTCATACATGGGAAAAGCATCCGGCAGCGCTGACGGTTCCGAATTTCAGGAGGAATGGGAACTGCCAGTACAGGGCGGCGTGCTGGTTAGGCGGGAAACCAAATCCAGTGACTCGGAGGATTGGCGTTCGGAGGCAGACGAGGACGCAGCAGTGGACAGCGAATCGCCTTTGTGTGCTGAAGGCGAAATACTGCAGCTGCGGACTACCAGCTATTCCTTGTATCATGCCGTTGATTGGATGTTGCGTATCAGTGGACCTGGCGTGATACCCCTGGGGTCCATTGAAGTTGCGCCTGAGCAATCCGATAGCAGTGAAGAACTCTATTGCGGACAGCAATGGTGGTAGCCGGCATTAATTAAACTGGCATTAGATAACTGGCATTGTAACTGGCATTAGGTAACCCACCCAAACCGAGCACGCTGGCATTAGGTAACCCACCCAAACCGAGCACGCTGAAATCATTTGGGTTTTACGGTTATACAACGAAGTGAAAAAAGGCCTGGATGGCTGCCTCCAGGATGGCTGCCCACCCAATTTGCGATGGTGCTTCGGCCTACCCAATCTACCGTTCATACCAGAAAATATAGACGGTATGACCACTGGTGTTTTTGCGGACTGCGACGCTCATGGTTTTGTTGTCCGGGAGCAGCACCTCGCCCCCTGGCAATCGTTGGTGGGCCACATCCCACCACTTTGCGGAAGTGGCCCCGATGCCCATCAGAAACTGCGGGTTGAAACTGCCCAAATCCACCATCGATGTGTCGAACAGCTCAGACAGGGGGGTGGTGGTATCGAACTTGAACCAGATGGCGTCCGTGTGCCACCCCGCATCCAGCATTTTGATGCCCAGGGGCGTTATCCTGGCGTCTTTGGAAATGGCCATGGCGGTACGGCATTCGGATACCTGGGCGACCGAGGGGGACGTGGTCAGCACGTTATGTCCGAACGACAGATAGCCCACCACCAGAGCCGTCACCAAAAACAGCACCACCAACCACAGCCCGCCCAGTTGCCGGCGCACCATATGCAGCAGCCGATTGGAATCATTATCCGATACAAAAACTTCGGAACGATCAAGAACTGGTTGGGACAGATGGCCCGTCATTTTCAGTCACCCGCTACTTCCGGACTTGCCTGAGAATGTTTTTTTAAACACCCGCCTGCGTCCGGTTTGAACAATCCCCCCTATTCACACGCCCACAAGCGTACCTTACATTGTGTCCATCCCAGCATTAAAAATAAACATGTTATTAATAAAAAATGGTCAACCGGAGCCAGCTCTGAAAGCTGTTGGTTAAAAAATCCCCTCGGTCCCCGAAGCCTTTGGCTGCCATGAGCCAGAGTTCGGCGCCTTCAGCAAAACTCCATCGGATATCCCCCTCCACCATGGCGGACGCATCGCTCATCCCCTGAAAGGTTGACACTCCCAAGGTCCAGAAATCCGACACCTGGTGCTCCAGGGCGGTAAACAGAAAATGACGCCCCAGCATCTTCAAATGGCCATCCAGCGCATTCATCCAGCCATTGAGATCATACTGTTTATGCTGCTGCAACGGGCTTCGCTCATAATAAAAATACTCAATCATCAGATGGGTCTCGAAGGGAAAGTAATACTCCACCCCCCCCTCGGCCTCGAGCCAGTCCCTTCCCGAAGGCAGATAATTGTATGCGGCCTCTGACCACACACGCACGCCCTTTATATCCACCACCATATCCCCGCCAAACATCACCCGCTTATCGTCTCGTATCTGTATGGCATCTTCCGGATTCTGCCCTGTCTGCGCGGCAGCCATGACCGCATCCATGCTGCCAACCACATCGGCAAACCGCGCCCGGGTATAATAGGAGACCGCTGAAAACTGAAACGGCCCCAACGGAAACATCATCCGGCCGCCGCCCATCCAGTGCTGCATCGAGTCATCCGGCGACGCCAGCACCAAATCCAGGGAGGCCCGCCCCATGGGCACCCCCAGCCGCATCGCAATGATGCCCTCCTGCTGGTATGTGGGGTCAAGCAGGTCCTTCTGCGTAAACACATCGGTGGGATTCCACACATAACCCGCCCCCTGTCCCAGGGGCTGCTTACCCACCGTTAAAAGAAAATCGCCCACCGGAATCTTCACATAGGCATTATCCAGCCAGTATCGGTTTTCAAATTGGTATGGCGTCTGCAGCAGCGCCATCAGCCGCGGGTCCTCAGCCAGCGCCCGCGCCACCGTTTCGGGCGGCGCCACTTCATCCAGACTGATTTCGGTATCTCCCGCAAACAGTCTGACCACCCCGTCGGATTTCAGTTCCATGCCTCCGGTCAAAGAGGCATCCATATCCAGCCGCAGCTGCATATAGTCGTACAGATGCTTCTGTTGCCGGTCCTCTGCATCCTTCATCATCACAAACGTCAGCTGATTCTCAATCCGGCCGTACAGCTGCAGCCTGTCCGAGCTGTCCGAGGGGCGAAACCCGTCCGACGTATCGGATGTCCCCGCGCCATCGTTCGCTGCGGTCTCCTGCGCCCCATCAGGAGTGACATCACCCGCCAATGCCGTCGCCCCGTCGTCGTACTCTCCCGAAATAAACGCCGCCTCGTCAAATGCGAAGGCCGCAAACGATGGCACCCAAACCAGCAGCGCGGCCGACAGCCATATCAGACCCCCTGCTTTCATTTTTTCAGTTCCGATTCGGTAAACAGCGTGTCGGACAGCTTGATATTCACTTCGGCGTGAGCCACCTTCATGATGGTTTTGCCCCCATCCACAAGGCTCGTCATCGTGTACAGAAACGGCATTTTCACACCGTCAATATCGCGATAATCCGACATATCGAGCTGCTTGCGCTGCTCCCCGAATTTGTCAAAATACAGCACCCGCACCGTGGTGAAATTGCTTTTAGACACCCAGGCGGTAATCCTGCCATAGCTCTTTGGTCCCCTGGCCGTGGGGGTCAAGGCGAGTCTGTAACACAAAATGTCATTCACTTTTTCATCGCCCGCCACTGTGCCTGCCCAGGATTCACTCATCCTGCCCATAGCCATGTCATCGTATGAAAAATCACTGCCCTGAACCTTCATATTGCGCGCCGACGATGCGATTTTGCGCACCCGATTGGTCGATGGAAAATAGCTCCAGATGTCGTCACCACTGTTGAGCGTCAGTATCTTCATGCCCTTTACCTGGCTGGGCGCCAGATATTCCGTAAGTCCCTTTTCATTATCGCCCATGGCGTACGACACCATTTTAAACGTCCGCGTGTCTCCCGATGGCGCAATCACCGTCTGGGTGAGATAAATTTTTGTGGTATTCGCCTTTGCCGCGTCATCGCCCTTTTTCAAAATCTCAGCCGCAGTCAACTGATTTTTCGCCACCACACCACCGCACACCAGCAACAGTGCGATTCCAAAAAACAGCGCCAGTTTTTTTATGGGAACCGTTGATTGTCGTATCATTTGTTGACCTCGCTTTCTGTTTGGGCTGTTTGGGCCGTGATGGAACGCTCTGCATCCAAAGCGTCTTTATTTTTATGTCTGGGAAACACCAGCGCCGCCACTGCCGGCAGCAGCAAAATGGACATCAGCAGACAGCTGGCCACCCCCAGGGTCAGCAGCAGTCCCATCCCCGCCAGACCCCGATGGGACGCGCCGGCAATGGACCCAAAGGCAATGGCTGTGGTCAGCGACGTCAGCACCAGCGCCCGGCCGGTATGTTTGAGAATGAGCGGCAGCCGCGCAATTCCCTCACGCCTGATACCGTGCAGCAGGTGCACCGCATCATCGATACCAATCCCCAGAATGAGAGGAATTCCCATCACATTGGCCGCATCAAATTTGTGACCCATCAACGTGAAAATGCCCACCATCCACACAAAGCCAAAGAGCAGCGGCAGCATCCCCACCAGCGCATAACCGATATGCCGAAAATCAATCAGCAAAATAATAAACACCGCCCCCAGCGCCAGCAGGGTGGCCACCTTTCCCCGGGATCCCACCAGGGTCATCAGCCTGTCCATCAGCACCACCGTGCCGGTCACATGGCCCGACAGATGCCCGGTCGCCTGATTAAACAGCGCCATCCTGTTACCGTCCCACAAATCCACCGCCGCATAAATGGTCACCAGATTCCTGCCCGCATCGCTGACATACCGATCGCGAATATGCCCAGGCAGTGTCTCCATTGATAACGGCGTCAGACTCGCCATATCCTGCAGACGTTCGGCCAACCGCGGGATATACGCCCGCTGCCACAGCGCTATTTTTCGTCCCAGTTTTTCGTCCTTTTCAATCGCCTTTTTCAGCGCCAGAATTTTCGAAAACCGTTGGTCCCTGCCGCCGCTCAAGGTTGTACACAGCGCCGCCAGACGGTTTTTCATGGAGATAAACCCCATCTGCCCAATTTCCACCACGTTCATATTCAGGCGATTGAGTTCCTCAATGATTCGCTGCTGCGCCTCCCGGCCCGTTTCTTCAGCCAGCATGTACCTGGGAAATGACGCAATGGCGCCCCCTATGGGCAGTCCGCTGGTGACGCCGGTTGGCAGATAATGTTCGGCGTTCCGTGCAATCGCCTTAATCACTGGCGCGCGGCGTTTCTGCTGGGCGCTGGAGGGCAGATATTCCGACACACTGTCCACCCTGCCCACCAGACGGTTTTTTTTCATGCGCAAGGTAATTTGCCTGGCCTCATCCACCGTGGCCACACTCATCATGGCAAAATCGGGATTGATTTCAAACTTGTCGAGCACTTCCCGATGCAACAGCACGGACGGCATGTCCGCCGGCTCAATTTCGAGCATATTCGATTCAAATGTTGCCCGTTTCGCCGTCATGCCCAAAAAAACCGTGGCCGCCACAGTCACCGCGATAACCGTAATCGCCAGAAAGGGGCGCAACATCAAAGCGCCGCTTTTTTCGAGCAGGGGAATGGGCAGCACCGCAGCGCCGGTGGCGCCGGTTTTTTTAAACAGTCTGCGCCTGGCCCGCTCCGTCACCACATACATGGCCGGCAACACCGTCATCGATGCAATCAGCGTTAAAACAATACCACTCGCCAGCACCACCCCCAACTCGATAAAGGCATCGAGTCCGGTGAAGATCAGCACCGCAAAGGCCACTGCTGTTGTCATTGCGCCTGTCACCACCCCATTGCCCGCCTGGCTAAACATCTGGCGAATGCACTCCCCCACATCGCTGTTCTGGGCACGGGCAGTGGCATACGCCGCGTTCAGATGGATGGCAAAGTCAATGCCCAGCCCAATCAGAATAATGGCAAACATGGCGGTCATCAGATTCAGTCGACCAAACGCCAGGGCAATCACCGGCAGCGTCCAGGCAATACCCACCAGCAGATTGACGATAGCCAGCAGCGGCGCGGTCCACATGCGAAATGCCAGAACAAACAGCGCCAAAATCAATGCGAGCGACACCAGCGTCCCCGCCCCCATGTCCTTCTCGGTTACCTCCATCTCCTCAAGAGACAGCACCGGCATACCGGTCATGCGCACAGACAGCTGGGGATAATCGCGCTGTACCTTTTGAACCTCTGCCCGCAGGGATTCCACACCGCTCAGCGTTTCCTCCATTTTATCAATGGAAATCGTTGGCACCACCATCGCAATCAGCATGCCGTCATCCTGCGAAAACAGATACTGATCCCCAATGGTCATGGCATCCACCGCCCGCGACGCATGGGTCGCCCGTTCGCCCTCAGTCGCCTGAGTCACACCGTCAAGCCACAGCATTATCCCTTTCAGATTACTGATGGCCCCGTCTTCCTTTTCCCGCTCGGTTACCGCCGATGTGTCCTCAATGTACTCCATCTCCAAAAAGTCATTGTACGCCGAAAGCAGGTCCGCCATTTCCAGTCCGCTGAACAGCGTTTCGATTTTTTCAAGATTAGGCCGGGTCGTCAGCATCAGGCCATGGGCGGTCATGTAATCCGTGTCCAGTTTGGTGACCGAGTGTTTAACGTATCGATGGGTTTTTCCGGTTTCCCGGTCGGTGTAGACAACATGTCGAAGCAGGGGCGCCACTTTGTCGATAAAACCGATTTTATCCGTCCGACTGCCCCCTTCCACGCCAATAATAATCTGCGATGCGGAATCGTATTGCTTCAGAATGTCTTCGTAGGCCAGCGCGGCGGGGTCTTCTTTGGGCAGCAAATCCAGAATGCGGGTTTCCATTTTCAGTCCGCGCACCTCAACGATACCAATGCTCACTGCGAGCAGCAGCACGCAGGCACCAAGCACCCACCACGGCCGTGTTGAAATCAATTGCGCCAACCGTGCAAACAGTTTTTCACGCAATTTGTGCCTCCTCCCTGGGGGTGATGCCCGACACAAAGAAATCCCAGAATGCCGTGGCAAGCGTTTTTAAATCCGGCGATTGAATTGTCATCCAGTGAAATATGGCGCCATCAAACCAGGCCGCATACGACGCGGCGGCGTTGGCAATATCCAGATTGGCGCGCACCTGCCCCGCATCGACCGCCGCTTCCAGCAGACCGCCCACCATCTGCCGATATTCGGTCAGCATGCCTGTCAGTATCCCGGCGTTGCCGCCACCCCGATTCAGCATCAGGATGTACTCCAAAAAAAAGCCATACTGCTCCCCCACATGGTTGAGGGCATCCACCATGGAAAACGTCAGCTTTCTGAGTGCATCCAAAGGACGCAGGGTTAAATCCAAAGTGTCCGTCATATGGGTCATCATGTGGGTCATGAGTGTTTCGAATGCGCCGTCAATAAGCGCTTCCTTGTTTTGAAAATATTCGTACACCGTGCCTTTGCCGATACCAGCCGCTTTGGCCACCGAATCAACGGTCACTTTATCAAAACCGTATTTGCCAAACAGCACACCGGCCACAGCCGCTATTTCCAGTCTTCGCGCGTTTTTGTCCACAATTTTGGGTGACATGGAACCTCCTGAGCGTTTTATTCCGACTCACCAGTCAATTAAAAATTAACCTCGACTGACTAGTCGGTCAATAAAAAAACTGGATTTTTTCAGCAGAGACTTTTTTGACCCAATTGGTTTTCGATTCGGGTCGCTTTTCACCCGCAGTATACCGCCTGGTCAAAAGTCAATTCCTGCAATTTCAATCAGTTAGCAATTTTTCAAAATTGGCAGAAAGTTTGCGTTACTCAGTACCAGCGAGACGGATCTCGCGACGACACCCAAAGGTCAGGGACGATGAAAACGGTATACTTTCTTATTCTAATCCTCAGTTATTCCATTGCAGCCAACGCATTTACTGTCCGAACCACCAGGTACGGAGAGCTGGTAAAATGGGAATCCGACGAAATTGACGTGTACCTCAGTCCTTCTCTCGAAATGCTCGGGCCGTCGAATCAGGTGTACTCTGCCATTGAGGACGCATTCGAAATCTGGATTCACGATGCTGAGATTTCCATTCAGGTTAATTTCATCTACGCCGACTGTTCGCCGGGATACGCCACCTCTGGCAAAAATACCAACTGCATCGCCGCCAAATCCAGCAAAACCAGCTCAAACGAGGATGCGGGGGGCAATGCGTCCATCACCTACTCTCAGACCACGGGAGAAATCTTCGATGGGGACATCGTCTTTTATCTGGAAGCCGGAAGCTGGAAGTTCGAGGATTCTCAGGATGGACTGGATTTCAAGCACGTGGCACTCCACGAAATCGGTCACTTTCTGGGACTCACCCATTCCAGCATCAATAAAGCCGTCATGTATCCCACTGTGAACCTGCACACCCAAAAGGTAAGCAATCTGCACGAAGATGACATTTGGGGCGCCCTGGCGCTGTATGACACCAGCGAACTCGATGAGGCCGCCTCCTGCCAGATGACCCCCTTTGCCGCCACCCGCCCCAACGCCCGTACCGGCCTGTTTCAGTTCCTCATGTCGCTGCTGTTTTAAAATAAACTGTGATTCGATAGCAAACCGGAAGATGACGGCGGACACACCTTCAACTCCAAAGAGTGGACTGAAGCGTCAGCTATTGAGGCGTTTTCCCATTTTATTGCGGCGATCATATTGAACGACAGAGAGGACAGAAAACCGGATGGCACTTTCACCCACAACAAATCGCATATTTTCGATCCTGTATCTTCCGTGACTGGCGATAAGACATATCCATTATCCCTCAACCCGGACTCAAACAATAAATGGCCAGGATTTACAAAAATTTATTGCAAGCCACCGGTGGCGTATCCTCATCTCAGCAGCGAGGGCGATTGGCTGAATTTTTACCGGGGCAACTGGACAGGCGCAAAAAAACGTTCGTTTTGACGTTTCCGACATCACCCCAATATGGGCTGAGAGATCCGACGAATATAAAGACAACGATGTCTGGCGCGCTCCCCGTAAAGCGCTTCATGGGGTCGAAACCTGGCGTTGTGACGACAAAAAATTTTCATACATATCATGGTCAACTCGACAAACAGCGGCCGTCGAAAACCCCATTGTGAGGCCGGCTTCCGTCCAGTCCGCACTTTGTTTGAGATTGAAGTGGCGTACGACAACCAAAAGTATGCGTTATCTCCCGGTACTAATTGCGCTGTAAGCTTTCACGTTTAGGCCGGTTTGAGCGCGCGTTGCTTCTGAGGAAGCAACGTCATTTCGAACTGTCTCGACTTTTTGTGCACGGAGTGGAGTCCAGTGCGCTGGACGGCGTACACGCAAAGCGACGCAGTCAACCGCGTTGGCAGTTGTACTCAATTGATCCGCGCCTTCGCCACCTCTAAACGGTCGTTTGGCTCGCGAACACGGATTCCGGGGTATCTTTTTTCCTCCTCCTTCACAGGGCCGGCTGCAATAGGGGGTTGCGACATCACAAATAACACTTGAAAACCATAAACTGGCAATCCGACACGCTTTGGGGTATGCATCGACCATGACTTATACGGCCCCGTAAAGCGATGACCAGCTTTTTGACCAGTACAGCGCGTTGTCCAGATTGGACGCCGTAACCTCAACCCCACCCTTCGTGTTGAAGGATGGCATACACAGGAGAGACCCATGGCAGTCACAGGTATATTTTTAAAAGGCAACGCCGCCAACATCGTAACGCTGGAGGGGACCCAAAAGGATCATTCCTTTGTAAATGAGTCTTTCGACCGGTTGGAAATGGTAAAGAATCCCACCCCGAAAGATGTGGCCGGCCTGCTGAAAACCCTTGGCGAGCATGTTAAAAATTACAAGGTCGACAAGATCATTCTGAACAGGCGCATCACGGCGGGACAGATGGCCGGCGCAGCGGGCACCTTCATCTGGGAAGGCGTTCTGCTGGCATCCAGTCCGGCGCCGATAGAGTTCATTCACGCCGCCACCCTTCGGGCCACAGAAAAGAAAAGCGGCGATCTCAAGAAGAAATTTGATGAAAGCGATGTACTCAAGGCAAAGGCATACGATTTTGCTTTTGAGGGCCTAAAATAAGCGCAGGCCGATTCCGGCCTCAGCGCCCCAACCGACGGGCTGGTCTTTTAGTTAGGCGATGGTGTATCGTGTTATATGGCGTTGAAATTGGTTTTTTAGACCTGCCGGGGACCTGCAGTGAATTATTTGCAGTCACATCTGTCAATGACCAGGTCTTATTAAAACTTCCATTTCATTATTGATTTCCTTTAACTAATAAATTTATGTGGTATTTTTACGAATCCACCAAAGTCCGGAAACTGGCACAGCAAAGGAAGATAAAAATGATTTTCCGAGTATTTGGTTGCAGCACTGTTTTTATGATTGGTTTGATGGCATCCGCTGCCGCACTGGCCCAGGCGCCTGCGGGCTGGGATTGCCCGGAACAGTATTACAATAATGGCGAATGCGATTGCGGTTGTGCGGTGGCGGATTTGGATTGCCTCGGTGTCACAGCCCCTTTCTGCGATAAGGATCGTTGCAATGCAAATTCATATCCGGACTGGCGCGACAATACTAAGTGCACACTAATCGGACAGGACGATGAGCTGCCGGCCAACTGGCGCTGCTCCTCTGTTGCCTGGAGAGACGGCTACTGTGATTGCGGCTGTGTTGCGTTTGACCAGGAGTGTGAATCGATTAGCGCCACCGCATGTGATGCCTACGGAGACTGGTGCCCTGAGGGGCAGTGGCCTGGATATGAAGATAATCGGGAGTGTATTGATTTTGGAGAGGACCCGGCGATTGACCCCGACTGGGTGTGTCCGTCTTATGTCTATAATGACGGAAAATGCAACTGCGGCTGTAATTTTCAGGAAGCGGATTGCCCGGACCTGTCGGTCCATTCCTGTGACGACGATTTTTGTTACAACAAAGAAGATCCCATGGATATTCCAACCTACCCGGGATACAACAACAATATCGATTGCTATGAGCCGGGTTTCGATCCGGAGTTACCTGGATGGGAATGTTTGTCTGAATACATGGGTGATGGGGGATGCGACTGCGGCTGTGGTGTGGCAGACATTGACTGTTCAGTCAGCAATGTGAATAGCTGTCTCGATATTCACTGTGATGGGTCGCAGACAGTGTTGTCGGGCAATTTGGCGGAATGCGTGGATATTCCCGTGGATACCGCAACCACTGATACAGGTGCGGTGGACACGGGCACGGTGGATACCGCAACGGTGGACACGGGCACGACAATCATTACCGATACGGAAACCGGCACAGATACAGATACCGGAACCATCATTGATACGAATACTGGCACAGCAATTGACACTGCGACTGTAATCGATACGACCTCAGCCTCGGATTCTGACACAGTCGTGATTGTGGATTCAGATACCGCTGACACGGTGACGACAGTTGTGCCGGATACCATGACCGACACCACATCTCAAAATGGGACAGATTCGGATTCGGCGTCTGATTCAAACACAGAGGTCGACACATCGAATACCGCCGATACGGAGTCGCACATCGGGGATTCTGCTACCGGTGCGGGCGACACGATGCCGAACGATAGTGCATCCGGCGCAGATACACAGATAATTGACGGCAAACCCACCACTTACGATGCGCCGACAACAAAGGAAAAGAATGCCAACGGCAGTCTGTTTGGCTGCACCATGACCCCCCCAACAGCCGCCGCGTCTCTGTTCGACCTGATTTTCTGAATCTCCTGAAAATACCGGTTTTAAAAGCCCAGCTGCTTCAATTCCAGGATGGATTTTTCAGTGCTGCGATGGTGGATAAAAATACCCCCCGCTTCCTCGAAGGGTGCTTTGATTTTCTCCCGGTCATCCACCAGCACCGGGATGCGTGCGGGATCTCTGGCAATCGCTTTGGACGGCTTGTGTCGTGACATGCAGGCAATCACTTCGACGTCTTCTCCCAGTTCCCGTTGGCACCAGGTTCGTTTTTGCGGTTCCGCCCATTTGCCGATGGGCAATCCCGTTAAAATAATTGGGTAGTGGGGGCGGCAAAACGCCCAGAGCGCACGGCCATCGGGCATCCAGTCAAGGGTGTTGTAAAAATCGGGTGCTTTGGCCAGTCCAGGCCACATCTGCCTTGGATGCAGTGCTTCTGGCGGCTTGCCAAACAGCTTCTTCACACCTGCTTCGAAATTTACCAGAACCCCGTCCAAATCCAGAAACAGTAAGTATTCATTCAAATCAGTCATCCTCGCAAGATAACCTCAATTTGGATGGTGTAAATGCAGAGTGGACAAAATCCGGCGCGTTGAGCGGAATGGGTCAATAATCGGCGCGGCCATATCGGGACCGGGTGCGACGAGAGACGATGCTGATCAGATCATCGGCCACAATGCCCCATTTTTCAACCCAGCCGTTGGGATCGGGCTTGTCGACGATAGTGGTGGAACCGCCGGCCCCCATGACCTTGATGCGCGTCCGGCCGTCTGGACCTCGGGAGGTGATCATGCCGCGTAATTCGTACAGGGGTGTTTCGCCCTTCGAATGAATCATGACCGCGCTGCCAGGGTGAATCAGAAAATGAAGCGGGTTGGATGCAATACCAAGAGGCACATGCATGTGGCTCGAAAGAAAGTCCGCCAAATCCACCACTGATGGGTCAACCAGACACTGATGGATTGGGATATAGGCATCATTGCCGTCCACCCGCACCATCAAAACAAAGACAGGCATTTTTCGCCAGGGCAGCATGCCGTGTCCGGCCATCACGCCGCGGATGGAGTTAAACGGAATCTCCAGCTTGCGTCCAATGTAAAGTGTTTCCGCCCGAAAATCGGCAAACGCGGGGATGCGGTTGGGACCGCGCAGCCCCATGTAATACTCGCCAAACCGAACCGCTGCGCCCTGACCGCGGTGACGGGACGGATTAACGCTTCGCACATATCGCCACAACGGATCATAGGCCCGTTCGCCTTTGAGCCAAAGGGTACGCGACAGTATGTTCAGTGAGCGGGTACCTTCGGGAAGCTCAACGACTTTAATCAGAGACCGCGGATCAAAAAGAGTGTCTGGTTGTTCGTTTTTCATGATCATGAGCAAGCATCATTGTATCAGCGTTTCAGTGACCTGTCACCCTGACCAAAGTGCCAACAGATTAATTCACACTGGTTATTCCAACACGCTGACACGAAATGATTTGATTGGCAATTCGCATCGAAACTGGACACTAAAAACCGACCTGCTGTGTTGAATGTCCATGCGCTGTTTGCTCGACCTGCATCGCTGCTTTGCTTCGATGACCATTTGCAGACTGCAAACCCAATTGCCGATTACTTGCCGCCAGCGGTGGCCCGTTGCCGCTGAGACGCGGACAGGATTCTCTTTCGCAGGCGCAGTGTTGCCGGTGTCACCTCTATGAGTTCGTCATCGTCAATAAACTCGATGGCTTGCTCCAGGCTCATTTTTTTGGGCGGCGTGAGGATAATGGCGTCATCCTTGCCGGCGGCGCGAATGTTGGTCAGTTTCTTCTCGCGGGTGCAGTTGACGTTCAGCTCGCGGCCATTGGGCGTCTCGCCAATCACCATGCCCTCATAAACGGAAGTGCCGGGATCGACGATCAGTGTTCCTCTGGGCTGAAGGCCATACAGCGCATAGGCGGTGGTGACGCCGGTTCGGTCGCTAACCAGAGCACCGCTGGCGCGTCCGGGCATTTCGCCCTGCTTTGGAATCCAGCCATTGAAAGTGGCGTTCATTACACCGGCGCCCCGAGTTTCAGTTAAAAACCTGGAATGCAGACCAATCAGTCCCCGGGTGGGAATGTGATAAATAATGGTGGTCCGACCGGATTCGATATTCATGTCAATCATTTTGGCTTTGCGTTCCCCCAGCATCTGGGTCACGGCGCCCATGTACTGCTCATCGCAGTCTATGCGCAACCGCTCCTCGGGCTCGCACACTTTGCCGTCAATTTCCTTTGTGATCACTTCCGGCTTGGAGAGCATCAGCTCATATCCCTCGCGCCGCATCGTCTCCACCAGAATGCCCATCTGCAGCTCGCCGCGGCCAATTACCCGAAATATCTCGGTGGAATCAGTGGTTTCCACGCGGATGGCCACATTCATCATCGCTTCGCGCATCAGTCTATCGCGCAGATTGCGACTGGTTACGTACTGGCCGTCCTTTCCGGCAAATGGCCCGGTATTCACGCAGAAGTTCATGGCCATGGTGGGTTCATCCACTTCGATTCGTTCCAGCGCTGGTGTCTCCCTGTCGGCAACGATGGTATCCCCGATGGTTACCTCCTCAACCCCTGCAAACGAAATGATATCACCGGAAACCGCGGTTTTGATTTCAACTTTGCCCAGCTCGTTGGCCGAGTACAGCCGCATCACTTTTCCCTGAATCACCCGGTTGTTTTTCCCTTTTACAAAAATTTCCTGTCCGACCCGGATGGTGCCCTGAATCACGCGGCCCACCACAATACGGCCCACAAAGTTGTCCCAGTCCAGGTTGTTGGCCTGAAGCAGCAGGGTTTGATCCCGCGTGTCTTCGGGCGGCGGAACGGTGTTTACAATGGCATCGAACAGGGGTCGCAGATCCGTGGAACCGTCGTTGAGCTCGTTATGTGCCACCCCGGCACGGCCGTCGGTAAACAGCACGGGAAATTCAATGGTCGCGTCATCGGCGCCAACGTCGATGAAAAGATCGTATACTTCGTCGAGCACTTCCTCGCATCGGGCATCCTTGCGGTCGATTTTGTTAATCGCCACGATGACCGGGAGATTCAGGCGCAGCGCCTTTTTCAGCACAAAGCGAGTTTGGGGCAATGGCCCTTCAGCGGCATCCACCAGCAGCAGGACGCCATCGGCCATGATGAGTGTGCGCTCCACTTCGCCACCAAAATCGTGGTGACCCGGGGTATCGAGAATATTAATCGTAATCCCATTGTAATCGACAGAGGTGTTTTTGGCCAGAATGGTAATGCCCCGTTCCCGCTCAAGGTCATTGCTGTCGAGTATTCGTTCGTTCATGCCGGATTCCCCCAGCAGTCCGCTTTGGCGCAGCATGGAGTCCACCAGGGTCGTTTTGCCGTGGTCCACGTGGGCGATGACCGCCACGTTTCGAACATTATCGCGATATTTTTTAGTCAAAATTGTCATTCTCCGGAAGTGGCGTACGCATTCAGAGCGGGCCAGCATATTATTAGAAATTCACGTAAAAAAAGGAACATGTGAAAACGTTCTGCTGTTTCACATGACCACAGTGCTTTCTGTATTTCTGTGAACTCTATTCTGTTTCAAAGCTCACTTAGAAAGTGAATCCCTAATTTGGCACTGCCCTTTTAGCTGATACATTCGGCGCGTCAATTTATATTTTAATACTATTTCATTATTCGCGTCCGGTATCGGGGGGACGTCGGAGTTGTTTAACGGTCCCGCGACGCCGCTTGGTATCCAGCCGCCGTCGGTGAACAGCCCTACTTTCCCGGGTCGGAATACGCCTTGGCAGTGTTTTCAAGGCAGCGGCAATGAGTGCCGCCATCTTCTCCCGCGCCAGCGCCCGGTTGCGGTGCTGACTGCGGTGGGTGTCAGAGGAGACCTGCAATACGCCGTCAGTGGATATTCGCGACGACAGGCGTGCCATCAGTTGCGCGCGCTGAGATTCAGTGAGGGCGGTGGACGCCACCACCTGCCAGTACAGGGTGATTCGGGAACTGACCTTGTTGACATGTTGTCCGCCCGCACCACCGCTCAGACTCGCAGTGGCCCACAGTTCGGCGCCGGGGATGATGAGATTTTCGGTGATGTGCAAATCAGCTTCCATACATTATTGCCATAGCGGATGAAAAGGTGTCCGACTAAAATCCGTTACAACCGGTTTTTAAAAGTGGCCTTTCCCTCTCGCGTGCTCAGTTTACCCTGACAAATCACATCGCCACCGGCTTCTTTCACGTTCAGACTGGCGACCTCAATGGCGCGGCCCGGTCTGAGGGCGGGAATGCGCATGTCCGCGGATTCTTTTGTTTTGCCTTGAGAAACAGTAACGTGCAGTCGCACATCGTGCCATGGGAAAATGCTGTTGTTGCGAATAAAAAAATCGTCGTAAATCCAATCTTTCTTCATTTCGCATCGGGTCAAAACGGAAAAGAACGCTGTTTGAAATTCGGGGCGTAAAAATTCCTTTTCGGTGCGAAGGGTTTTTAACAGCACCCCATCGTAGTTGATGGCGATTTTGAGATAGTCGGCAATGGCCTGTCGAACCCGGGGTTTCAGTTTGGGAGAATCGTCATAATGGGCAGCCAAAAATCGCGCCACGTAAACCGCCGGTCGCTGGTCGAGCATTTTTTCAATATCAAATACCGGTGTGGGTTTTGGGGGGCTCGACAGTTGGGTGTGTTTGGTGTGTTGCCGGCGCAGGGACTCAAGTCGTGTCTGCGCTGTGGCAGCGGACCGGGTGCCCGAGTAATCCCGCGTAATTTTGGTGTAAAGGGTTTGAGCGGTGGTCATCTGATCTTCGGTTTCCGCCTGCTGAGCCAGGCTTAAAAACTCGGATGCCCGGTTTTCTTCATTGTGGGGCCGGTAGGAGATGAAGTAGAGCAGGGTGAAAAAAACAATATTGCCCACTACAATCAGGCCGTATTTCTCCCACGACTGGTTCAGCTGTTTTTTGGTCGGGACAAGTCTCATTGGGTTGCACTCTATTCGCCGGTGGATGGAACGTCAATGGCACAAAGAAGCGTTGCGCAAAGTGTGGCGAATATGGGTTATCGAACGCTGAATATTTCTTCCGCGCCGTCAGGGGGCGTGACGTACAGCTGAAGCGCGATTTCGTAGCGGGGCCCCTGAAAGTATTCAATCCGCATGTCGTGGTCGCCAGCCTGGAGGTGCACCTTGGCGCTTTTAGATCTGGGCGGGTGAACCCCGTCGTTGTCGAGAACCTCTTTTCCGTCAATAAAGAGCCGGGCGCCATCGTCGCTGTTAATTCGGAATGTATATGTACCGCTCTCACTGACGCCAAACGCGCCGGTGTAGCGAATGGCAAACCATTCAAACTGAGTCTCCACACCCGGAAAACCTTTGTCAAACGCGCGGGGCGCGATGTCCCATTCGCATGCGTACAGCACCGCTGCCACTTCGTATTCGTCGAAATTTTCAGGCAGCTTTCGGGTGTTGGCTGGCACAAAAATGACCTCGCCCTCAAAGCAACCGTACACTGGCGTCTCGTAGCCGAACTCGTTTTCCGGCGGCGTTTGGGGCGGCACCTGATAGGAGACTTCATCGCTTTGGGGCGCCTGCGCCGTGTCCTTTTCCAACCTTGGTCGCTCCCGTTTGGGGCGTACTTTTTCGGCGGGCTGTTTTCGGTCGCGCTTGCGGGACGCCTTTTCAGTGTGGACTGCTTTTTCGGTCGGTTCCTTTTGGGTTTTCTCTGATTTCGGCAGGTCTTCGGTGGCATTCCGCTCGGGTTGCCTGCCGTGTCCGCGGGTGTCATCCCGCTTCTCCCGCGTCCGCCGCTCAGTTCTTCCATGCCCTGTGTCTGTTCGGTCGGTCTTCCCCCCGCTGACTTGCTTCCTGCGGTTGTGTTCATCCTTCATGTGCATTTGGGTCTGGGCGCGGGATTTGGCTTTGACTCGTTCGCCACGGGCCAATAAGCGCAGCCCCTCTTTATACTTACGGGCGGTGATTATTTTTCCGCTTCGTTTCATTTTGCCACGAGTGGGCTGGTCATCATTTGTCGCGCGGGATGTGGCCCCCGTTGCGGTTTGAGCGGACTGGGCGGTGCCGGCATCCTGTACATTCTGGGAATTGTAAATATTCACGGCACATCCGTTTGCCGCGAGGCTGACAAGCAGAGCGGCCGCTGCGACGAGCGCTTTTTGTATCGTGTTCATTGGACTGGCCTTCCGTTTTTTGACCCATTTCTGTTCGGTTCGGTTACTCAGTGACATCGTTTTAGTCATCTGGTGACCCACCGGGTTAAAAGCAACGTGGATCGAAGTATTTAGAGTGGGGTTGAACCGCCATTGGCTTTCAATCGTCATTATATCTCGACCTTGAACAGGAGTGTAAAATTCAGATATTGACGAAACATGGCAGGTTGAAATATCACAACGGGTCAAGATGGTGTATACCCCCAAAGATTCTTCATTTTTGATGTGCGTTTATATTTATAATCTGTATTGTTTTATTATGGAGATATAAATCCGTTTGGCAACGGTGATGGAGCTGACTTAGTAATACTTACTGCGAAAAGCGTCACACGTGCGTGGGAATATTCACAAAATGTAAAAAAATCATGGTATGATTTGACAGTATCTCCCTGTATTAACAGGTATTTTTGTTGCAATGATAAAGCGAAAGCGACCCCTGATAGCAGCCATTTTCCCGGCAGTCCACGATGATTGTCAGAGCATTGTATGGCCTGGCGTTGCCGATTTTGCCACGGAACACAATATCGATCTGCTTACCTTTATCGCCACATCCCAGAACAAGGTGGCCACTTTCGACCCGCATTACGATATTGTAAAGGCGCTGACACAGCATCTGGAACTCGATGGTCTGATTATTTACACAGGTGCGTTTTCCGATCATTTCGATGTCGAAGAGCTAAGTGCCTTCTGCAGGTCGCTCAACACCTGTCCCATGGTGTGCATTTCACAGAAAGTGGCTGATATTCCGTCCATTCTGATTGATAACGAGCTGGGCATCCGCAAAACAATTCAGCATTTGATCCGCGAACATAACTGTAAAACATTTGCGTTTGTAAAAGGACACGAAAATCATACGGAGTCCGAAGCGAGGTTTCACGCGTTTACGTCCGAATTGGCGGCCAATCGGTTGAGTGTCGATGAGTCGCTTATTTTTTCCGGTCACTTTATCAAGGATTCGGGGATTGAAGCTGCGCGTAAAATGCTGGCCATGGACAAATTGCCCGATGCGGTACTCTGCGTCAACGACGGGACAGCGCTTGGGGTTATCAGCGAGTTCGCTGCCCACCGGGTGCAGGTGCCTGGCGACATATGTGTGGCTGGTTTCGACGACGTGCCGGAGGCGCTGAATCATGTGCCGTCGTTGACCACCATTCGGCAGCCTCTGTACGCTATTGGGCAGATTGCGGCGGAGTCGCTGTTAAAACTGGTCAACGGAAATGAAATGCGCGGCGACGTGTTTGTTTCGACCAAGTTCATCCCGCGGCAAAGTTGTGGCTGCATCCACTCCCATGTGCTGGATGCCCGGCTGATGAGCGAAATTACCGCATCCATTAAAACGAACCCGGACAGTAGCAAAAAGGAATTTATCGACCACTGCAACCGGCTAATCATCGGGGACAACCGGGAAATCGGCGATGAAACGGCCAACAAATGGGCTGAGTCGCTAATCCAGACGTTGACGGCTGATGTGAAAGCCGCCGAAAACGACGAAACGCCCAATCGGTTTCTGGAGCGGCTGACATTTATCATGGTGCAGCATATTTCATCCGGTGGCGGCGCGGAGGTGTGGCAGGATGTGATCACCAGCTTCGCCGCCCGCTGGCGTTCGTTTATGGGTAATCAGGACAATGCGCCGGTGGTCGAGGGGATTTTAACCCAGGCACGGATGGTGATCAGTGACTTCGTCCTTCGCATGAACCTGAGTGAGGAACTGGCCAAGGATGACAATCGCGCGTTGATTCGAAACATCATGCTCTCGTTGATTACTGCATTCGATATTAATCGCGTTAAAAATGTGCTTAAGGAAAACCTGCCAACGCTTGGCATCAAGGCGTGTCATCTGGTGCTGTACGGCACAGACCGGGAGGGCGTCAGTATTGACATGCTGAATATTCCGCAGACGTCATCCCTGGTGCTGTCTTTCAATGAAAACGGCATGATTGTCGATGCAGGCGAGAGCATCCAGTTTCCCACCCGGGAAATATTGCCCGAGTCGGTGTGGAAGACGGATACCAAAAAGAATCACCTGCTGTTTCCCATTGTTTTTGAGCGTCGCACTTACGGGTACGCCATTTTTCAGCGGGCAGCGGATTTGCCGCATTATGTCTATGAGGAGCTGCGGATTCATATCGGTAATGCCCTGCGCGGTCACAATCTGGTTCACGAGTTGAGGGAGATGTCCCTTCGGGATGAGCTGACCGGGCTGTACAACCGCCGCGGATTCACGTACCTGGGCAACCATTTGATCAGCCAGGCCAAACGCACGGGCGCATCGGTCACCATGATGTACGGTGACATGAACCGGCTTAAAATGATTAATGATACTTACGGACATGCCGAAGGGGATTTTGCCATTTCCAAAACGGCGGAACTGCTCAAAAGCAGTATTCGCGATCAGGATATAATTGCGCGGATTGGCGGGGATGAGTTCACGATTATCGCAGTGGACATGAACGAAAGGGACTGCAGAGGTATCGTTGACCGGATTGACCTAACGTTCAGGGAATTCAATGACAAACAGCTTCGTCCTTACGAACTGTCTATCTCTGTGGGATACACCCACGAAGCGGATCCCACCGCCCTGTCCATTGGTCAGCTGCTGGAAAATGCGGACCAAATGCTGGGCAAAATCAAACGGCAGCGTGGAAAGTAGCGGGCGCTGCAGTCGTATCCGCAGGTGTTATTGTGTCATCGGGGGGTGACCGCAGATAAAAAAGTCCGCAAAAGACTTTGTAACCATTGAGAAAATTTAGCAGTCAGCGTAAAGTAATCATTTCGACAACACAGTAAAATCAGACCCAAAGGGGAGTTCATGGTTGCAGCACGTATTTTAGTGATTGACGACGAAAAAAACATTCGGAAAACGCTGGGCCTTGTGCTTGAAGGCGAAGGATACGAAGTGGCCGCGTTTGGGACGGCGCAGGATGGTTTGTCATATCTGGAACGGGAAGGGGCGGATTTGATTATTCTGGATATCAAGCTGCCTGGCATGTCCGGTGTGGAGACGCTGTCAAAAATTCGCACGTCGAACACAGACTATACGGATATTCCCATTATTATGATTTCGGGGCATGCCTCTTTGGCTGAAGCGGTGGAGACCGTGAAACTGGGCGCAACGGATTTTTTTGAAAAGCCACTGGATAGGGATCAGATATTGATACGTGTGGCCAATTGTCTCAAACAGCGGCTTTTGGCGCAACAGGTTCAGAATCTGAAGGCCCAGGTGGATTCCGGTCATGAGATGATCGGCCGGGCGGCTGTGATGAAAACACTGTTTGCGCAAATTGAAAAGGTGGCCCCCACAAAATCTCGCGTGCTGATAACGGGTGAGTCGGGAACCGGAAAAGAGCTTATTGCCAGAGCGCTCCACGATATGTCTCCCCGGCGGGACGAGCCGTTTGTCAAAGTCAACTGTGCGGCCATCCCCGGGGAGTTGATAGAGTCGGAGCTGTTTGGTTACGAAAAAGGTGCTTTTACCGGCGCCAGAGGACGCAAGCCGGGCCAGTTTGAGCTGGCGGATGGCGGTACCCTGTTTCTGGACGAAATTGGCGACATGACCATGAGCGCTCAGGCCAAGGTGCTGCGCGTGCTGCAGTCCGGGGAATTGACCCGGGTGGGCGGCCAGAAAAACATCCATGTGGATGTGCGGGTGCTGGCGGCCACCAATAAGGATCTCGAGGCCGCGATCGCCGGCGGCACATTCAGGGAGGATTTATACTTCCGTCTGAATGTGGTGCCGTTGCACTCGCCGCCGCTAAGAGAAAGACTTGAAGACGTGCCGTTGATGCTGGAATCATTTATCAACCGTTTCTGCGAGGAAAACGGGTATCCGAAAAAGATTATCGAAGATGAGACCATGCGAAAACTGAGCGCCTACAGCTGGCCGGGCAATGTCCGGGAGCTCAAAAACATGGCCGAACGGCTGGTGATTATGAGCGGTGCGGTAATCGGTATTGATGATTTGCCGGAATCCATTGCGGGCGTGAAACCCGCACCGGGTGTGCCGAAGATTGAAGGGCACAAACCGTCGCTCAAGCAGTATCGGGAAGAGGCGGAACGCAAGTATGTGTTTGATATGCTGGAGGAGCATAACTGGAACATTTCCAAGGCAGCCCAGGATTTGCAGATTGAGCGCACCAATCTTCACAAGAAGATAAAAGCGCTTGGATTGAAAAAACAGGACTGAAAATGCAACCGGGCATTTGTCCGGTTGCCCGGCGCGTGTTAGATTTTCTTCCTGACCTGGCCGCAAAAGAAAACTGTTGGGAGTAATACACAATGAAAAGGCGCAGTACAGATGAAGATACATTTGATTTCGGGGCACGGAGCGAGGAGTTTTTAGAAACATTTTTTCGCAAAGGCGCGGAATTTACCGAACAGTTGCTCCAGGAAGCGCAGAAAATGCGTGAGCGAATTCAGGAATTGTCCGAAGAAAATGTCCAGCTGCGCAGTCAGCTGGCGTCGGACGATGCGGTAAAGGATTTGCTCGCCAAGATTCAGGCACTGGAAGAGGAAAAACTGAAAATTCGGCGAAGTGTGGATAACGCGAAACGGGAATTTCAGTCCTACGAGGATCGCTACCTGGAGATGGAGCAGGAGCTGGATCAGATGGCCAATCTGTATGTGGCATCGTCTCAGCTGCATGCCACCATGGAAGCCCCGCAGGTGCTGAGTGTCATCGAACAGATGCTGATGCAATTTGTGGGCGCAGGCAGCGTGGGCATTTTCCTGCGCGGCTACAGTGATGACAAAACGCCGTACCTGCGCCCGGTCCATGCCTTTCACTGCGAAGAGATTTGCGGCACCACCATTGAATGGAATGTCGGCCCGCTGGGTGAAGCAGCGGCCAATGGCGTGCAGTTTATCATGGAGCCCGAAAAAGCAGTGGATGAGTCGTTGCCGGTGGCCTGTATTCCCGTCATGTTCGGCGGCGATGCCATTGGGGTGATCGCGATCTATTCGCTTCTTGAACAAAAGAAAAAATTTGTAAATGTGGATTACGAGCTGTTCAGATTGCTTGCAGAACATGCCGCATCCGCTATTATCGGTTCTGGACTTTATGCACGTACAGAAAGTGTGGCGGCTGCGCTGGACTGCTTTAACAGTCTTTGAGCTCAACGGAGGCTTCGATAAATGGCACAATACACTTGTTTAATAGTGGAAGACTCACCAATGATGCGACAGCTGATTATATTCGCACTTGGCCGCATTCGAAATCTGAAGGTGGTGGAAGCCGATGACGGCGTGGATGGTCTGAAAAAGCTGGCGGGTGGCAGATTTGATTTGGTGATAACAGATATTAACATGCCCATCATGGATGGTCTCAAACTGGTGAAGCGGATTCGTACTGATGCGGTTCACAAGGATGTGCCAATCATGATTATTACAACAGAAGGAGCGGCCGAAGATCGGCAGCGGGCGCTGCAACTGGGTGCCAATGAATATGTCACCAAACCGATTCAGGCGCCCCAGGTGATCTCCAAGGTAAAAGAGCTTCTCAAAATTCAGTAGGAAACATTTCATACAATGCGCGCAGTGATTGTTGGTACAGGCCAGGTTGGATATGCCATAATCGGCGCCCTGTCCGGGGAAAACGCGGATGTGGTGGCAATCGATACCTGTGAGGAAAATCTTGAAATCGCCAGGGACCAGTTTGATATTCAGACTATCTCCGGTTCAGGGTCCAACCCTGTTAATCTGCAGGACGCCGGTATTGCATCTGCGGATATGCTTGTGGCGGTAACAAATTCAGATGAAGTCAACATGGTGGCCTGCGCCATTGCGGCAATGAAGGCCCCCCATGCCATTCGGGTGGCGCGCATTCGCGAAACCGCGTTTTTAAAAGATGAAACCGTTCTTGGAAAAGACGGGTTTCGCGTCACCCACGCCATCAATCCCGAGATGGTTACTGCCAGACGGCTGATGGACATTTTACAGGTGCCGATTGCCACAGATGTGGCCGAACTGGGACATGGGCTCCAGCTGGTGGGGATTCGGGTGCCCGCGAAGTCGAAAGTGTGCGATCGGAGTTTTGCCGCCATCCGCAATCTGGCGCCGGATTTGAAAATGCTGGTGACCACGCGTATCCGGCGGGGGGAAAGCATTGTTCCCAAAGGCAATGATGATGTGCAGGCGGGGGATGTACTTTATACGGTGATAGCACCGAAAGACTTACCCAGCCTGGCGGAGCTGTTCGATATGCTGTGGCGCCCCACCAAACGCATTACGATCGCAGGGGGCACGGGCATCGGATTCACGCTGGCCAAGGAGCTGGAAAAGTCGACCAGAGCGAATATTAAACTGATTGAGTCTGATGCGGTGCGGGCCAATGAATTGGCCATGTCGCTGTCAAAGATTCTGGTGCTGCAGGGATTTCCCACCGACGAGAATCTGCTGCTTGAAGAGAATATCCGGGATTGTGACGTGTTTGTGGCTGCATTAAAGGACGAGGAGGCCAATGTGATGGCGGCGCTGAACGCCAAACGGCTGGGTGCGCATCGGGTAATCACGCTGACAAACAAGACCGGGTATATTCCCATTATTGAGAATGCCGGCGTGGATGCGGTGGTATCGCCCCAGGCGCTGGCCATTGGCACCATTTTGCACTACGTGCGACAGGGACGCGTGAAAAGTGTGACCCCGTATGGTCTGGCGGGCAATGCGGAGATGATCGAGTTTGAAGCGCTGGAAACCGCAAAAATTGTTGGGCAGCCGCTCAAGGACGTAAAAATGCCGCAAAACGCCATCATTGGTGCACTTATCCGCGAAGGCACGGCGATTATTCCCGGGGGCAATGATGTCATTCAGCCCGGCGACCACGTGTTTGTGTTCACCGAAAAAGACGCGGTTAAAAAACTCGAAAAACTTATCAGCGTATCACTGGATTTTTTTTAGACCCAAATGTGCCAATGATCACCATGACAGGCGCGGGCGCGGTGACCAGGTGGGGTCAGCGTCTCATACCCATTTTCCTCACACCTTCCTCACTTCCAGTCTCCTTTCATTTCCGTGGATTTTTAGCGTTTTTTTTCAGTCGTTATTTTGACCGCGGAAAGGCACTTCTGTACTTTGGTATGCAGGGCTTTTTATATTTGGAGCATACCGCGTGTCTACACTGGAATACACTATTTACGGCATCAAAAGGGGCCTTCGGCTGTCGCGAACATTTATCTTTTCGGGTGCATTCGCAGCGTTGCTGGTGCACGGCGTGTTTGCCAGGGAACTGGTGGATGCCAACCGAATCATTGTGCTGTCCATGTTTGCAATGTGGACCCTGCTTTTTGGCCTGAAGGTCAAAGCGCGGTTTTTTTCAAACAACCAGAGTGAATCTCTGCAAAACCGCATGAATTTCGAACTGGGCCTGATGCTGGTTTTGGCCACCCATGCGGGAATCCAGATGCTGGGCGGGTTTGCATCTTCCTATTATCCGGCGCTGCTCATCATGGTGGCGTTCCTTGTGGTGTACACCTCGCAGTGGGTGGGATTCACGTTGGTGGGCGTTACGATTTTGCTTGAGTTTGCGGCGGCCACGGCCCATCCCAGTGAAGCCGAATGGTCGCAGGCGATTTTACATGCGGTGTTTGTGGCGCTGTTTTCGGTGTTGAATCTGATATTCACCCGCGCGGAAGTGACGCGCATGCGAAAGAGCGCCCAGCGAAAAATGGAGCAGGAGCAGCAGCGCATTCACAGTGACGCCAGATCGTTTCGATTGACTTCCGCCACGCGTGGCGGCGCCAGTGCACGGACACGCAAAGAGGAAGAGGAGCGGCTTTCCCGCTGCACGGTGGCCGAAGTGCGTCGCGCCATGTTTCAGCATGTGGACCTCCTGAAGCAGACCATGGGGCTGCATACCTGTATTCTGTTTTGGGAAAAGGAAGGCATCCGCACATTGCGGGTGCTTGAATGCGTCACTGACAGCGAGGTCATCGCTCACCGGGACTACAACATGAAAGAGGGGATTGTTGGGGCAGTGTATCAGAGCGGCCAGCCCATGGTTTTGCGGGAACTGCGGCCGGGACACCCGTCGCTGGTGTATTACTCGGAAGACACGTCAGTGACGGATTTTATCGGCGTTCCCATTATGGAGGGCGCGGCGATACACGGTGTCCTGTGTGGGGACCGCACGGGCAATGTGCCGTTCAACGATCGCGAAAAAGCGATATTCAAGGCGTCAGTGGAAAGCATTTTGCAAAATGTCTCCAACGAACGCGTGTTTGTGCAGCTGCAGAAAGCCAAGTCGGAGCAGTCTCTGTTGCTGAGGGCCTCTGAATCACTGAGTAAAGCGCTGAGTACCGGTGATGTGGTCCGGGCGGCGCTGGAGGCGGCTGGCCTGATTGCACCTTTTGATATGGCCGCAGTGGCGCTGGAGACTGAAAAAGGAAAACAGAAGATTGTGGCCGCCCATGGGCATAATGCCGAAATGCTGTCGTCACTGGAGATGACCACCCGCTGCGGTCTGGCGGGTTCTGTGTACAAAACGGGACATTACCTGCCGTACCGGGGCAACTTCGATGCCAGGCAGCAAATTGTGTATACCAAAAAGGTGCAACCCGCCTTTGAAAACATGAACGCCTTGATGGTGCTGCCGTTGATGAGCGGTGATGATGTACTTGGCACCCTGATGCTGGCGTCCGCCAACGCCGGTGCGTATACGGAAGATATCCGAATGACGTTGCAGGTGATGATCAATCAGCTGGGCACCAAGCTTCAGAATGCTGCCATGGTGCAGCAGCTGAAGGAGCTGGCCACCACCGATGGTCTCACCGGTTTGCCCAACCATCGATCGTTTCAGGACGAACTGGTGCGTCAGGTGGCCCATTCGAGTCGGTTTGGCACCCCCACGTCCGTGATTCTCTGTGATGTGGATAAGTTCAAGGGCGTCAATGACACGTATGGCCATACGGTCGGCGACGTGGTGCTGAAGGCGTTGGGAGAGACACTGCGGCGCAATGTGGTTCGCGATACGGATATGCCGGCGAGATATGGTGGCGAGGAATTTGTTATTATTTGCGGCGGCACTGATACCGCCGGTGCAGTGCAACTGGGTGAGCGCATTCGGATGGACCTGGAGCGCCAGGTGTTTCATACCGAAAAAGGCGAGCTGCGGTGCACGATTTCGATGGGCGTGGCGACATTGCCACATCATGCCGAAACCAGGGAAGACCTGGTGGAGCGGGCAGACCTGGCGCTGTACGCGGCCAAAGAAGGCGGTCGCAATCAGGTGCGGGTGTGGAAGAAGGGAATGATGAAATGATGGTTCGGCAAATAGTGGCGCGTTTCTTTTGTATTCACGACGTTTCGCTGTCATCGATATTGCTGCTGATGATTATCGCGTCCCTTGGATGTGATTCCCGAAAGGGCGATTCCCACGAAAACGGGGACAGTGACGCGGTGCCATCAGCTAAAAATTCAAAAGCAGCTGCAAAGGATTCATCTGCGGGGCCACAGACTGCCAGTCCCCCGCAAGCGGCCGCGACCTCTGAAAAAACGTTGGCCTCATCCCAGGATAAACCGTTGCGTATTGTCAGCAGCGACGGGAAATCCGCGCTGATGGTCCACACGTCGCTGACCGCTACAGACAACAGTCAATATCACCTGCGGGAGCTGATGGTGAATCCGTACTTCAATGAATTGCTGGCCTGCGCCCGGACATATGCGGCAATTGGCGACACCCAGCGTTATCAGACGCACTTTCGGGTTCAACATGGACGCCGGATTGTTTTTCACAAATTGAGCGCCGTAGTGCGGGTTATCACATCCAGCCCGGCGAGCACCGCCACCAAGACGGCCCAGTGCCTGCGCGGTCTTTATGGAAATGTGGTGGTGGAGCTATCTGGAACGGTCCCAATGTCTGAATTTTATCTGACTTTCGATTTCTAAAAAAGTCACCGAATTGTACCCATTCCTTAAAAAAAGTACGCAAATGTCGCGGTTCATTTAAGGCACAGCGTCTGCAGGCAGGCAACAGGGGCTGAAGATTCAGCGCGCACTGCCAAACCTTCGGGACAGCGACAGCGTAAGATCAACCTGGCATTTTCCGTGCAAAAGACCGACGCAGGATTTTGTTAAAATGACATCCCAGGAGGACACCATCATGTCGAAAAAAGAAGCTGAAAGACTGTTTGTTGCCGGGGGCGAAGACAAGAATCTGCGCCTCAGGTACGATTTTATTGAGACCAAGGAAGAGTTCGTCAGTACTGCCAATGCGGAGGGATACGACTTTACCATCGAGGAACTGGATGCGGCCCTCAAGGATTCAGGGGATTCCTTTGAATCATTTGGCAATCCCCGTAAGCGGGATATCTGGTGGTTTTAAATAAGATGAGACCCACACACCGCGCTGCAAATTTTCCAATTGCCGCAATTTGCCGAAATATTCCGATGAATGGTCGGGCATACAGTTACTATTCGTCAGACAATGGATAACTGTGAGATGAAACCCGGTATTAAGCTGAACACCGATTCAGACGGGATTCTTTTTGGACGATGTGTATCGCTCATTGCGACTTGTCGCTACGACTTAACGCCCATTCGCTTTTGTATTTCGGGATGATCCTGCCATGCGGGCATGGACGCCATGTATTCGATGGATTTGGCCCGGGCGTCGACATCGGACAAACCGGGGGACTGACGCTTCATAAACTGTCCCATGCGGGACACCCTTTCCTCAAATGATTGAAGCGCGCCGGTGTCGTCTGTGCAGTGCTGACAGTAAGGGCCCGATTCCACGGGCATGCCGCAGCTGTGGCAATGGGATTGGCTGGTCATTATTTTCTCTCCTTTTCGGCTGACGTGGCAGTTGGATGGGTTGATTTTGAGGGCGCCTTTGCCGCATCGATGAGCGACTGCAGGCCGCTGAACAGAGATGCCATTTCGTCGGCCCGCATTTTTTGCAGCGCTGCTTCAAGTCTCGGAATTGAAAGAATTTCCTGTGCCGCAGCCAACTGTGACATGCCATCCGGGGTCAGCCATACCAGGTGGCGTCGTCGATCTCTTTCATCGGCAATGCGTTGGAGCAGTCCGCGTTTTTCGAGGCGTTGAAGCAGTTCGCTCATGGCAGACTGGGATCTGGAAAAATGGTCGGATGCTTCCCGAACGGTTAAAGGACCGGCTTGATTCAGGTGCATCAGAATCCCATGGGATTCGGGGCTGATGTGATAAGCGCCCGGCGCCCGACGGGGATAAAAATGCTGATACACGCTGGAAAACAGAGATAAAAAATGGCGGGCGATGTGGTTTGTGCTCATATTCGGACTCTGGCAGATAAAAAATGCATCGGCAATCCCGATGGGATTAAAAACGGCAGATCACGTGGAAAAACCCAATGCATGTGACAGATAGACCCATTCAATCGTCAGTTGACCTTGTTACGCCTCATCGTCCTACCGAAACATCTGGCTTTCAGTGCAGTCTGTTCGATGAATTGAACTTTGTTTCGGTCCAGTTCGCGATTGCGATTAAGTTTAGTTGCATTCGTTCGTTATCTGAAGAAATGACTGGTATTTTAACGCATATCCCCAGCAGCATTCTTGAACAGCTTATTGACCTCAGCCCAATGGCTGTCGCGGTTTTCAGGGATAATCTGCTCGTATGGCGCAATCGAGCGGCGGCCCGGATGTTTGGCGACTTCAGCAATGGGGATGTCACATCCGAGGAACTGGCCACCCGGCTCATTCCCAATCCGCTGATGCGGGAGACCCTGCTTGCCCAGGCGCGGGCCCGGAGCGTCGATACTGACAGGGAGTTTCCGGTGTCGATTCCCATTGAGCTGCAGCGGGCGGATGGGGCACTGGTACAGTGTGAAATTTCGACAATTCGGATGGCCAATATCACGCTGCTGTTTGTGAGTCTGCCTTCCAGTTTTCAGTATACCAGCGAAATTGTGAGTGAAACCCACAAGATGGCCGCCCTGGGGCGATTGGCGCAGGGAATGGCGCACGAGATCAATAACCCCCTGGCGGCAATCGGACAAAACATGCAGCTGATTCTGCAGCGACTGCTGATGAATACCGAACGCAATCAGCGAATCGCCATGGAAAGCGGCACCACCCTCGATGCCATTGAACGATATGTTGACGCCCAGCAGATTTCGGAAAAATTCGACGCAGTCCTGACCGGCAATCTGCGGGTGGGAAAAATCGTGCACGAGATGATGGCGTTTGCCCCAAGTGATGACAGTCATCAGTACCTGCCTCAAAATGTATCCGACTTGCTGGATCAGGCGCTGTTTTTGGCCAAGCGGGATTTTTTTCAGCATACCGCCCTGGCGCTTTGCAATATTGAGATTGTGATGTCTTTGGAAAAGGACCTGCCCGATGTGGTGTGTCAGGCCTGGAAAATCACTCAGGCATTTTTCGCCATAATCAAAAATGCCACCGAGGCGATTCATAAAAAGCACCCCGATGCAAAAGGGGGCCGTCTGTCGATTCACGCCTGGCAACAGCAAGGGGCTGTGAAAATCAGCTTTGATGACAACGGGACGGGTATGCCGGAGGAGATGCTGGGTAAGATTTTTGAACCGTATTTTACCACAAAACCGGGCAACCTGGGGACGGGGCTGGGGCTGGCGAGCTGCTACTATGTGATTCATCAGGAGCACTTTGGCGAGATTGACGTGCAGTCGGTTCAGAATGAGGGGAGCATGTTTACTGTGTCGCTGCCGGTAAACCGTTCCATTTTGAGCAGCATGATGCCCAGCAATGGGCGGTAAGAGCCGACCGGGGGACTGGATGTGGTCAGCCGAACGAGGTCATGTGATGCGGCGCGACAGAAGCTGTATCTGCGCGAGTGTCTCCCGAATATCAGCGGCCGCATCTGGGGAAGTGGCTTTGTCCACAATGGCCTTGAGTGTCAGTATCACCGGGCGCAGTCGATCCAGCTCGGGGGGCAGTGCATTGCTGTCGCACAGTTCCAGCGCCCATTCCAATGGCGATGAGGTGTCAGCGAATGTGGGCCGGTCCGGTGACGCAGTGATGCGCAGATGCTGAACGATGGCCGACTGGGCGTCAGATGAGATGAGCAGGCGGGCGCACTCGGGTCCGACCGCAATTTTGCGCAGTTCGATGGCTTCCCGGATAATGGCAGCCAACTGATCAGAATTTATCGGTTTTTCCAGATACTGATAAACCCAGCCACTGTAGGTGGCGCAAAGCGCGACATTCAGATCACTGCCACCGGTCAACATGATGCGAACAGTGTCTGGCCATCGCTCCCGGCAGATACGAAGCAGTTCGGTGCCCGTCATATTCGGCATGGCATAATCAGCGACAATGACACAGACCGGATCGGCCTGCATGATTTTAATCGCCGCCGCGCCTTCCGTGGCGGTGAGAACCTCGAACCCGCTTTTTCTGAAACTGCGGGAAAAGGAATCAAGGACGTTGGGGTCATCGTCAACAAACAGGATGCGGTGCTGTGGCATATCCACCTCGCTTTAATATGGCACTCACCTTTGGTGTTCGCGCACAATAAGCCATGGGAATTGTCTTTAACAAATGTACATCACTTTTACCGTGTGTCGAACGGGATGCATTTGGGGCAGATGATGATTGTATCGAATACGAACACAAAAAACATGAAACTCTGTTCAGTATTTCTTTCACGGATTAAAGGGGTTTTCGTTAAATTAAGGGACTTTTCCCGTCCAGCGGCGCCTGTGGACCGGTTTATATATTGTGCGGTGGACGAATTTTGACGGCACATATATTATGGTAAGATGATGAGGTTCTTTTTGGGACTTTCAGGCTTACAAAAAATAGAGGATATTAAAATGCTTTACTTCAATCTCTCGAAACAGAATTCCCTCACCGTTTTAGCTGTGTTGTTAGTGGTTGGTTTTTTTACCTCCTGCGGCAGTGATTTAAAGTCAGTTGGTGACGGTGGTGCGAAGGATTCGAGCACGGGCGCGTATACGGATACGGACGCCGACAGCGACAGTGACGCGGATACAGATTCGGATACGGATTCCGACACGGATACGGATTCCGATACCGATACGGACAGCGACAGCGATTCGGATACGGACAGTGATGCGGATATAACGCCCCAATTCTGCGCCCGCCTCGGGGATTGCTATGGCACGGACGGCTGTTTCGAGTGTGCCAAGGAGGTGGGTGAATGCAAGGGCCTGGCGGATGAATGCCGGGCGGATCCCGTTTGTGCATCGTTTGAAAAATGCATCGAGCAATGCCGGGCGGATAATGAGGAATTCAGGCCATTTGTGGACTGCTACCTGAAGTGCGAAGGGGCCGGGACTGCCGCCCATGACAAGTACACCGAGCTGAGTACCTGCCTCTACTGCAATGGATGTCCGAGTGCCTGTTCAGGGGAATATACCACTGATGACTGCCGGGATCCCAATGATACCTCCGGCGGTGATGGAGACGCCGACTCTGACACGGATGCGGATGCGGATTTACTCTTTGACCCGATTATCGAATCCGATCAGACCGGCTATCCGGCGATCACCGGCGGTGCCACCGGCAAAACCACACGGTACTGGGACTGCTGCAAGCCCTCCTGTGGCTGGAATAATGGCGGTTACACACCCACCACCTGCTGTACCCAGAGCAATTCCGTGCACACCAATTCGTGGGATTCTCAAAGCGGCTGCGCGGGCGGGGACGTGTATACCTGCTGGAGCAACCGCCCCTGGGCGGTGAACAGCAAACTGGCGTATGGGTTTACCGCTGTACAGGCGGGATCGTCGCAATTCGGTTGCGGCGAGTGTATCCAGCTTGAATTTACCAGTGGCACTGTTGAGGGCAAAACCATGATTGTCCAGGTGACCAATATCGGTGGCGATGTGTCCTCCAATCAGTTTGACCTGATGATTCCCGGTGGCGGTGTGGGCCTTTTCGACGGATGTTCCAAACAGTGGGGCGTCAGTAGTTCGGAGCTTGGGTCCACCTACGGCGGCTTTTACGACTGGTGTCTGAAAAACGAGAATACACTAATGGCTGCGCTGGAGTGCACCATCGATAAATGCAACAGCGTTTTTGCCAACAAGCCCGATTTGAAGGACGGATGCATGTGGTTCATTAAATGGTTCCGCGGCGCCAACAATCCCGCCGTTAAATGGCAAAAGGTCAACTGTCCCCAGGAACTCAAGGCCATCAGCGGCATGTAGCCAGTATGACATTTAAAAAAATGCTGTTTAAAGGGAAGTCGGTTTTCGTCGAGGTGGATGACTCGGGGCGTATTGTGGAGACGGGCGGCCGGGCCAACATGAAGTACCGGCTGGAAGATAATCGAATATACAATCCAGCGGTGGCCAATCTCAACAAGGACAACGATCCGGTGGGCACCGGTGAACTTTTTTCGCAGGGGGGCGGCAACCTCGGGGCGAAAACAGCCGCCGCGCGCAAACCGGTCGCTTCCCGCACTGCAATCGCGTCGAGGCCCGCTGTCCCCAGCGACGCCATTGTGGCCTACACCGACGGCGGATGCATCGGTAATCCTGGGCCGTCGGGGCTGGGATATGTCATTCGGTATCCCGACAATCGCATGGTGAAAAAAGGGGAACCCCTGGGCAGTGGCACCAACAATATCGCAGAGCTCACGGCCATTTACCGGGTGCTGCAGCTGGTGACGGATAAGTCGGCGCCCCTGCGCATTCACACGGACAGTTCGTATGCGATTGGTGTGCTGACCCAGGGATGGAAAGCCAAGGCCAATCAGCAGCTCATCGCCGAGATTCGCGCTGCATTGTCGCGGTTTTCAAATGTCCAGTTGATTAAGGTAAAGGGCCACGCGGGAAATCCCGACAACGAGTTGGTAGACCAATTGGCCAATGGTGCCGCACGGACCCAGCAAGTGCAGTAGCTGCACCCACTGCCGCTGTTTCGTTCAACATTTAAAAATACCGCTGTTTAAGAAAACTGCTGTTGTACCGATTTCAAAAAGGTGGCGCTTTGATTTTTTTTTGCGACACGGTGGTCGCTTTGAAATGCAAGGAACGGAATCGACAATGACAATTTCTCTGGCTCCTCAACGGGTCGCCCTTGGTGCGACGGGGTATCGGATATGGACTGGATGGACTGTGGCGATACTGATTTGCGGGGTACTGATGCCCACACCATCCCGGGCCGTACCTAAAAAAGATCGCTCTGACGCACAGGGTTCTGCGGATTTGGGCCTTCAGGTTTCTCTGGAGACCCAAAGGACAGATCCCCACAGTGCGCGGCTGCATGCCGCGGTGGTTCTGGCAGACCTCAAAACGGTCCGCGGACTTTTAAAAGAGGGGGCTCGCCCTGGATTCGTTGACGAACAGGGACAATCCAGCCTGATGATTGCCGCCCGGGACGGGAACAAGGCGATTGTGCGAATTCTGCTGAAAGCGGGCGCGTCGGTGACCCAACGGGATAACGCCGGGCGTAATGCACTGCATTACGGGGCCATGGGGGGCAATGTGAGTGTGATAAAAATGCTGTCCAGGTATCCGGAGCTCAGAAAGGAGAAAGACGCGATGGGGCAGATTCCCCTGCATCTTGCTGCGGGCCATGGGCATTTTGGGGGCACACGTGCATTGCTGGAGGCAGCGCAGGTTGGAGAGGTGGACCAGTTGGGCCGCTCGCTGATGTTTCACGCCTACATGGGTGGCAACATGTCCCTTATTAAATATCTGAAGGCCAAAAAAGCGCCGACCAGTCTGTTGCCCAAAGACGGGTCCAGCTTTTTTCTGGCGGCGGTGCAGAGTGACAATCTGACTCTGGTGACGCAGATGGTGGGGCATACTGATGGGCCCTGTGATGTAAACGAAGTGAATCAGAACGGCGAAACCGCTCTTTATCTGGCGGCAATGCGGGGGCGGTCCGACATCGTTGATTTTTTGGTCTCACAGGGCGCCACCCCCCATGCGCGGACCAGAGATGGGCGCAATCTGCTGATGGCGGCAGCGCGGTTGGCGGACACAACCCTGCTCAACCGGCTCATTGCGCATGGTTTGGATGTCAATCAGGTCGATAACCAGGGGCGAACGGCACTTTTTGATGCGCTCGAAGCCTCTTCCCGCAACGCCGCTCTTTTGCTTCTCCAGTATGGAGCGAGGGCTGATGTGGCGGACAGCGCGGGCGTTACCCCTATCGAGATCGCGGTGCGCCAGTCGGATGTGGAAATGGTACAGCAACTGCTGCAGCACGGTGCACCCCCCGTTGGTTCGGGAAAACACGGAGACAGTCTGCTATTGACCGCCACCCGTATCGGAAATGAGCAAATCGTGGGAGAGCTGCTGGGGGCCGGTGCGTCGATTTCGACGGTGGGGGATGACGGTACAACGCTACTGATGGCGGCCAGTGAGAAGGGAATGATCGATTTTGTGCGGCTGCTGCTGCAGTGGGGACAGAGTGCCTCGGCGACCAACCAGTTCGGTCAGTCGGCCCTGGACCTGGCCAAAGCCTTCGACCGACACGAGGTGGTGTCGATACTGGAACAGCAGTCTGCCCCGCACAGGAAGCCGTGACGTCAGTTGAAAATCTGATCGGCATCCCGTTCAATGAAACGGTCTCTGCTGCCTTTTTTGTCGGGTCTGAAAAGCGGCGTGGGAGAGGGGGAGGCGGATGTGCTGTCCTGCACGGCCTGTTGCTGTTTTTCCAGCTCTTTGTCGATTGGGCGCTTTTTGCCCTGGCCCGATTTGGACCTTGATGGCCCGGTCTGTTCACTGTGACCGGTCGTTCCCTTTGGGGGATTAAAGCTGACGTCCGCCGGCATCGCCACAGATGGCAGCGTCGCGGCTTCGATTGTGTCCCGACCGGCTGGCGCAGTGGCCCCGGGCATGGGTTTAAGGGGGCTGGAAGCCGTCGCCGCCGGTACCACCGGGACAATGTTGGCGCTTTCAGTTGTTTCGGATCTCCGATTCTTTAATATGTAGGCCACACCCAGGCTGGCGATGAGCAGGGAGGCCACAATAATGCCCACCAGCAGTTTCAGGCTGCCCGGCGAGAGGGCGGAAGACCCGGTGGCGGAGGTGGTGTTGCCCCCCTGCTGCATGGCTTTGAGTCGGGTTTCGATCAATCTTCGGTTGGTGGTTTCATCCTGGACCATCGCGCTGTGAATCTGCACCTGGGTATGACTGGCCGGGGGCGGATTGGTGCTGGTGGGGTACACAAACGACTTGCGTTCATCGATATTGGCCATGGCGGCCCCCCGCAGCAGCGCCCGACGCATTTGCAGCGCCGTGAGATAACGATCCTTGGGCAGCCTCGACATGGCTTTGAGAATGACCCCTTCGATTTCGCGCGGTACATTGGGGTTCAACCGCCTGGGTTCGACAAAGGGCTTGGTGGCGATTTTTAAGAGAACATCGTTGAAGTTGTCGCCGGTGTAGGGCAGCTGTCCCACAAACCCCTCGTACAGCACCACGCCAACGGAGTAAATGTCAGCCGTGTGATCGATGTATTTGAGCCCCTTGGCCTGTTCCGGACACATGTACAGGGGCGTGCCCATGGCAATGCCCGTCTGGGTCAGGCTGAGCGCCGCTTCGGATTCAAGATATTTGGAGATACCAAAGTCCAGAATCTTGACGAAGTTGTCCCGGTCGCCGATATGCGTAATAAAAATATTGTCCGGTTTTAAATCCCGGTGAACGATTTTTTTCTGATGGGCCGCATGCAGACCCAGTAGGGTCTGGGAAATAATGTCCACAAACAGAGCAGGGCTGGGCCTGACCCATGAATCAAACCACTGACCAAGCGACTGCCCGGTGAGCAGCGGCATGATGAGGTAATACACGTCGAATTCGCCATCTGTGGGGTGATGGGTGCCAAAGTCGATTACCTCGCAGATATTGTCGTGACCGATGGATGCCGCAATCTGCGCTTCCTGATGAAATCGCTGGACGGCGGTGTCATCGCCGTTTCTGTAAACCTGCAGCGTCTTAACCGCCACTTCACGTTTTAAAACAACGTTGGTGGCGCTGTAGACATAGCCCATCCCGCCGCTGCCAATGACGTCATCAATTCGGTATTTTTTGTCCAGGATCGTCCCTGGCTCAAGTTTAAATAATTTCGCGTTGTTCACAAATCATTCCATTGTGGAAAGAACAGACCAAACAGCCGGTTTTAAGTTTACCAATCATATATGACATTGTCATCAGGATGCAAATGAACTCAATGATATTTGTGTTTAACGACACGAACAAACAGGGCTGATTTTACATTCAGTGATCTGAAAAATTTCTGAAAATACACTTAAGCTGTATTTTTGGAAAATATATTTAAGACAGCTGGCGCCGCCTCTGGAATGCTGCTACGATTCCCTACTCAAACAACAACTGGAGGTAACCATGAAAAAAATACTTGGCGGTGTTGGCACCGCAGTCGCCGTTGTGGCCATTCTGGCTTTTAAATTCCTTGCACCCTCTGCTGAGGTGGCTGTAAAGAACGCTACCGGCGCCGGATGGGATGATGCCAAGGGCGATTTTAAGGCTGAAATTTCGCAGGTCATCAACAGCGACTATGAAGTGTTTGTGCTGTCACAGGCGGAAAAGGATGCCATTACTGACTGTATTGTGGACAAGTCTGTTGAGTTCTTAAACGGAACGGACTGTTCCTACCTGTACAACACAGCCACCACCACCGAAGCGGAACACCTGGCCAATCAGGAAAAATGCATGGAGAAGGTCAAATTCCCCGAGCATCAGGAAGGCTTCACCATTGAGTGCACCAAAACCAATATGCCCAATAGCTGGAAGGTGATGGAGAAGATTTTTGTGGGCGTGTATGAGGAAGCGTACACCGCGCAGGGTGTCGCAGGTCCCAAGGCCAAACAGATTGGTGAATGCATCTCCAAAAAACTGGTGGCACTGTGCGATGCACGCAAATATGAGCTGGTGGATAAGTCCGCCAAGGAAGCCGAAAAAATGTTCTTCCCCATCGACAAATACATTCCGGATTTTGAAAAGGACGAGGAAGTCTCCGCTATCCTGAATGAGTGCGCCCCCGCCGAAGACGCAGCGAAGTAGTTGGCGCCGCCCCTCCCTGTCCGTTTTCCAATTCAATTCAAAATATGACATTCGTTTCATGATTTGATATATTCTCGCCATCCGTGTTGAAGCGATTGAAAGGCAAGAGGTGATGTTCATGAAAAAAACACAATTCAGCGTATTGCTGTTTGGTATTCTGATGATTTGCGCCGGCAATCTGCTGGCCCAGACACCCAAAGTGTGGGTCACTGCCGGGGGAAAGGGCGCCATTGGTGGCAATTTTTTGAGTCAGCCTGAAAATTCGCTGGAACAGGTGGGCATTGTTGCCCCGTTTGATGATGGCGCAGGCGGTATTGGGGGCGGGGGCGGTATTTTTGGAGAGCTGCGCATTCTAAAGCAGCATCTGGGGTTGGAAGTGGATTTGATTTTTGACGCCAATAAAACCTGGTGCACCATCACATACAACAATGTATGGGATGTGGATTTCATTCTCAAATACACGAACCTTCGAATACCGGTGCTGGTAACAGGCGCCGCCACTCATGGCAGAGTCCGGCTGTCCGCTGCCGTTGGACCGGAATTTCGGGTGGGACTGAACGCAGACAGCGATGTGGCGTCTCCTGATCTCTCATCTGCACAGCTGGACTCAACCCGGTCGTTGTTTTCAGCGACAAAACGAAATGACGTGGCGCTGGCGTGGGAGCTGGGAATGGCCATCGCGGCCGGTCCTCTCGAAATCACCGTTGATTTGCGGTTCGCCCATGTTTTATCACTGCCCAAAGCCTACGAGGATCGCGTGACGATTGCCGAGGTCGGCGATGCCGTCAACATCGACACCCAGGCGGGCCACAGCGCAGACGGCCGAATCATGCTGGGCGTCGGATACGTCTTCACCGCCGGAAAATAATTCACCGCCCCATCGACTGAATGTCTTTTTTTTTTCAGGTATTCAGATTTTTTTTTCGGTTCGCATAATTGACAGGCGATTTTGCGGAATGGATATAAAACTGGCGGTCGCGTGGATGTCAAACCGGAGCGAGCTGGCAATGCGCGAGTAATGCGCGGGTAATGCGCGGGCCATGCGCAGGCAATGCTATTTGCTTTCAATGCCATATTGCGCAGTTCAAGCATCAGGTTGTTGCTTTCGTTTGTGGTTTCATCCCGTTCTTCGGCGACTGGCACATCCATCTGTTCGCAGCAAGACGCAGATGACAGCGGGGGGAGGGCAGAAATCCTGTTCACTGGCAGAGGGGGTGACGTCGGGACTGTACTCATCAAAGGATATTGAAGAACGCAAATCACCCGGACGACAGACGGGGGCGCTTTTTGAACTCAATCAGGATACGCGCGGCGCGGAATTTCCAGATGAGATATCAGGCGCCAATTCCTGACCCGCCATGAGGGGTGGATTTTGTCCAGCTCATTGGGATGTCTGCTTCCAGTGACCCATCGACATTTTTAATGCGATTCTCAAGACGCCCTTCTTTTACAAATCCCAATGATTCATAAAACTGAATGGCCATCGTGTTCGACTCCCTGGAAATAAGTTCAACACGACGTATGGTTGGAAACTCGTTTTGAACGAGCTCAAAAAATGTCTTAAACAATTTTCGCGCAATTCCCTGATTTCGAAAATGCGGAGAAACCGCAACTGTCAAATCCGTCAAAACGTGCGAAAAACAAAATAACCCGGATGAATATGCGTGCAATTCCCCTATCACATCTCCGTCATTATTTTTTACACTGCACTGCGCCCTGTTCACCGCAACAAGGCTCACCCCTGCCGAAAGTGATTTTGCCACAAAACTGTTTACATATTCGTCTGTAATTTCATCATCGAGACGGGCCAAACCACCAGGCACTTTCGCAACCTCGCGATACATCCGCTGGATGGCAGCGACATCCTCAATCGTTGTTCTGCGAATCAGCATTGTTCTTTCCATGTCTTTGCATCACAGTGTGTTACAGCCCCCATAATAATGCTGACATTTTTTTTATCCACTTTGAACTTTTAAGAGGTAATTTCGCTGTAGCGAAAACGGCCACTGGGGCGGTTGATAAAAGGTTCAATTATATGCATACCCCACAAAATGAATGGCGTCCGGAAGGATTAAGCGTAAGCAGGCAAAATCCGGAGAATCTTACCCTGGAACAGTCAGGTCCCGCGATCGTGCCCTCGAGACATTCGCTTCGCTCACTCACGAACACGGATTCTGGGGTATCTTTTTTCCTGCTCCTTCTCTGGGCCCGCTGCGATAAGGGTTTCCGACTGGAAACTTGTTATGACGTGTCATCCTGTAAAAACCCTGTTGGTACTGGATGTGGTCCGGACGAAAAGTGGCCGGATGAAGCATGTTTCAATCATGACACTTACGTGACCTACCTGGGTAATATCCACAAATATGCCAATTTCTAAGAATGTCCTGGATATCGATTGCCCGCTGCTGCGAAATGGGAATACGCCACCAAAGCCGGCACGTCTGAGCACACCGACAATGGCGATGTACACTACTTGCCGCTGGGTTCATGTGAAGAGGAACCTGCCCGGAAAGACAATGCGTGGCAATGCAATAACTCTGAAGATGAGCTTCATTTCGTTCGGCAGAAACAACCTAATCCATGGGGACTCTACGACATATGTATGAATGGACTGATTTTTGGTCTGACGGCCAGTCATTGAACGGATTGAATACATCAACCGAAAAAGCATTGGTTGACCCTTTGGGACCACAAACGGGTCTTAGTAAAGATATGCGAGGCGGTTCTTTCGACAAAACCGGATGCTTTGTCAGCCCAACCTGGCAGTCTGGTTCGGAACCGATTACGCGTTTATATAGCTCCGGTTTCCGCCCTGTTCGCACTTTGTTTGAGGATAAGGCGGACAGTGGCATCCGAAAATAATCGGGATCTTTTATCTGCCATCTTTGGGAACTGTTGGAGGGGTGGCATGCCAAACCATTGGGGAATTCGTGCAGCAGTCAGGGATGTGCGTTTCGTGAAACCGGGCAGTCAAATGGTTGTGTGGAAATCCCCCGGCCTCTTTCTTGATAAAGGGGCAGACGCTGGCTGTCTATCTCGGGGAAGTGCCCCTACCCATCCTGACCTGAACAATTCACCCGGGAATACTGATGATAAACGTGGTGCCCACGCCTGGGGACGTGGTGAAACTGATGTCGCCGCCGTGGCCGTTTACAATTTCTCTGGCCACCGCCAGACCGAGGCCTGTACCCGATGATTTTCCGTGGGTCACAAACGAGTTGAACACGGTGCCCTGTATTTTTTCGGGGATGCCGCTGCCCGTGTCGGTAAAACTGAAAATAATGCGGTCATCCACCCGGTCGCACTCAAACGTCAGCAGCCCACCGGCAGGCATGGCATCGGCGGCATTGTTGACGATATTGTGAAACGCGCGCAGCATTTTTTCCTCGTCGAGTTTCACTGTGCCCGATGTGCGCTGCTGCACCTTAAACTCGACATTGTGCGACTTGAGGGTGTTGCCTGCTTCCTGCACAAACGTTTCCAGAAAATCCGTCAGGTTGCATGACGTGATGAGCAGCCCCTTGTCGCCCCGGGTAAACGCAATAATATCAGACGTCATGTTTTTGATTCGCTCCAGCGCCACCCGAATCCGT
>JAFGWT010000482.1 GCA_016937015.1 Deltaproteobacteria bacterium | reverse complement strand
CCATCCACGGCAAACGCCGCGTCACATCCATGCTGAAGCTTTCCAATCACGGCCTTCAGTCCCGCGGCCGCGCCGCGAGTGGACGACCCGCGACACACGACGTAGCCGAGCCGTGACAGAATTTTAGCCTGAAGCGTGCCATCCTCTGACCAGGATGCCAAAACCGCAATGGGCCGTTGTGGTCGATACGCGAAAAGCGCTGCCTGATGCCCGTGCCAGAAACAGAAGACCAGCGCCGTCTCTTTAGGCATCGGCGTTTCAGTCACAATACGAACGCGCCAGGTAAGACGCAGTGCACGAATAACTGTAACCGCAAGGAAGGGTAGGATGATAGTGCGAAACATAATAGTAATAGTCGAGATAAATATACAGCTCGCTAATCAACACTTCTCCACACCGGCTCTGCAGCCTTCGTGGTTTGCATCTTCATCCAGACCGCGTCGGAACATCCCTTTGGCTTTTCGGGCATCCCCCTGCTTGAGCTGTATCTCGCCCACATAACAATAGATGTCGGACTTGGTTAAACCGGCCGCAGTGTCAAAGCGCTGCAGAAGCAACGCCCGAAACAGTTTTGCAGCCTGGTCGAGTTCCTCCCGCTCATAATGCAGTTTACCCAGACTGACCAGCACTTCGATATTTGAAATATCCATTTTGTAGGCAGCCTCCAGATTTTCCAGGGCCTTGTCGCCATTCCCCTGCGCCATAAATGCCCTGGCCAGTTTCTGGTGATATACAGCCGCCTTTTTCGAGCGTTTTTTGCCGCCGTTGGTTTCCGCATCAATCAGATTTTCAATTACCGGGATGGCATCCGTGCTGCGCCCCGCATCGATATACGCCTCCGAAAGCTGCAGCAGTACATCCTTATTTGACTGATCCAGTTGGTACGCCTGCTCCAGTGTCGCAACAGACCCAGAGGCGTCGTTTAAATGCGTCGCCTGCACCGTTGCGATTTCCATTAGCTTTTCAAATTTTGAGGCTGCATCATCAATCGTTGCAACCTGTCGCAGTAAGGTCTCCAATAGCCCCTGATAGTCCTGCCGCTCCCGGCAGATCTCCGCCAGCCGTGCATTGGCCTGCCAATGACTGGGATGCAGGGATACCGCTGTTTGTAAAGAAGCAATCGCCGCATCCATATCGTCTCTGTGCTGTTCATTCAGCACCGCCAGACGGTAGTGGACTTCCGCCGCATCCTCTCCTGCGCCACCGGTTTGTGCAGCCAGATTGAGCACTTCGGCCACCTTGTCCCAGTCCCCATCCGCCTCGTACAGTTTGGCCAATGCGCTAAGAGCCCGGGTGTGATTGGAATCCCGCTCGAGCACACGCTCATAAATCTCAGTGGCACGCATGGCATCGTCGAGCCGTTCCTGCAGAATTTCGCCCATTTGTACAAGAAGTTTCAATTCAGTGCCTACATCATCGCGGTCTGCTGCGCCATTGGCCTGGCCTTCGTAGAGATCAACCAGATCCTGCCATCGTTCCTGCCTGATATAAATGCGTTCCTGAGCTGCCAGTGCTTCCTGGTCATCCGGACGCAGCATAGCTATTTCCGACCACCGCTCCGCTGCGTCGTCCAGTTCATCAAACTTCTGTTCACTTAAACGTGCAAGAAGGCGAATCACATCAATGCGTTCGTCATCTCCAGCACTGACATCGAGACGATGCTGATAAATCTCCTGCAAATCTGTCCAGCGCTCCGCACTGCTAAATATGGATTCAAGAACCTCAATCGCGCGTCCATCGGCGGGCTCCATCTCAAGGATTTCCCGATATACATCAACGGCCCGTTCCACTTTCTGAAGCGGCCCCATATACAGAGCCGCTGCCCGATGTCTGAACTGATTGCTGTCAGTTGCATCTCCTGTGAATGACGCCCGAGAAAGAAGCAGTTCAACCAGCGGTTCAAAATCCTCGGTCTCCTCGTTCAACTCAATCAGCGCATCCAGCATATCCAAGTCGGCTTCATCGTTTTCGAGAACCTGTCGGTAGAACCCAATGGCCTTTTCAGGGGCATTCAGTTCGAGCTGACATATTTTTGCCGCCCGCACAAGTATCTCTTTTTTGCGATCAAAGTCATAGGCCACATCTGCCTGCTTCTGCAAGACCGGCAGCATATCGACAAATCGACCCAACGTGCGCAGCAATTCCACCAGCGCTTCAAGCGCCTCGTGGTGTTCAGCATCCTGTTCCAGCACCTTCTGGTACAGGGTCTCCGCCTTTCGCAAATCCCCAACCTGATGATACGCCCATTGCGCAATTTTCAATCCCACGCTGATCCTGGCATCCGGATCAATATGGGATTCCGCCACTGCTTTTTCCGCAAGGTCAACAAGTGCCGCCCAACTGCCGGTCACTTCGGCGAGCCGTTCAATTTCACTGACCAGCTCCGGATCATCCGGCACCAGTGCGAATGCTTTGGCCATAACATCGAATGCGGCGCCGGTATCGTTGACCACCTGCTCGTGGTGTTGGGACAATTCGCGATACAGCTCCACCTTGTCGAGAGGATCCTGCGCAATCGCCAATTTGCTCTCAAGCAGCTTTGCCACTTTGTGCTGCTCACCACGCTGGGTGTAGGCTGGCTTGAGAATTTCAGAAACTTCCACCACGAAATCGTCGTAGCGCAGCATCGCTTCAAGCGCAGATACCGCCTCGTCATTTTCAGCCGCAGCTTCCACCACATCCCTGTAGACCGATATGGCCCCCGCATGGTCCTCAAACCGTTCTTCCTTAATCCGACCCTGACGCAACTTCAACTGGTTAATGTCGTCGATATCTGAACTGGACTGGATTTCGTTGTCCAGAATCTCATCCAGCTGTTCCCATTTTTCTTCTCGCTCATACAGTCTGTCAAGGGCGGACAGCACTTCAAGGGAGGTATCGCCATTGTCGAAAATTCGGCGATAGGCATCAATGGCGCCCTGTCGGTCACCCATCTGAACTTCCTTAATCTCTCCCAGCTTCATCAGGATTGCCTTCTCGGCAGCCGGATCATAAATATCCTTTGTGATGGCCTCGTACACTTTCGCCAACTCTCGGTACATATCCTCTGCAGCCGCAATCTGTTCCAACAGCTCAACCGTTTCGATTCGCGAAGGCTCCTCTTTCAGTGCACGAACATATGTGGCGAACGCGTCTTTGGGCATGCTGCGCCCGGTCAGGTGCAGTTCCGCCAATCTCAGCAGCGTCTCCAATCGCTCACTGGGGTCGTCAATCATTGCCAGCTTGAGCTCAATAATGTCAACCAGTCGATCATATCGGCCTGCGTCCTGATGCAGCGGTTCAAGTACCTCAATGGCGCTCATGCGCACTGACTCATCTCTGGCCATATTTTCCAGACGCTCAATGGCATCCTTGTGAGTGGGCTGCTGGGCCAGAATATCCCGGTAACTGTCAATGGCGCCAATCAAATCGTTCAGTTCCAACCGCTGCAGGTCGCCGATGCGCAGAGTCAGGTCCACCCACGCGGCCTGATCGATCGCCAACTCTTTTTGTCTGCGCAGATTGTCCAGTAAATCATCGAAATTGCCTTCCTTGGTGAACAGACGGTCCAGAGACAAAATCGCATCCAGGTCTTCGGGGTTATCTTCGAGCACCATGCGCCAGCAAGAGATAGCTTCAAACACGTCGTCAAGTTTAGTCTCATACAAAGCAGCCATGGACGCAGCGAGTGCCTTGCGGTCGGGAATTTCCGTCAGCAGTTCCAAATGCTGCCTTCGAATTTCAACCAGGTCTGACCACTTGGTTTTCTTTTCGTACAGCCGTTCCAGCGCGATGATCGCATCCATTGAATTAGGGTTCGCCTCGAAAGCCAACACGTATGTCTGAATCGCCCCATCCAAATCGGCCATTAGATCTTCCTGTATCGCCCCTCGGGCTCTCAGCAGGTCGCACTGATTATCGGGATCCGGCGACTGTTCTGCTTTTTTTCCCAGGATGGCAACCAGTGCATCCCAGTCTCCCACCAGATTGTAGAGTCCCTCCAGCGCGTTGAGCGCCTCCATGTCGGCTTCGTCAATTTCGAGTACCCGGGTATAGGACTCAATGGCTTTACGCGGCATATCCAGCCGCAAATCATAGGTGGCTCCCAGACGCAGCAGCAGTTCCTTTTTAAAATCAAGGTCATATACTTCATCGACACCCGCGGCGATTCCGGCAGCCAGGTCCTCCCAGTTTTCGATGCCCTCCACCAGCCGACACATTTCATCGTACGCGGTGCGATCCTGAGGATCCGCTTTAAAGGCATTGGACAGCGCTTCAAAAGCCAGCAAATAATTCTGTCCCCGGGTTTCGTGCAACTGCGCAATTTCACGAAGTTTTTCAACCTGATCGGTCGGTGTGTCCAGGTAGCCCACCTGAGTCTGCAGAATCACAACCAGTTTCTTCCACTCATCTGTATCCCTGTACACAGGTTCCAAAATGTCAGCAATGCGTTCCCGCAAGTCCTCATTCAGTATCAGGCGCTCAAGCTGAGATACGGAACCGGGGTCGCCTTCCGGCTCGCAAATGGCTTCTTCGTAGAGGTCGACCGCTGCACTGACATCCTCCAGATTCTCCTCCATGAGTTTCGCCAATTCCCGACGCAACGCATTGCGCTGTCCCGTTCCGCTCGCCAAATCAATCTGTCCGCGGAAATGATCGGCCAGATCACCGAATCGCCCGGTCTGATAATAAAGCCTATCCAGCGCATCAATGGTTCGCTCGTCCCGATCATCGATTTCGAGAACCTCCCGATACAGCTCAATGGCTGCATCCCGGTCATCCCTCGACGTTTCCTGAATATCCGCCATTTTGAACAGGAAGTCCTTCTGCTGATCCAGATTCGCGGCCGATTCGGCAGCGCTGCGATACAGCATCAGAAGCTCTTCCCAATCCGAGGTAGCCAGTAAAACCCGTTCCACTGCATCAAACGCACGCTGGTTATCCGGCTCAAACGCCAATACGCGCTTGTACGCGTCCCTGGCCTTGACCGACTGGGACAATCTGTTCTCGTACAGTTCTCCCAACAGAAAGCATAATTCCGCAGTTTCGGGTGTGTCCCCCACCACATCTTCCAGCACTTCCGCCAGCACTTCTGCAAATTTGTCCCAGTTCTCAAGGACACCCGCCAGACGAATCAGCAAATCTCTGGATTCTGCATCTTCAGGTTCCTCCCTGAACAGTCTTGAGAAAGTATCGAATGCCTTTTCGAGATTACCCAGCTGCTCTTCGTAAACCGTTCCAATGCGACGCAGCAATTCCTTGCGTTCCATCACGTCATCGCAGGCGTCCAATCGCGCATCCAGCGCCCCGGCCAGTTTTTCCCAGTTGCCCTGATGGGAATAGACCGGCTCAAGCAGTTCCGCCACCCGGGCGCGCTTGTCCTCGTCCGACATGTAGGATTCAAGCAGCTCAATGGTTGCCGTGTATTCCGGATTTTCCGTGAGCGCTTCGGAGAACATGGAGAACGCGTGTTCCTCATCACCCAGTTTATCGTGAATGAGGCACCCCAGCTGATGCGCCAGAGGCACCCTGTTTTGCACTTCCCGTTCGCGTCGGCGCTCCAGCAGATCAACCAAATCCGCCCAGCGTTCCTCAACGGGGTAAAGCCGCTCAAGTGCGGCAACGGCCTCGGGATTCATGTCGTCAGTTTCGAGAATTGATTCGTAGGTCTGTACCGCACCTGAAATATCATCAAGTTTATTTTCGCAGACCTTTGCCTGCTTGAAGAGAATCTCCCGTCGCAAATCCTCGTCGTAGATGTTCTGCACCTTCTGACGGTAAATCTCAAAGAGCTCCAGATATTCCTCGCCGGCCTGATAAATCTCTTCAAGCGCGTTCATGGCCTGCTCGTTTTCCGCGTTGGTGTCCATAATTTTCAGATAGTATTCCCGAGCGGTTTCGGCATCATTCAGCATGCGGTAGGAGAGTTCGGCCACCTGCAAATGACACCGGGTCTGCAAATCAGCGTCCAGAATATCCGGCGCCACATCCCGCAACAGCGCCACCACGGCCTGATGACCTTCCACAGCCCCCATCAACCGTTCCACATTGTCCAACAGGTTGCTTAACTCACCGCTGGCAGCGCCATGACGCACCGCTTTGCAATACAAATCAAACGCCTGGCCAATATCATCCAGACCCACCTCGGAAATCTCTGCCGCCTGTGCGAAATACTCCGATTTTTCCATCGAATCATCAGCGATGTCCGCCTGTATCAAAAGATATTTAACCAGTTGGCCATGGTTGCCGTCGCTTTCAGCGATGGGCTTAAGCAATTCAATGGCTTCGGTTTTGGCCCGACTGTCAAGCAACTGTTCCAGTGCCAGACGGGTATCCCGATGTGTGTTGTCAATTGCCAGCGCCTGTCCAAACTGAACAACCGCATCTTCGGGTTCATCCAGATAATCCTTTTGAACAGCGCCAATGCTGTAGTAAAGGTCCGCCTTCTCGGCTTCGTCTTCAATCAGCGGCAACTGCATCTGGTAGCAGTCATACAGGTCATTCCATTTTTCGGATTTTCGATAAAGCTTTTCAAGGGCCAAAAGGGCCGTCATATTGGGACCGGTCTCATTGTTGGCCTGGATATACGCTTCGATGGCATCCGGAATATTCTGCAGTTTTTCCTCAAACAGCGCTGCCACCCGAATAAGCAGAACACGACGCTGCATCACATCATCTTCGTATGTGGCCCGATGCTGCAACACGGATATCAGCTCCGTCCAGTTTTCATCAATTGTAAACAGTCGCTCCAGTCCGCTCATCGCAGCGATGTCTGAGTCATCGACTTCGAGTATTTCCCGGAACAGGGCGATGGCATTGGCTGCATTGTCGAGCATCGTTTCTTCCAGATTGGCCATCCGGTGCAGAACCGCCTTTTGCTCCTCAGGCGTGGTCATCAGACCCACTTTGAATCGGAGCACCTTTATCAGTCCATCGATATTCTGCTGCTGAGATAAGATGGCGTCCAACGCGCGGATGGCGGGCATGGCAGTCTCACTGTTTTCAGGATCAAACCTCAACAGCGCCTGATACGCCTGCTCCGCTTTTACCAGGTCGCCAATCTGCTCCTCGTAGGTACGGGCAATGGTGAGGCGGAATTTGGGAATCAGCAATTCGTCTTCCAGTTTCGCGACCACTTCCTCCAGCAACTGGCAAAATTGCGCATTGAAATCCCGCTCAATCGAAAGTCGTGACAACTCATTGAACACCATGTCATTGTCAGGCTCTTCCCTTAGCGCCTGACTGAGAGCGTCAAACGCCCCTGCTTCATCGTTTAACCGCCGCTCACGGATACTCGCCACCTTCACGAGGATATCCACCCGTTCAGGTACATCCAGATTTTCATCTTCGAGTGTAATCATCAGCACGTGTGCCAGAGGCTGAGCCGCACCCTGATGTTCGTAATTGACGGAAAGCAGCTGAGCGGCATGAAGCTTCATTGAATCAATTTCAAGCAGCCGTTCCAACGCCTTTTGCGTCTTCATATTCTCCGGATCTGCTTCGATGACCTGCTCATAGTACAGAATGGCATCTTCGTAGTTTTGCAGCTTGAGTTCCGAGATTTCACCAATGCGGTAGCGAAGGGCAACCGCGTTGGCTTCACTGCTTGTCTGCAACTGACTTTGCAGTATCAGAATCAGATCCTCCCAGCGCTCCGCTTCCTCGTACAGGTTTACAAGCGCGTGAATCGCGTCTGCGTTTTCGCCGTCCACTTCAAGTACGTCATTGTATGCCTTGATTGATGCCGGCACATCGTGCTGTACCTCGTACACCACAAAACAGATTTTTATGAGCAATTCAAGATACCCACCGGTATAGGAATCCTTTTCTCTGGCGGTTTTGTACAACGCCAGCAAATCATCCCACCGTTCCATGGATGTATACAGCTGCTCCAAAGCGTTAAACGACTCCACTGCATCCGGGATTTCGGACAATATCAACTGATGGTAGGGCTCCGCCGCCTGCTGGTCACCAATTTCGTCGTCATGGAAAACAGCCAGCCGCTGAGCCAGTTTCAGCTTCATATGATCTTCAATTTTGTCGCTTTCATATGCTTCCTGCAAACGCTTGCCCAACGCTTCGGTTTCTCCCAGACTGCTGCCATAGGTGTAGATTTTTTCCCAAAGCACCTGATCATTGGGCTCTTCGTGAAGCGCGGCGCTGATGGTCTCAAACGCCAGTCGCTCATCATCGAGCTTCATGGCATAGATATCGGCCAGCCTGATATTCAGCGCCACTCGCTGAAACAGTTCTTTCGTGTTTTCGATCAGAATCGACAGTACCCACGCCAGCCGCTTCCAGTCTTCCATTTCAACCAGATGCGGCTCAAGGATGCGGGCAACCATATACTGATGATCAGCGTCTCTCAGGAATCTGTCGAGAGCAGAGATGGCCTTCACGTCCCTGGGAGATACCTGCAGAATTTCCTGATAGATGGTCACCGCCCGGCCTCGCTCCGCCAGATGGTCCGTGTAAATGGCCGCCAGCTGAAAGGACTTGTCGCGCCACAAATCGTCTCCCGGTGGCAACATGGCCTTACGGGATTCCAGTATTTCCGAAAGGTCGCCCCAGCGCTCCGAAATCTGGAAAATTCTTTCAAGGGCTTCAAGCGCTTCGGTGTCACTGGCATTTAATTCGAGTACACTGCGATATTTGGCTGCCGCCCGTATCGGGTCATCCATGGCCTCTTCGTACATGCGGGCCATTTCGATTATCAGATTGCGTCGCACTTCATCGTCATCGCTGTTCTCAATACGCATCTCGAATATCTTTTCGAGTTCGGTCCATTTGCCACTTGAGCGATAAATGGAATCCAGCGCCAGCAGTGTGTTTTCATCCCGGGGGTTGTCTTTAAGAACTATCCGATACTGCGCAATGGCATCTTCAACATCTCCCAGTTTTTCAAGGGACAGCGATGCGATGTGTTTTTCCATCGATGCACGTCGTTTGCCTTTGAACGCACCCAGATTGTGTTTGTATATTTCGACCAGTCGATCGAACGCATGGGCCTGTTCCGCCGCCGCTTCGAGGGTGTCCCGAATGGCCTTTTGGGTAGGCTTCTCCTCAAACGCGCGAATCGCCCACTGAAACGCCAGCTCCCGGTTGTTCATTTTGTTTGCCGCGAGTTCGCGCAACTCATCCATACGGGCAAGACGTTCGTCTTTGTCTTCGATCTCCTCCAGCGTCAGTTCCATCACGCCAAGCAGTCGGCTCCATTTTTCAGCGCGCTCGTAAATTGGAATTAAGGCATTTGCGGCCCGCATATTTTTGGGATCCACCGACAACACGCGCTCGTAATGCCGCACCGCGCGATCCGGTTGCGCAATTTTTTCGTCGTATATCTCCGCGCAGCGGAAAGACAATTGAATGCGCGTTTCAGCATCTTTGGACCTGTCAGCCGCGATACCAAACACTTCAACGAGTGTTTCGAAATCCTCTGCTTCTGTAAACAGTTCCTCAAGCGCATCCCAGTCTTCAGCATCCTGATAGGCTTCCTTTAACGACCGCAGCGCCTTGGGATTTTTCGGATCGATTTCAAGCAGCTTTTTCCATGCCGCCGCAGCTTCGGCCGGCGCTTTGGCGCGGTCCTTGTAAATGGTGCCAAGCTTGGTCAGCAGCTGCACCTTCTGCGCTGTATCTGACTCTTCGTCGATACGAATGTTGAGCACCCTGGCAACGCCTTCCCAATCCTTCTTGCGCTCAGTCAGCTTTTCGAGAATTGAAAGGACTTCTCCATCATCTGCGCCCGTTTCGTACAGTTCCCACCAGAGGGCAATGGCCTGATCGTGATCGTTCAACCGATCCTGCGCCGTCTCAGCCATTTCCCGAAGCACGGCGGCCCGATTCTCATTACTGGCCATCTGTAGCTCTTTTTCGAGCAACCCCATCAGGGGCTTCCACGACCGGCGTTTTTCATAAATATTTTTCAGTGCGGCAATGGCTTCCGGATTTTTGGGGTCCAGCTCAAGAATCTGCTCAAGGGGCTCCACTGCCTTATTAAAGTTGTTAAACTGCCCCACCCATAGATTTGCGATGCGGTTGAGCAGGGTAATTTTGTCACTGTCAGTGTCCGCGACTTCCACCCGTTTGGTAAGTACCTTTATGAGGTCATTCCAGCGTCCTGCGGCTTCGAACGCGGCAATCAGATTTTCAAGGGCATTGAGATTCTCGGGAGCCAGCTCCAGAATGGAGTGATACACCTTAATCACCATCATCTCCAGGGACAGCTCATCCCGATAAATGGCGGCCATTTCCTCATATTTCGCCACTTTCACATCCACATTGTCGTCGCTGATTTCCTCCAGTTCCGTTTTCAGAATATCCACCAGGTTATTCCATTTTCCGGACTGGCGATACAGAGTCTTCAGCTGCTCCCGCGCCTCCTCGTTCTCGGGCTCTTTTCGCAACACCTTCTTCCACGAATCAATGGCTTTTTCCACATTGCCGGCGTCTTCGGAGAGCTGTGCGATTTCACGAATGAGGGCCTCTTTCAGTTCTGTGGAATCGGTACTGCGCATGGCGCTTTCGAGCACCTTGAGCAACAGCACCTTGTTCTGGGTATGCGCCGAGAAATGTCGATAAAATTCCAGCATCCCCGGATGCGCCGGGGCCAGGCGGGCCAGGCGTCTGAAATATTTTTCGGCCGCATTCAAATCTTCGCGATATTTCCAGTGCACCATCCCCACCTGCATGCAGGCAGCGATTTCATCCTCGGCCTCCAGCTTCCCGTGAAGGGTATCCTCGTACACCGCCACCAGATGGTCCCAGTCGCCCCGCTGCTCGTAGTAATTCACAAGAAATTTAAGCGCCTTGTGATGACCCGGCTGGTAGTCGAGCACTTCTGCGAAACAGCGCACCGCTTCCTCATCATCCTTTACGCGATGCGCGTACGTATATCCCGCCGCCAAAAACATTTGGAGACGCTCATTTTTGCCTTTTCGTCGATTGGCGAGCTGCAGATACAGTTCGGCCAGACTCGTCCACTCTTCATTGTTTTCGTAAATTCGTTCAAGCAGACGCGCCGCTTTCTGATGAGTTGGATCCTCTTTGATGGCCGCATTCAGCAGCGGCAGAATGTCTTCATTGTCGGATTCATTTTTATACAGTCGCTCAGCGGCGCTGTAGAGCATGTGCGCCTTCAGTGATGAGTCTGTGGCGGCCTCGGCCTGCTCACGGAATGTGGCAACAATCTCTGTATATCGCTCCCGCTCCGCGCGAATCAGGGTAAGTTTTTCCTGAATTTCTTCATCATCGGGCATCAATTCGGCAACTCGCTCGATGCGATCAAGCGCCTTGCCCTGATCAAACAGCTCCTCATCGAGGATTTTCGCCTGCAGCAAGAGCAGTTCCGCTTCCTTTTGCGCATCACTCGCCACAACCAGCTGAATCTCAAGCAACTCACTGGCTGCTGGAAAACGCCCCGCCTTCATTAATCGCTGTACCCCATCACCCAACTCCGCATCAATTTCAGACAGGTCCGCTGGCAGACCATCGCCCGTGACGATTTCCTGCAGCTCTGAAAATATGTCCTGATTGGATGGATTGTGTTCAAGTGAAGTAACAAGCGACTTGATGCGTTCTTTCATATGCCTTGCCCTTACCTTAACGTTCGCCGTCACACGGGACGGGGTTGAAACGATTGACTGAAACGATAATTGCTCACCCTGTTTCAATGTATCCTGGAAATGCCCGATACAAAAAACTCATACTATGTCGACACAGTTTAGAAGTACACTTTTAAAATAGCAACACTCTTTATTTGCATAGTAAAACTGAACAGATACACAGTTTCACCCCCAATCCAACAACGAAAGCGATTGCCGTCTTTCAATGGAAGATATATAGTCGCACGCGAAAAAAATGGATTCGGAAAAATATGGCCAGCACCAATCAAAAAAACAGACGCCTCGGCAGGTATGAATTAAAAGAAGAGATTGGCCGGGGCGGCATGGCAACGGTGTACAGGGGATACGATTCATCGCTTAAACGCAACGTGGCTGTCAAGGTGCTGCACCCCCATTTAATCACACACAAGGAAGCCCGGGCCCGCTTTGAGCGGGAGGCCCGGTCCGTGGCCAGGCTCCACCACCACTCCATCGTTGAAATTTACGATTACGCTGAAGCAGAAAACGGGGATGTGTACATCGTGATGGAGCTGGTGGACGGCTACACGCTCCGGGATTTTCTCAACTCCCGCGTCGGACAGCCGTTAATGGCCGAAGGCGCCGCCCTGATCGCGAGACAAATATTTACTGCGCTGCAAATCGCACACGAGGAAGGTATTGTTCATCGCGATGTGAAGCCTGAAAATATTCTGATAGGCAAAAGTGGCCAGATACAGCTTTCGGACTTTGGCATTGCCTTTCTGGCCGGCATAGGCCAGATGACTGCCACCGGTCAGATTCTGGGGTCCCCCACGTATATGTCTCCGGAGCATATCGAAAGCCCCTCCGTCGATGCCCGGGCCGATATTTTCTCCGTGGGAACAATTCTATACGAGATGGCGGTTGGACAACCCCCATTTATCGGCAACAATCCCCACCAGATTATTAAACGTGTGGTGGAAGGGTATTACGACCATCCCTTAAGCGTCAATCCATCTGTGGGCCACCCCGTCTCTTCGGTTATCGTAAAGTGTCTGCAACAGCAGCCTGAACGCCGATACCAATCCGCGGCCGAGGCCGTGACCGATCTCGAAACCATATTGAATCAAATGGGAATCGATGAAGCGGATCGGGCACAAAAGCTGTATGTGAACAACCCGGCGGAATGGGAGGAAACCCACCTGCCAGCGGTGGTGGCGCGCACCCTTCAAATGGGCAAGGACGCCCAGAAAAGCAAACACCTCCCTTTGGCGATGAACCATCTCAACCGGGTCCTCGCCATTGAGCCGACCAACGATATTGCCCTCAGCATGGTAAACGTTCTGTCCCGTCGCAGACGCCTGAAACGAAACATGGAGCGGATAGGAGGGGTCGCCGCCATTTCGGTAATAGTCATTGCCATTGTTCTGGCGGTGGTGATGTATCGCTACGGAAAATCCAGCGATGCCCAGGCGAGGGATCAGGTGGCGTTCTCAAAGGACATGCCAAATCCGCCGGAAACCGAAGGAACCGGAGAAATCCCCAGGGAAGCGGTATCAGCGGAGAAGCGGGGCAAAAATGGCCCACGTGAGGAATCCGTCTCTCCAAATCCGGATAGGGGGACCACTAAACGGGTAGTCATTATTAAAAAAGACACGGAAGTCGATTCACCTCTTTCCAGGGTAATTATTTCTGACAGCGCACTCGATAATGGGTCGGAACGCGTCAAAAAGCAGCGCACATCGCCCACTGACCCTCCACCCACACGCCGGGTTATTTTCAATCCGTTGCCAATGAGTGTGGATATTGTCATCGACGATGTACAGAAATTCACGTTCAAGGCCACCGACCGGGCCCGGGATCTTTCCATTGGCAGTCACACCATCCAGTTCATTCCTGCAGACGACCGGCTGGAACCGCTCACGCGGACCATAGACGTGGTTGAATCGGAATCCCCATTGACTGTGCCCGCCCGCCTGCGCTGGAAGCCCGGGACGCTACTGATTAAATCCAATGTCAATGCGGATTTGGCGGTTAATGGGCGCTCGTTGGGCAGCGCCAATGAACCCATCGAAATCGATATTAAAAAAGGGCCTTCGACGAGTTTTGAAATTTTATTGAGCGCGAGGGGTTATCATCCCATTGAAAAACTGGTATCTGTGAGTGCCGGGAAAACAACAGAGTTCGTTGTTCAACTTGAAAAGGAACAACCCTGACACCCTCTGCGTTGTTTTCACAGAGTATCAGAGGTACCAAATCATCGTGAAAAAGTTTTTTTTCGTATTATCCTTCATATGCGCTTCAGGGCTGCTTCAGTCATTGCCGGCAGTGGCCGAGGACACCGTTGTCTCCTTTACCAACGCGCGCAACGCCTTTGACGCCGGCGACTATCAGGAAGCGGCATCCCGCTTTGAAGGCATACTTGAAAAGGGACTCGACAACGAAGCGCTGCTCATTGAAACCCACAAGTATCTGGGAGTCAGCTACATTTTTCTTGCCAATCAGAAAAACGCGGAAGAACAGTTTTTAAAGCTGCTCAATCTGGATCCGGACTTTTCGCTGGATCCTCTGATCTTTCCCATCGATGTGGTGGATTTTTTCACGTCCGTTAAGCAAAAGCATGCCCTTGAACTCGCGGAAATCGCTGCGGCGGAGGCCCGCGCGGAAGAAGCACAGAAGCAGGCGGAGGAAAAGCGGCGGCTGGAGGAAATCGAACGGCTGCGCACCACCGTTTATATTGGAAAACACGTCAAGTGGCACTCCCGGCTTGTGGCGCTCATGCCATTTGGTGCAGGGCAGTTTCAAAATGGACACCGCCGCAAGGGCCTCTTTTTTCTTTCCAGCGAACTGTTGCTGCTCTCCGGATGCATCACCACCTTTGCGCTTCACGAAAGCCTGCGCAGCGGTTCCCGGACCGAATTCTACTCTGAAGAAAAAAGACGCGAAAACGAACAGCTTGAGTATGGGTTTCGTCTGGCGAACCTCATCAGCGTCGGGGCGCTTGGCCTGCTGGGGCTGATAGGCATTGTCGACAGCATTTATCACTTTGAGCCCTACACGGTTGTATGGAAGAAGATTGACGAGAAGGACGTTCCAAAACATTTGAGGAAAAAGAAAAAGACGCCCAAGGCCGCTCTGGCGCCCTGGTTAATGGGACATTCCGCGGGAATTGGGGCTGTCGGCGTTTTTTGATTCATTAATCAATGAAATCTATCAGTACTTATATTCGAACCCGTTTGCCGGCTGTCATTACGATTGTTACCATCTCCGCACTGGTGGTAATGGGCACCAGCGATTTTTGCGATGACGCCCCGCTTCATCAGCAACTGACAAAGGCCACCGGCCTGTCGATTTCACCGGATTCCGTCCAGTGGATTGAGCGGTTTGACCAGGCCGGCATTCATACCGCCACCAATTTCCATGAGGTGGCGTTTCTTGCGTCCCGGCCGCGCGAGAAATATCGGGATCTGTATATCGCCCGTATTAAAATCGTCCCGCCCCGCAACATCATCGAAGTCTCTCCCCCCGTCAATCTCACCGCATCGGACGCCGGAGACGATTATCAGTTTCGGGTTCAGGGCAGTCGCATCGTCGTCGCCACTCGGGTACTGGGGCAGGTTCGCTCGCTGACCGTATTCAACCTCAGCGGCGCGCCCATTCCTGAGGATGATACATGGACCCCAGGCCAGCGCACCCTCGCCAGGGTCACGGATTATCAGAAAACAGGCCGCTGGAAGGGCATTTCGAAAACCACCATTCGATTTCACAACCCCGCCAGACAGGTCGATTTTGAAATTGGTGTGGCTCAGAACCGGCTAATGCTGGGGCTCGAATGGATGGACAGCACCCAGGCCAGCCATACCGCAACGGTGGACCTGGCAAAGATGTCCACCCAAAGCGAAGATATCCAGGTGCTCAAAGAGATGCGGTTACCCAAAAAGCCGGTCCTGTGGATGGTGGATTCGGTACGGGAACTCGAATGGATTGGCCCTGGTCCCATTGAATGGGCTGAGGGACGATTCTTTGCCATGAAGGACAGGCTGAATCAGTTCAAATATGCCATCGCCGGTGACAGCGCCACGAACGCACCGGACGATACGTTCATTTCCAAATCAAAGGAAGTGGCCATCCGCCTGCCGGAGGGCACTGAAGTGGGAGACTATGACCAATTGGTCTGGCCGCCCAGACCCCTGAAGCCGCCTGTTTTCGCAAAGCAGCAGCAGGGTGAAGGGGAATGGGTTCCGGCGGAACCGGATTTCATGAAGGCGCTGCCCAATGCACCGCCCTCCATTTATAAAACTTACATTCGCAGCGACCGTCAGCGCCCTTACACCCATGTGAAACTGTACGCCATTGATACCCGGCAGCTGCAACTGCACATGGTGGGGGGCCATGAAGATCCCATTTCCACCACCGGAGAGGTGGGGACTGGCCAGCTGCCCCGCGACAGGGAAACCGTCGAAAATATCGCGCTGGTGTTCAACGGCGCATTTAAAACCATCCACGGTGAATACGGCATGATGGCAGATCGCGCGGTCTTGTTGCCCCCCAAAGACGAGGCCGCCACCGTGGCCACAGACAGTCAGGGCCGCACGGCGCTGGGCTCCTGGCCCAAAGGCGCCCCCATTCCCGACAGCATGGTATCCTTTCGGCAGAACATGGACCCACTCCTCGAAAACGGCGTTATCAATCCCAAAAAGCGTTACCTGTGGGGATTCACCCTTGGCAGCGATATTAGCCAGATGAATACCATTCGCTCCGGATTGTGTATCCGCGATGATGGACTGCTGGTCTACGCCTGGGGGGATGATCTCACTGCGGATACCCTTGGGGTGGCCATGCGCGCCGCCGAATGCACCTATGGGATTCATCTCGACATGAACCCGTTTCACACCTCGTTTGTGGCATTTCAGATGACCTGGCGCGGTGAAGATACGGTACCGAAATTCGAATATCGAAGACTGATTCGGGATATTCGGTTTTGGCCTGACCGATACGTTCATGGGGCCCCCAAGGACTTCTTTTATATGACGCTGCGCCAGACGACACCTCCAGGGGAAGACTGGCAGTCCGACCATATCACCCAGCCCGCACCGGCATTTTTACCATCGATTTTCCGCAAAACCGAGGCTGACGTGGCACTTGTTGCCATTGACACGGTTGCCGTGCGACCCACCCTGCTGCCTGGTGCTGTACCAGTTGCGGCGGCGGACGGAACCGACCCTGGGGACACGGTACCGCTGCCCGAAGATTTGGGCATGGTGGTCGAAGTGCTGTTGGGCAAATGGTCTTCCACCCGCGGGCAGATGACCGATGGCACCGTGGTGGCGTCGCTGAAAACGGATGAGGCCACCCTGTATCTCGACGCGGCAGACCGGCTCCGGATTGGTCCCTGGTCCGAAGGCCATATTCAGACCACAGAAGCCATCCAGGGGGCGTGGCTGATTCGCAATGGGGAAGAAAGGCGCCTGCCCGGCAACGTGATGGCCATCTGTCAAAAGGACAACTGGCTATTCCTGGCCAAAGGTCCCGCCAGCGCGGTCGCCGCGTCACTGATACGCATGGGGGTGCAGACAGCTGCTGCCATTGACGATTCCGAAGGCGATATTCTGATTCGAAGCAACGGCCTGATGAAAACCATTGCGGGCGAATCCAGGCAAAGCCGGGATGTCTCTATTGCGGCGCTCCGTTTCAGTGCCGCGCAGCGACCGGCCTTTGGTACCCGTCTGGAACAATTTTTTACACTGCAGGAGGCGAGATAATCTAGGCTTTGCCAATATTGTGTGCTAATATACTGGCACTTTTATTTGTCATGGGAAAAGAAAAAACAAATTCACCACTTCTGGGTTACAATACAAACGTTCGACATGGGGGACATCTGTTTCACATCCAGACAGAGGATTCCGGCGTTGATCATCCGCATGTGATTACCCATCTTTTCACCGAAGGCACGATTCTGTCGTCCAAGAAAACTTCCTATGACGAGCATCTGGGCAACGAAAACTGGAACGACACCGTCCGTCAGCTGATGAAGGACCAGCACAAGTCCATGTTTGTTGAACTCAGGGATGGCCAGCACGATGAAATAGCGGAAAAAATCCTGGGCCACGCACTGGATCACTCCGCAGGTGTTAAAACCAGCCCTGTCAAACCGGGTCCCAAAAGCGGGTTCACTGTTCAGGGTGGGAAAAAATCAGTACCCCCAGCCGCTGCCAGCGATCATGTGGCCGCAGTGGCTCCCGCATCCATGACCCCCCGCCATGCGGCGCCGGATAGCGTTCCGGCCACGTCTCAGGGCATTTCCATTTTTGATACCCCGGATGCCCATGGCGCATTTGGCGATTCTCTCATCAGTGACAAATCCCTCGACGAAGTTATCCTGAACTATCTCTCTGACGAACTCGACGACTGACATTGTTGGACAGACTATTGGCCACTGACTCAGGAATGAAAATTTTGGTCTTGAATTTTTCTATAATTTCGTCAATGGATGAATTATGCGTGACTACTTCACAGATGTTGTTTCGGGATTGACTGCGACAGTCACCTGCCTGCTGACGGGCCTGTCGTTCATTTTGTCTGTTTCAGGGTGCGGCGAAAAACTTGAGCCAGTGGTCGAACACGACGGGGGTGGCAGCTCTTCACCCAATATTGTGATCATTTTTGCGGATGACCAGGGATATGCCGATGTGGGCTATCACAATGCAACCGACGACATTCGCACCCCGGTCATCGATTCGCTTGCCACCACTGGCGTTCGCATGACCAACGGCTATGTCACCGCCCCCCAGTGCTCCCCTTCAAGAGCGGCGTTAATGACGGGAATGTATCAACAAAGATACGGTTACGATCGCAATGAGTTTGGCCCTTTGCCGGAAGGTATCCCCACCGTGGCGCAGTATTTCAGGCAGGTGGGCTATCGCACCGGCATGGTGGGTAAATGGCATCTGGATGTCACGGCAAACTGTGATGACTGGTATGCGGCGAACGTCACAGAGGAAATTGCCGCGGATAAGAATCAACTGAATGAACTGCGCCAGCGCTATTGGCCATCCTCCCGGGGATTTGACGATTGCTTTGCCGGGTACACCGATAGCTTTGTCGCCAATTTTGATCCGGACAGCGGCGTCTCATTTCCCGTCCGCATGGTAAAAGCCACCAGGGAACGGGTTTCCCTGGTCAGTCAGGCGGCCGCAACGTTTATCAAAAGCAACAGCGACGAACCGTTCTTTTTGTATGTGGCGCCATATGCCCCTCATGTGCCGCTGGAAGCCACCGCGGACCATCTCGCCCGGTTTCCTTCCGACATGCCGGAACGACGCAGATACGCATTGGCCATGATAGCCGCGATAGACGACGGAGTGGCGCAGATTGTGGAAACGCTGAAAGACGAAGGCATTTACGACAATACCCTGATTGTATACATGAGCGACAATGGCGCCCCTTTGGGCATTGATATGGACGATGTGCCCATCACCGATGACAGCGGCATCTGGAATGGATCCATGAACACACCGATGAACGGGGAAAAGGGCATGATTACCGAAGGTGGCGTTCACATTCCCTTCCTGATTCATTGGCCAGGAGGGGTCCCGGCAGGCAAAATTATTGACGAACCGGTCAGCAGTCTGGACGCTGTCTACACTGCCCTTAAAATTGCAGGAGTGTCCCCAGATATTCTGGCACAACTGGACGGTATTGATTTGATGCCCGCCATTCTGCATGATGAGACCTATCTTGGCGAACGGCCGCTTTTCTGGCGTTTCAGCAAACAAAGCGCCATTCGCGTGGGAAATTGGAAGTATCTGCGCACCTCCGCCCAAAACGCATATCTGTTCTATATGACGCAGCCGGAACTGGCGTCTAAAAATGTCATTGAGATGAACCCCACCCTCGCTGGTCAGCTGGATGAACTGCTGACCAGCTGGGAATCCACACTGATGCGAGAAAATGAACCTGGCACCACTGAGCCGGAAAATTACACCTGGTATCTCACTGCGCCGAAATAGGGCACAACCAGCCGGCGGGCCTTAAGGCAAGGGCGTCGGTCACATCGACAGATGTTGGCGCAAAGCCTTTAAAGGCGAAATGCAACGGCCGCTGTGACCATCAGATTGATCAGACGAAACGTCACGTCCGCATTCTCCCTGTCTTCTCCCTTGGCGGTGTTCAGCATTTCGAATTCCCAGAACAGGCCTGGTATGAGATATACGTTTTTAAATGGAATGGCATACCCGGCTGAAAATCTGGGATTGATGTTGAATCGCCGTGTCGAATCCCAGTCGCTGTCCGTGAAATGCACTTCGCGCACCACCGTTTCCTCGTTGCCGTCAATATCCACCACCTCATTGGATTCACGCCAGAACTCGCCATACACCGCAAAACTGAATGCGAGATCCAGGCCCAGTCGAATATTCATAATATTGAAGCGAACTCCAACCGGTACTTCAATGTGTCGCAGCCGCCCCTTTTCTTTTATGTCGGTCGTTTCATATTCCGTTTTGTACCCTTTTCCAACAAAATCCAGGCCGGCATTGAGAGCGACCACAGGCGAGAAGAAATGCTGATAAAAGACCCCAAGTCCTCCCGCCAATCGCGCTCTGAATTCCACATCCCCCAACGGTCCGTCCGACCAGTCGCCCCAGTCCTCGGACATACCCGCGCCGCCCACCAGCAGGTGCCCGCCAATCAGATTTTCATCAAACGAAACCGTTGCCGGCAGCGCCCCTCCCGCCAATTCTGAATCCGCGCTGCCAAATACGTTTGCCGGTTCTGCATCGCTGCCGGCATTGTCGCGTTCATCATCGATTTCGTTGTCACCCCCGTCGTCAGCTGCCCAGGCAGTCGCACCTGCCAGAAGCCATATCGCAGATAACAGATAAAAAAGTTCTTTTGTCACAGGACTCTCCTTTTAAATCGGCACTTTTTAAAAAGTTCTCACAGAAACATGATTCCCCATTTGAGCACAACACCACTGCAATTTCAACTGCATTGAAAATCCAGTTCCGAAACAACCGGCTTGCAAAATGATATTCGCCTGCACAAACGTGAGGCTTTTCCAGTACACATTTCGGGAAATGGGTCATGCAAGCTGATTTAAAAAGGGATTGGAGACGCTAGGTAAACCGGAATAAAAAGTATCAATTAAGATACTTCAATGTCACAAAAGATGGGAAAATGGTCCGACGCCAGCTTGGCGCCATCGTTCTTCTCGGCGATGGTCCCGGAATTGATAACATAGCGAAAGTCCCCTTTATTATTTAACATTCCGGGAGAAACAAAGATATGATCCAGCCATGCGCGGTGCATGCTGAAATTGGAGACAATACGGTCCGGATACTCTGTGGTCCACAATTCCTTCTGGCGCCCCGATTCCATATAGTGCCACAGGGTGTTATGTAGAATGCGTCCCGGATAGTGCACATCCCCGGTCACGGTTTCCACCGCGCTGGCGCCCAGTATTTTTTCGAAATGATCCAGTCCAGGCTCATCATTGAAATCGCCCATCACAATAAGAGACAGGTCGGGATTTTCCCGCAGCAGGCTGTCCACCCGCTCCCGTACCTTTTTTGCCTGCCCGTACAGTTTTTTGCGATTGGCCAGGGCCAGATACTCATACTGATAAATATCCGTTGTTGAAAATACACCCTTCGATTTGAAGGACACCAGAATAATCAGAAGCCGCTTGCCAGTCCCGGTGTCCTCGAACACCACCTCGAGGGGCCTGCGTTCAAAGGATAGCTGTTCCTTTATTGTATCGTTATCGATGTCCTCAATCCAGTCGCTGTAAAAACTGTATTGCTCGTCAATGGATACGACTTCGAACGGTGCGCGGTAATAAAACACCAAATCCTGACGGCCGCGACGATGCGCGCTTTTGGCCACTTTTAAGTTCAGCGGCGCCAAATCAGGCCGACCAATAAAAAAATCATGGTCGCCCAGCCGATCACTGGCCTCCACAATCCCGGCAATATGGGGCATGGTTTTTCCGAGGGTCCGGGCCGCCGCGGCGCCCTGTTGCAGTTTTTCGTCAATAAACCGGTTATTGCGAAACAGCTGTCGCATATTTTCCAGGTTGTACGATGTCACTCGATACGTCATTAAACGCTCCTCACACGCGTCTCATACGTGGCTCAATGGAGAAACCGCCTGATAAAATCAGGAGTGTAAACTAGCAGTGCCCACCGCTTGTGTGAAGCAAAATCCGTCCGTTCGCCCCACACAGATGCATTGGATGTTAAATACGTTTCCGATAAAAATTTAACCAGGTTGAATTTTTTACTTTTTTATTCTGTTATGGCAGAATTTTTTTGATATTATCAGAGCGTCTTTTATCAAGCTGAACGGCAACTCATTTTCACCATGGGCGGTATTCCTATGCAGTATCAACCGGTTGAGAAACTTCGTAATTTTTTCGTTGGCCACCACCTCGCACGGGCGGACGACTGTTACGAGGAAGCCAAAATCCGTCTGATTTTCAATTTCATGGCGGCATTCTATCTGGTGGCAATAGCGTTTATTCCAATTTTGTTCGAGTACAGGATTCGCCTGTTTTCGTACATCAATTTCGCCATGTATCCACTGCTGCTGCTTTCGATGTTTGCGCTGCGCTATACGCGGTCGCCCGAGCTGCCCACATTTCTGTTTGCCGCCACGGTGGTGCTTTTTGCGTCGGCCAATTCCATTTTTAACAACGGTGAACTCACCCTGAACATTTCTGTATGGTACTTTCTGGCAGTCGCTTTCGCCGCCTACACCGCCCGTGCCGGATATGTGATTGCACTTGTCATTCTCATATATGCGTGCCTGGCGATCATTCATCTTCTCAAATACCTTCAGCTCCTCAGCGTGAACCCGCAGTATTCAGAAGCCGCCAGCCTGAGCCTGGCACCCTTCATTATGCTGGTGACGCTGCCGTTCGTTCTTAAAATTCTCTCCGAATACGGTCACACCAAGGACGGCGCCATCACCCGGTTCAAATCCAGCATTGAAGAAAAAAACCGCATACTTGGCGTGGTGGCCCACGATCTTCGCAACCCTATTGGCGCCGCCATGAACTGCATTGAGATGGCCCAGCGATTTCTGCAGGGGGGGAATGCGGATCACGCCAACAAATATTTTGGCATGGCCAATGACTCATGTCAGCGAGCACTGGCACAGATTGAGGAGCTGCTCACATTCTCAACCCTCAGAGAAGACGCGCGAAAGCTTACCTTTGAAACCACCAACGCGGTACCGTTTATTGCGGCCGTGGTGGAGGCGTACAAGCTGCATGCGGGACGCAAGCAAATCACGCTGGAGTTTGGCGCCACTGTCGACGAACTGTTTGTATCCATTAACAAACTGCATTTTTCCCGCGCCGTGGATAATGTACTGTCCAACGCCATCAAATTTACCGAAGAAGGGGGACACATTGACGTGTGCGTCCAGAAAGTCGGTGAAAATGCACGCATTTCAGTGGCAGACACCGGCATTGGCATTCCGGACAGTCTCAAAGACAGCATTTTTTCCGAATTTACCCCCTCTGCCCGAAAAGGCACCCAGCAGGAGCATTCCACCGGTCTGGGGATGGCCATCACCAAAAAAATTGTCACCCTGCTCGACGGGCGCATCTGGTTCGAAAGCGAGGAGGGCAAAGGCACCACCTTCCACCTGGAATTGCCCCTCCACCGTCCTCTCTAGCAGCAATCTCCCCGTCATGATTGACATTGGCGCCGATTTTGGGCAATACATTGCCAAAGGGGCCCGGATGCTATGGGCAGATGCAACAGGCATCGTTCGACAACTGGCCCGATTTGGCAGTACAATGCCCGCTGGACCCGGATGCGACTGGCATCTATCGACAAAAAGGGATCGACATGGTGAATTCAAGCAATTTAAAACGGGGATATATTCTGGAGCTGGACGGCGCGCCATGGCTGGTGACAGAGGTATCGTTTCAGTCGCCATCGGCTCGGGGCGCCAGTACCCTGACCAAAGCAAAAATCAAAAATCTGATTACGGGCGCTGTACTGAAAAAGAGCTGGCGCGGCGGTGAAATGCTGGCAGAGGCGGATTGCGAAAAACGGGAAATCCAGTATCTGTACAGCGATGGCGCCGAATACCATTTTATGGACGAAGAAAGCTACGACCAGTTTTCGCTTTCTGACGAAGTCGTCGGCGATTTGGCCGGATACATGCTGGACGGCATGAAAATGCGCTCGATGCTTTACAACGGTGAGGTGGTCAGCATTGAACTACCCAACACCGTGGAGCTCGAAGTGGTGGAAACCACACCCAATCTCAAAGGCGCCACGGCTCAGGCACAGCTCAAGCCCGCCACGCTCGAAACCGGCCTGGTGGTTCAGGTGCCCCCATATCTGGAATCCGGCGTAAAAATTAAAGTCGACACCCGTGACGGCCGTTTCGTTGAACGCGTCAAATAGGAACGCGTGAAATAAACAGAAACAAATTGACATGGAATTAACGATCCACGGGTCGTCATCTCCGCGCTGGCCTCATGATTCTACACAAGTATTGCTTGACTTCCTGGGCGCACCGTCATTGCCGCGCAGGCGGCAATCCAGTTGTTTAAAGCTGG
>JAFGWT010000481.1 GCA_016937015.1 Deltaproteobacteria bacterium | reverse complement strand
GCCTGCGCGGCAATGACGGTGCGCCCAGGAAGTCAAGCAATACTTGTGTAGAATCATGAGGCCTTCGCGGGCATGACGATATATCTTAGCGGGCATGACGATATATCTTCGCGGGACGATCGGGGTCGTACCCCGCTTATTGCTCTTTTTCTCTTTCTTTAGCCGGTTGTTGGCGCGGTGTTGCAAACAGCCTGAATCAGTACGACACTGTCAATGGCGCCCTTCTGAAGGGGGAATTCCGGGCTGACGCCCCCTTTTCAGGGGGGCTGGGGGGAAGATTGCTGTTTCCTCGCCTCAAAATCGGCCAGAATCTCGAGAGTGCGTTGAATGGCCAGATAGTGGGAGATTATGGACGCATGAGTGGGCTTTTCGAAAATCGTCACAGATTTGGCTTCTGCCAGCGCTTCGGGGCGGCCCAGGCTGCCCTCATGAAGCATGCCGTCGTCCCGGCCGGGCAAATCGGGATCCTCGCCGCCAACACTGTAAATCATGTGAAACTCTGTTTCCTTTGGCATTTTCCTGTCGAACATATGCTTCACGAAAGGCGCAGTGTTGTGCACCTGTTTCCACGCCTCCGCACCATAGGAAAAATTGGAATCCGGATTGGCGGTGATGGCCACGTTGGCGCCGGCAGTGGTTGGAATGGACCCCCCCCAGGGGTTGGCGATACCAATAAAGAGGGGTATTCGGGGCATCTCAAACGCCGGCTTCATCGATACAATGGTTTCTCTGGCCAGGACACCGCCCATACTGTAGGCGATAATGTATATCTCATCCTGATTGTAGTATTTGCTTAATCTCGCAAGATTCAGCTGAAGGAAGCGGGTGGTTTCCCGAATATCCAAACCGGATGGATAAAACACCAGCCAGGGCTCATATTTGTCGGTGTCGATTGATTCGAGCATTTCGCGAAAAACCGGCGGCCCGGTCCAGTGTCCATGCAAAAAAAGAATCGGCGTTTTGCCTGGGTCGTGGGGCTCAAGCAAAAACACCCAGATGCCTATCTCCTTTACAAATTTTTGAGGCGTCAATACGCCGCTGAGACGCATTTTCATTTTAAAAATGTTGTCGTCGAGTTTAGGGTAGGTGCGTCCCTCCTCGTCGAAATATTTGCTCACCTTTACTTGCATGCCTATCCGGGAGTTGGTCACCAGGCGGCAACCGGTGCTCATCAGCAGGCCCATTACAAGAACCGTTGGCAAAATGTGCCGGCTGCACGGGCTATTGGGGCGCATAGGGGGACTCCTGCGGGTAGATAAAATTCGAATCATCGAAGCCGTTGGCTTTGGCCAGTTTAATCAGATGTTCAATTTCTGTTTTTGAAGGTGACAATGTTCGGGACAAAATCCACAAAAACCTTCGGTCGGGGCTGCCCAGCATCGCGAATTTATAATCGGGCGCAACATAAAAAACATTGTAGGGGTAGGATATGGGTCCCATGAAATGAACCATTAACTCCCCTGGATATTTCATATCTTTGACATAACCGTTGGAAACGCCTTTGCGCATGGGGCCGTTGATATGTTTATACCAGCAGAAACTCTCGACACGAATGGCGTCCGGGGCTTTTCTGCGAAACAGAAAACTGGTGGCCACGCAGTTGTTTTCGAAGTTCAGCGGCAGACGCGCCACCTCATGCCATGTCCCCATAAAGGCGTCGAGGTTGAGGTGTTCAGGTGTGGTGAGCGCCGGTTTAGCGCTGCTGCAGCTCAAACAGAAAACGGTGATAAAAATGACTTCTGTGGCATATCGCATATTTGCTCCCGATTTGGGCGATACAAAACCGCAAAGAGAATTTGATTACAAACAAAATCGACTTTCTGACCTTGTTAAAAGCCGTTCATGCGCCGACCCTTTTTGGTCCAGTAGCCGCCAATATTTTTGCGCAGAATCAGAGCGCAGCAGAGATTGGCCGAACCCACGGCGGCGGGAACGCCGGGCATGACCATGTCCTGACCACACAGATAGAGATTTTTCAACGGGGTCGTTGGCCTGGACAAACGGGTCTTGAACCGTTCAGGCGTGGATGAAAGACCGTAGGGAATGCCGCGATAACTGCTGCAAAAATGGTCGTACGTCAGCGTGGTACCCAGCTCGGCGTAATCAAGAGACTGCTTAATTCCGGGATATTTATTATCCAGGATGGTCATCAGCCGTTCGGTGATGGCATCTTTTAAATCATAGTATTGGGTTTCGCGGTGCTTCCAGGTCGAATTTTCCCACCTGGAGAAGCTGCCGAAATCCACTGCGGATACGATTTGACCATTGAATCCATTGTGAGAACGGTTCTGAAGGGATGGATCCCGCAAGCTGGACGAGCTGAAAAACATTGAGCGTGGATTGGGGTTCTTTTCGATGTTTTCGACATTCCAGGTGGGGGCATCATTAACCGTATCCCATTGGGGATGAATCCAGCAGTTCCCCTGGCCCAATCCAAAATCTGCCGGCGACTGTTTGAACCCCATAAAGAGGTTGATGTACTCGTATCCGGAGCGCAGCCCCGCCGCCTCGCTGACTGCCGATTCGCACCCGGAGACATTTCGAAGTAATTTCAGATAGGTGTTGAAGACGCCAATGCCTGAAATAACGGTCCTGCACGGAATGTCTTCGCCTGAGTCGAGTTTGACGCCCGCAACGCGTCTTCCTTCTGCGATCAGACCGGCCACGCGGGCTTTGGTTCGGATGTAACCGCCGTTGTCAGTAATGACCCGGCCCAGCTCACGGGCGAAAATTTCGCTGCCTCCCACTGGATATTCCGCACCGCCTTCCAAAAAGTTCCCAAGCATGGCGGAATGAATCATGAACGAACAATGCTGTCGGGGGGCGCCGATGTTGCCCCATTGCGCGTCCAGCACCGCTTTGAGCCTGTCACTTTTTAAATGGCGACACATCACCTCTTCGGTGGTGGAGAGGGCATAGTCAGCGGCTTTCCTGCCAACAGTGTTGCGCGCTAGGCGGGTCAATCCTTCAGGCAAAAGGTTCATGCCGTAAAAGAATTGCAGGCTTCGCCGCGCCCTCTTTATTTCTTCGAAATATTCCTTAATGCCCGCTGCTTCATCGGGGAATGCATCTGCGAGTATCCGGTAGTAGTCGTCGTAGCGGTGGGGCATGCGAATATGAAAGTCTGGGAAATGCAACTCATCGGTGTACGTGTCGAAAGGTTCAAGGACGATTCGGTTGTCGGTGAGCGCGGTGAGCTGGTGATACCATGGGGATGTCTCAACCGCTTTGCCGAGATAATGCAGCCCCACGTCCCACTCATAGTTTTTTCGCCGAAACATATGAGTGTACCCCCCTGGTGCAAAGTGCTGTTCCAAAAGCAGCACCCGCTTACCCGCTTTCGAAAGCATGGCCCCCGATGTGAGGGCGCTGGCGCCGGAGCCAATAATCACAACATCGAACTCGCCCACCTGGGGCTTCGATGAATAAAATTTTTCTTTTGGCCTTTGCTGGCCGTCGTTTGATTCAGACATTCCGGGGAAACTAACACCCTGAATGCCCATTCACCAAAACAAAAAGAGCCAAATCCTAAAATAAAGGCCGAAATCCCGGATTTCGATTCTGTGTCGAGACCCCTTTTTTTTCATGAGCACTTCAGTTCCCACTGCAATGGACGTTTTGGAAAATGTTGCACGCAAATAAAAGGATTACGGCCTTTTGGGGAACTGAAGGGGTAAAAAAAGGACAATGACATGAGAAAAGTAACATTGATAACACTGTTTGGTTTATTACAATGCGCTGTTTTTATTGAGCAATCCCATGCGGAGGATTTGGATGAAAAGGTGGCGCAGGATTTAAAACTGGTGCAGTCCAGTGTGTCCGATGCAGACAACATATTGGGCAATATCGACGAAGGCATGAGTAAAATCAGGGACATCATCAATTCGATACCCGGGACAGATCCGAAAAAATCAGAAGCGCGCGACAAGTACACTCATATTGTCGATGTGTTTGGAAGCCAGAAAAAGGTGATTGAAAAAATGAAAAACATCACCTCTAAGGCCAACCTCACTTACGACAGCATTCAGCTGTTGCGGACATTGTCTGGCGACGTCAAAAACTACGGGCAGGGGGGCGATTTAGGCGCACAGTTTAACGCTTTGACCACGCTGTTATCCGGGCTGGGAGATGTGCCGGTGCTTGGCGCTGCCATTGAAACCTACGGGAAAGTCGCAGCTGAAATGGTGAATGCCATTTATCGCGTGGGCGATAATATCGATAAAGTTCGAAACCAGGGGCAAATTGGCGGTCAGGGATACTACGCCGCGGGTGAATCGGCTGTGCTCTATAATAAGCTGGTCAAACAGTTTGGTAAATCGTTTGCTGAAAACGCCCGTTTAACACCGGATCAGCCCCGGTACGTGTATCGCTCTGACAGTGATTCAAACAGCTACATCTGGAATGAAAACCAAAAAAAATGGTACAAAACAGATAACGGCGCACCGCTGGATGAGATTTACAATAAGCACCGACAGGCCACTCAAAAACTTTTGGACGCAGGCCAACTGAACGTACTCGCCAATAATTGGCCCCGTATTCAGAAACGTGAACAATCGGCCAACGCCCTTTTGCAACAGCTTAAAGATTTAAAAAGCCGGGTTGGCGGTGGCAAGGCGGAAACGGCGTTTGGTGAGGTGGATGGAAAATACGAACTGAGTCATTGGGCCGACATGGGCGATGACTTTGCAATCAGCTATGCATACGACAGCGCCTTTAAAAGCCAGGTTGACCGCGCGGTCAGGGACCTGTATCGGAAGCTGCGTGAAGCGGGCGCCCAAAGCAGTTCACAATCCCTCGAAAATTGGGCGAATGACGCAAATGTGTCTTTGCCAAAGGTAAAACTGACAACTGAAGCGGATTTGGCGCGAATCGCAGAGAAACAGGCTGAGAAGGAAGCTAAGGAAAAGGAAAAAGCCGAGCGTCTTGAAAGGCAACAGGCGGAACGGGAAGCAAAGCGCCTGGCAAAGGAAGAGGCCAGGGCGGAACGGGAAGCTGCGCGTCAGGCCGAAAAGGAAGCTCGGGAAAAGGAAAAAGCCGAG
>JAFGWT010000480.1 GCA_016937015.1 Deltaproteobacteria bacterium | reverse complement strand
GATTGCCGCCTGCGCGGCAATGACGGTGCGCCCAGGAAGTCAAGCAATACTTGTGTAGAATCATGAGGCCTGCGCGGAGATGACGAACAGGACCTATTTGATTCTATGTCCATGCGTTTCTGTTTATTTCCTGTTGGCAATTTATTTCAGTGCTTTATCGGAAAAGCATCAATGTATCTCTCCGAGATACAGCCCTGCGATTTTGGAAAAATGTTTTTTATTTCTGGTGAGCAGCACGCTTCGTTCGGTAACGCAGATGCCGGCGATTAGAGAATCAGCCATGCCAATCGTTCGGCCTTCTTTTTGTAAATCATATCTGATTTTTGCCGCTTCCCGTGCGGCAAACGGCTTGCAGGGAACAATTGTCAGCGCATCAAGAAGAATATTCACCGCAGTTTCTCTCTTTGAAGACCCCACAGCCCCGCTCCACAGTTCAAATGCCGAAATGACAGTGGTGCACAGTCCCTGTTTCAATTCGAATTCAATCCTGTCAGCCGTGGCGCCCGCACCTTTTAAAAAATCAATGAGGACATCCGTATCGGCAATAATCATCTCCAATTCTCCCGTATTGCGGTACAATCATCACCAAAGGAATCGGCATCTTCTTCATTGAGAATGCCCCGTGTTAACAAGGCTCGGTCGATTTTTTCCTGAGTGGACAATCTGGACTCCAGATACTCATCAATTGCTTCACGAACAAATCTCGAAAATCCTTTTTCATTTTTAAGAGCGGCCAGCGCCATTAGTTTGCTTCGTTGTTCTGCTGTGATTTCTATTGTGGTTCTCATAAATGGTGCATAACATGCATGTGCATGCATGTCAAAGCGTCCGATGTATTCAGTCGCGATATAATACCCAAAACAACCTTTTTTACCGGCCCCGTGCCAACCACTTCCCAAACAAATCCCTGAAAAACAGTACGGGGTCCCGTCGGAATTTTTTCCATTTGCGGCCCATGGCGCTGTTGCCTGCGCCGAGTCGGGCATTGTCTTCAGATAATTCTATTGGCGTCAACAACGGCAGTTGCTTCAGTTGTGCCCCATATCGTTCAAGCAACAGATTCATGTTATCCAAATCAGACACCTCGAAAGCATGAATACGATTTTGCAATAGTAAGACAGACAATGCGTCCGGTACGGTCCCGTCACTGGTCACATGATGTAGTCCATTGCCCGATGACGCATCGACAATCATTATGTGTTCCGGATAGATACGAACCAAAAGATTCAACGCTACCGCTTCCGGAAGGATTCTGGAAGCATCTGCCCCAGTCTGTTCCGCGCCATTCGAGATGGCCTGCGGCCTCCTCATGACAGCGGAATCTGTTTGTTCTGAGCCGCCGTCCTGAGGAGCCCAACGACCATTCGCGGCGTCTCGAAGGGCGGAATCCCAACTATGCGACCGCAATGTCGCGGGAGGTGGCTCACAGGCGATTTGCTGATAATTTTCGCCAATTAAATCCACAAGAAGATGATGCATTGCCAGACACGTCATTTCCGACGACGCGGTTTCATCCCGATTGGCGAGCAGCCAAACCAGGAGTTTCCATTGTTCAAACAACGTTAAATCCACTGCGCCATCTCCGTCATCTGAAACGCAACCAGATGCTGTGACGCCAGTTCCCGCGCGGCACTGGCCGCATGGGCGTAGTGTTCATCGTTCATTAACTCGTCTATCGCCGCTTTCCAATTATCATTCAACAGAATGAGCCCCGGGTTTGCCAGCCTCGCAAACTCCGGCAGCGGCTGGGTAATCAGCGGATTCCCAAAACAGGCGGACTCAAGGAATTTAATGGCCGATTTGCAGCGATTAAACGGGGTGTCCCCGATTGGCGCGATGCATATCCAGGATTGACGAATGAGCTGCGGCAACAGATGAAACGCCACAGGCTCAAGTCTGCGCCAACCGGCTGGCAGGGGCCGGTTGAGTTTCAGCTTGCCATACACGTGCACTTCGAGGTTGTCCCTATTTTGGGTGGCTTCCACAATACTTTCCAGATGCAACGCCAAATCGGCGCTGTGATTGGCAGTGCCGGAAAAGTAACTGATCACCTTTTTATCGTTCGTCAATGGGCTTAGCCCTCCCAGATTTTTCCAAAACGGCGAAATGCCATTGCGGACCACAAAGGTTGTGGCGGACGGCTGCAGTGAATTGATGGATTGCTTTATGCCATCAGTGCTGACGCAGAAAGTATCGAACTGAACAAACGCATCGAAGTACTCCGCCGTTTGCTGCTTTAAAAGCCTTAGACTTGTGGTACCACTCAGCAGAGCGGGATGAGAGTCCAGAATGGCGCTGTCAAACAGGCAATCGTCGTAGTCCGCAATGCACCTTCGACTGGCATAATGGGCACGCAGCACGCGAAACGATTCGGTTGTTCTTGGACGGTGAAACACCACCACATCCGCATCCACAAGCCGCAACGCCGCGTCATCGTGGTGCATCACAAAACACTGATATCCCGAGGTTCGCCAGTATTCACAGGGCTGAAAACACCGGTAAATCACTGAGGCATCCCGATAATACTCTGCCGGTGTCCGTTTACTGAAGGTGATGTATAAAATGGTTGTCATGATTCCTGGTGATTGTGCATTGAGTGCAGATGATGTCTGCATCCCCCCATTAAAGCAGAAAACAACGTCACCCCTGCAAAGGAGGATGTCGCGAAAGACTGTTTTCGATCCCTGAAAATCAGAAAACGTCGTCCCTGCGTAGGCGGGGACCCAGTAAATGCACAGTCTGGATTCCCAATAAAGTTGGGAATGACGGCACTGATAGACCTGCTATGCACTTTCGCGACAGCCTCGAAGGCAGAAGGCCAGAGCCACAGGGATTTTCCATTCTTTCTGGATTCCCGCCTGCGCCTCAAGATTCTACACAAGTTTTTGTTGACATATATCTGCGTGATATAGCCATGATTCGTCG
>JAFGWT010000479.1 GCA_016937015.1 Deltaproteobacteria bacterium | reverse complement strand
GGGTCCCCGCCTTCGCGGGGACGACGTGATGATGTCGCCGAATGCACTTGCGTTAAACGCGTTTATCGACAGTCTCCTGCGCGGGAACGACGAATCATGGCTATATCACGCAGATATATGTCAACAAAAACTTGTGTAGAATCATGAGTACTTCGAGGGAATGACGCTATTTTCAATAGGTATACTCAAATAGTACTGAATTGATGCTCCCTTATTTAGATTTTGTCTTCGTACCGGAATTCCGTATTTAACGTTTCGGACGCGGCTGTCGACGTCTGCCGGTGCTGGCGATTTCCTCGGCCTGTCTGATGCGGGTGTCAATGTCTTCGGCAAATGTGGCTTTGCCTTCCAGCACGCACCCTGGCCGTCCGGGCACACAAAGGGTGTTGAGGAGTGTACATTTCTGTTCGGCGGCCTCGTGGTTGGGGCATGAAAAAGTCATAATTGTTTTTTACACGCCGATATTGCATGCCGCAATGAATTCCAATAGAAACTGATATTATTGAACACTATTCATCGGGATAAGGCGACAGCTGCTCACAGGCCAGGGGATAACCGGCGTCGCAGCTGCGTTTGAAGTAATGCTTCGCACGTTGGGTATTCCTTTTCACATTAGTCACATCCGCTTTTAAAAACAGACCCAACTGATAGCATCCCTCTATTTCGCCCGCGTCGCAGGCCAGTTGCAACTTCGTAATACGGGACCAGCCCGTTGCCGCATCAATATGCCAGGCAGGGGAGAGCGGCACCACAATTTTAACGTTGAAATGAAATGGCTTTTGCGCAAAGGCCTGATTCAGCCCGGCGTCCACACATTCAGACATGGGGGTCAGATTTGCGGACGTGGCTATCTGAACTTTGTTGCGGGTGTTGTCGCTGCGGGCAATCGTCATCCAGCCCGATGCCACATTGTCACATAAAAAGCGACATTCCCTAAGCACACGGCCAATGGACAGCAGTGTTTGCCATTGGCCCACGTTTCGCCCCACCAACTCGTAATTTTCCCGTGTGAGATTCACCTTTTGAGACTGACCGCTGGTGACAGTCTGAATCACCTTTTCTATTTCGCTCTTCGCCACCCCGCATTGGGGTACCTGTATTAACGACTGTCCCCATTCGGACTGTACCGTCCAGCGCGGTTCATCCATTTTCAGCTGAAACGCTGCCTTCCGATTTCCCATGGCAAACTCCAGCTCAACAATGGCCCGGTAAGCCATGGGGCGCACCGGAGAGTTGGTCGCTTTTTCCAGTATTTCGTATAGCGACTGGCGTACGCAAAGGTAATCCTCGTGAATGAAACAGTTGGTGGCCCGCGACCACAGAAAATCGCCAAGGACCCAGGGATAATCATTCAGATACTGTTCAGTTTCGGCCTCCAGTCCCAAAAACTGCGCCTGCTGCAACACGTTCGCTCCCGGAAAATGCCACTGTCCGTTGGCCTGTGCAGCGCGCTCCGCCTCTATTTCGTATTTCAGACTGCCTTCCATATCCCCCACCGCCAGCAGCGCTCCCGCGTACTTGTACAGCATATCGACCCGCAACGGGTCGCAGGGCAACAATGATTCAAGCACTTCGGGATACACGCGATTGATTTCATGGGTACTCAATTGAGTGGCCAACAGCGCATGCCAGGGCGTGGCAAACTGCATGGGGGTGAACCGCGTTAGAGAATTGGAATAATCGGCCAGCCCCGCCACGAGCAGCAGATGGGCTGCCCACCATGACGCCGTCGTCCGAAGGGGCAAAGACACCTGTTCCTGCAGAGGTGAAAGAATCTCGGACAGGGCCGCCAGCTTTGGCTGTAAGGTATCCTCCTGTGAAACGTGCCAGTGATATTCGGCAATTATCTGGAGCAGGAGGTGCTGGCAGGCCTCCTGTTGGGGCTGCGGTAACCTCACGATGGATTTGCGTATTCTGTCGTACGTCGAAAACGCCTGTTCAAAGGGATTTTGCGGTGGCAAATCATATCGTCGCCAGTCGGCCCGTACTTCCACTGCGCCGTTTTCGAGTATCACTTCTGCCCGATTCTCCCGGTGTATCCGACAGTATTCGGCCAGGGCGGTAAATATCGGCGTGACACTGGGTTTGGGCAGCTGTTCACATAGCGATTCCGGATACGGCCCCTGTTGCCACCTGTACACAACGTCCAGGGGACCTTCATTCATTTGGACCACATCAGAAAACAAAAACGGTTGTTCCCCTAAATCGTAAACGGCTATCGCGGGTTGCGCCAAAGAACGACCGATCTGTCGCAGTTGCAGCCGCACCAGGGCGGAACAGCCTTCGGGGGAGATCCGGTCGACCGATGTGGCGCTGTCGCAGCCGTCGAAATCCCCATCGCTTTTCGAAAACTGCGCCGTTTTTATTCTACTGCCACCCGCCGCTGCCATGCTGCCCAGTGCTGCGCCAGCCCCGGTCCCTTGACCTTCCCCCGAATAAAACCGGAAGGCGCCCACTGAAGCCGACTCAATCACATGGGTGGCGCCAGTGCATCCAGGCCGCTGAAAAATGTCATCGTCATCCTGTTGGTCGTTTTCCCACTGCCCCACCAGCGACAGGGACACATACAGTCTGCCATGCTGTTTTAATGTGGCGCCAAGCCGGGCGGCCCCCATGGCAAAATTGGCGTTCAGTTCATTATCGGTGGTGAGCACGTGGGTTTCCAGCTTACGGGTAAATCCGCGATACTGATAATTTCCGTTTACCGCACAATCGTGCAGAATGCGCACCTCTCCATTTTCAATCTGAACCGCAACCGTTCCGCGCTGCATCCGGCGTTCCAGAGCGCCCCGGT
>JAFGWT010000478.1 GCA_016937015.1 Deltaproteobacteria bacterium | reverse complement strand
CCAGAATCCCAAGCCCAATGACGCCCAAAAACGCCGCCAAAAACGCGTTGCGCCCAAATGCGCGGCGGGTACGGTAGGCGCCCACACTGTCCAGTTGTGACAATACCTGCATGGGGGCGCCAGTGCTGCGAATTGCGTCTATAATCGTTTTGTCCCCGGTCCACACATTCAGATCGTCCCCCACAGCAGTGGTGTCAAACCGAAGATATTTGTCGTTGGTGCCAGTGGCGGTGATTTTCACGGCGGCCCAGGAAATCCGACCGGCGGCGTTACCATCCAGTGTCAGGTCCAGACCACCGGAGGTGACGGTAATCACGCACGACTCGCCGGAATGCCCCGCGCCGTAAATCATGCCACCAAACTGTTTTGTCTCCATCCACTGCCTCCTGATGCACGTGGCCGATAAAAAGGTAAATCGATATGATCTGTAACACAGGTTTAATACGATGCATCGAAATTTATGCATCTCGAACAACAGGCCATCGCCACGCTCGAATTCACAAACAGCGTGGGCGCTCTTTTAAGTCTTTCGTTAAAGAATGCATTAAATCAATTTGAAAAAGGAGATCACCAATGATAAATTCTGACACGCCTTTACATGTGTGAATGCCGTTTTCGTGGGCACGATGAATTCAAACATAAACCCAGGCGGACTGCCAGCCGTGCGAAAAACAGGGTTTCTTCTCTGGGATCAAATTAACAACATCCCTTCGGCCTCTCGATACCTTCCGATATTTATTTTTCCTGCAGACAATCTCGAACGCTGGATTGACGCGTTTGCTTTAGTCCGTCACTCGTTGAGGCGCGCAGCCGAACGATGCGGAAACATTGCGCCATTCATTTTGAAGCATGTTGCAGGCGTTGTGACACAGTTTTACCCGGGTACATGTTGATGTGTCGTCCGCTGTTGCTTCCACCGCTGTCCAAGGTTTTCCTTCAAACGCTGGCCAGGTCCATCCCAGCTGCGTTCTTTGGTCGCCCGCATTTGGATTTTCATCAACGCAGCTTTCCATATACGTGATTTCAATTTTGTTTCCACCATCGGACGGGTGACCGAAAATACGGGTTGTCGCGCAGGATTGGGCAACTTCGGTCCCGGTTTCGGGGTCGATTGCGGGGACATCCCGCCAGGTGACGTCGAACTCACAGCTGATGGCTTTGCTGGACACATCTGCGAGCGCCGCAGTAATGGTCTCCGAATCCGCTGCCGGGTAATACCAGTTGCCCCCCATGGGCGGATCTGGTACCTGGGAGAAATCGAGGGAGTCATCGGTTTCATTGATGCCCCAGTAGGCGATGACATCCAACACGTCAGAGAATGCGGCCACGTCCTGGCCCACACCGAGTACAAAGGTTTTAAACCCAGCCTGCGCCAGATCATATACTGCATGGGCTGAATTATCTGCGTCTAAACACATTTCGGGCGCCTGGGGCGTTATTCCGACCGATGCGGATTCGCAAGTGGCATAATCCAAATCAAAGTTACACCCCGGTGCGCCGTCTGTTGCCAGCAACACATAGGTATCATCTTTGAGATTAAGGGATTCCAGATAGACTTTGGCCCATTGCAGCGATTTGGTCATCGGCGTGCCGCCGCAGTTGCCCACTTCGGACAGCACCTGGTTGACGGCATCAACGGTATCCATAGTGATGCTCTCCGCAAATGGCACCAGCGGATCGCTATAAGGAGACGCTGAATCGGTAAACTGACTGGCCGCTTCGCAGAGAATTTCGGATTCAAGAATCAGTTCTGGATTGTGATACTCCGAATCGCACAACACCGGTGAAGGGAATGCATTGAGAGCAAAGTTGATGCTGCCGCTTGAAGTGAATTTTTCCACAATGGCGCCGATGCTATCTCTCATGATTTCCGCATGAGTCACATCGGTGCCTTCAATTGGGTACTTTTTCATTGAGTTTGATCGATCCAGAAGAATCAGCATATTGACTGGGCGTGTTTGAACAGACCATGGAAAATTCACGCAAGCCGGCGTTACAGTGTCGCTATTTGTGTCAGAATCGACGTCCGGTTCACTACCGGTTTCCGTCGCGGTATCTTCTGTGGAATCTGTTGCATGATTGTTAATCAAATCCGTGTCTGTCATTTCAACAGTTTCTGTGTCGTGGAGCGTACCTGAATCTGAGCCTGAAACAGTATCATCACGCAGAGTGTCCACACATTGGTGAAGTCCTTCAATGACCGTGCAGATTCGGCCACTGATGGTGCAGTCATTCCAATCCACCCAAACCCCCCCTTCGCACAGCCGCACCATATCGCCGGCACAGGAGCGTTTGCCTGTAACGCAGATAATCGAATCTTCTGTATCCGTTGAATCCAGGATGGTCGAGCCGGTATCGAAGGCAGTATCCACCGCCGTGGCACTGTCCCCTGTATCTGTTCCCATATCGCTTTGACTGTCACTGATTACCGGACCAGAATGCGTGTCGACAGCAAAAGGGCTGGTATCCATCCTGGTTGAGGAATCGACAGCACTGTCACCCAGGTCATTCTTTTTAGGGTGACCACATGATATTACAAGCAACAGTGCGCCAGACAGCGTGAACGACATTGAGAGTTTCATAACCGTTTTCCCTTTCATTGTCCCAGTCAGTCAATTTGATTTCCAAATACTGTAAACGACACAGATAACAGCGTCTGCCGAATTTTTGTCATTCAGAAGGATGTACCTTCAGGTAAACAAAATCCATTTCGCTTCTACCTTCCATTTGGCACTAATGCCGAATTTGCGTCGTCACTTACGTTCATGTCCGCAAGTCCTTTGGAAGTTCAAACGCCATTTCGTTTTTACCTTCCATTCGGCTTGATTGCCTTGTTTTTCGTTCACGTTTAATTTCATGAACGCGAAAATAGCATTCGAGGCCGGAAATTCCATTAGAAAAAGGATACGCCGTTCTGCATCATTTGATTATTTCACTGGATTATTTCACTTCGCTGTTGTCGAACGGCACAGCAATGCGCCAATTTGAGATTCTGAAGCCTCAAAAAAATTGCCTGAATCAACTCAGGCACCCACATCACAGTGAAGAATAAGTTGGAAGGTGTTGTTTTTTTGTATTGAATACACCGTCGAGACGCAATGAGTTGAAATGGGGGGTGCAATGGAGGGCTGATTCGAATCTTTGCCCAAAGGTCACTCTACCGCCCAACGACTTTTTAATTTTCAACGCTCTTGCATGGTTACGATACCCGCCCTCTCACTCTTTCAACCATTTTGCTTGCGCAAATTGATTTGTCGAGCATTGCTCATTTTGCTTCGCAAAATAAGTT
>JAFGWT010000477.1 GCA_016937015.1 Deltaproteobacteria bacterium | reverse complement strand
GCAAGCTGCTGCCGCACCATGGCGCGCAACTGCGCCAGAATCCGGTTTTCCTCCCGGACAATTTCTTCCCGGGCCAGAGTGAGTTCATTGCCCTGTTCCACCACCTCAGAAGGCTCGATGAACATGGTCGCGCCGGAACTGGAACTGCCGTGAACAATGCCTTTTATGGGGTGGTGGGCGTCGGTTCGAATCGGAATGACGTAACGCTCGTTGCGCAGGGTAATGGTTTTGTCGCGGATGATGTCTCCGTGTTTTTCGGCGATTTGCTCCATGCGGACAAGCAGGTTCTGTCTAAGGGTTGTGGCCCGTTTTCTAAGCCGGTACAGTTCCTGACTCGCGGCATCGGAAATGCTGCCATCGGGGTCGAACGTGGATTCAATTTCCGCGGCGAGTCTTGCCAGAGACAGGGGCGCTATATCACTGTGTGGGGGCAGGACGGCGTGGGCGTTGAGCGGACAGACGTCCCTGCGATTGTCGAGGTATCGGTGCAGCGCCACAAACAGCTTGAGGTTCACCGCCACCGCCATCAGTACTTCTCCTGGCACCTCGCCATCCGACGCCATGTGAATGAGCGCTTCCTGGACGCTCTCTGCCTGCAGCAGCGGCGGTGGGTCATCGTCATCGATGCATCGCACAAATTCACTGACCAGCGCCATCTGGTGCCAGGCGTCATCTTCCTGGTAGAACGGAATCTTGCGGCAGAGCGCGGCGGATTCCTCGTTTGCGGCGCGGCTGGCCACATGTTCCAGAAATCCGGTCCATTCCAAATCATGTAATGTTTTTTGGGTAACGGTCATGGGACGAGCGGGCAATCCTTTTTAAGGGTTACAGGATGTCACTGCCAGAAACGTCGAACACCTTGCCTTCTTTCAGTTCAAGGGTTCTTGGCATGCGTTTGGCCAGTTCCACATTGTGGGTGACCATGAGCATGGAAGTGTTGTATTTTTTGTTCATTTCAAAAAACAAATCGTGGATGCCGGCTGCGGTTTTGCCGTCCAGATTGCCGGTTGGCTCATCCGCCAGAAGCAGTGGCGGCCGCATCACCAGCGCTCTGGCGAGGGCCACCCGTTGCTGTTCGCCGCCGGAGAGTTCGCCTGGTTTATGGGTCAGGCGATGGGAGAGTCCCACCTCTTCGAGCATCTCTTCGGCTTCCCGGCGCAGGGCCGCTTTGTCGTTGCGCTGAATCATGCCAGGCATCATCACATTTTCGAGGGCGGTGAATTCCGGGAGCAGGTAGTGAAACTGGAACACAAAGCCGATGGTGCGGTTGCGAAAATGGGAGAGCTTGTGGGCGGACAACCGGGTAATATCCTCGCCGTTGACGCGTATCTCCCCGCGAGTGGGTGCATCCAGAGTCCCCACCACATTTAAGAAAGTGGATTTACCGACACCGGACGCACCAACGATGGCGCACATCTCCCCCTTTTTGACCTGAAGCTCTAGTTTTTTAAGGACTGGAATGATTTTTCCGCGGTGTTCGTATTCCTTGGTCAGGTTTGTAATATTCAGCAGTAAATCCTGTGTCATTACTTAAGTCCTTCCACTGGCGTAATCCCGGACGCGACCCGCGTGGGATAGATGGTGGCAATGGTGGTGATGATGAGAGACGTCACACCCACAAAAAGAAATTCCACCCATGAGATGTCAACGGGCAATTTGTCGATATACCAGACTTCCGGCGGGATGGGCAGTCCCACGTGCTTGAGCGTCATGCACAGCAGGTAGCCAACAAGCAGTCCGGAGGCGGTGCCGATGCAACCGATAAGGAGTCCCTCAAATCGGAAGATGCGCTGCACGTCCTGTCTGGACGCGCCGATAGTCATCAGCACTGAAATTTCGGGGCCTTTTTCGAGGACCAGCATGGTGAGGGTGGCAATGATTGAGAACGATGCCACCAGAATGGCGATGGACATCAGGATGAACATAACAATCTTTTCGAGTTTGAGCGCGCTGAACAGTTGAGAGTTCAGCTCCTGCCAGGAGCGAACCCTCAGCCGGTTGTCGAGATCCTTTGAGATTTGCTTTGCCACGAATTGGGCAGAGTCCGGATCGGGTATGGAGATATGAATCTCACTGATGGCATCTCCGGTGTTGAGAAATTTTTGCGCGGCCTCAATCGATGTGTAGGCGTAATGTTCGTCGAAGGCGTACATGCCTGAAAAGAATGTGCCGCCAATGCGAAAGGGCCTGCTTTTGGGAATGGGGCCAGTGGGGCCGATGTCGCCCAGCGGCGATACGACTTTGACTTCCTCGCCCACATACAGACGCAGGGCCTTGACCATCTCGCGACCGACGATGAGAGTGGGCAATACCCGCTGTTCGGGGAGCACTGGCGCGGGAATAAATGACCCGCCTGGTTGCACGCGTTCTTCTTTATGCGTGTCGATTTTTCGACCCGACTTTGAAAATGGTGACGCTGCCTGGCCCCGGCTCAGCTGGAACAGTTCGTTGGGATGATCGATGTAACGGAGTTTCCCTTTGTCGAGTCGAGTCAGTACGCTGCTGACTTTGACATGACTTTTGGGATCGACGCCTTTTAGCAGCATACCGTTGTTGTTGGTACGTGCATTGACCATCACTTCCCCCTGAACCACAGGGGTGGCGGCCCGGATGTCACTGCGTTTTTCGATGTCGGCGAGCAGGGTGCGCCAGTCTTTCATCTTTCCGTAGCGGCTGTTTGGCGCGTCGTTTTTTTTGGCGATGCCGTTCATGGGAGAGCCAAAGTTGTCCACTACAATGTGCGCATTGGTGCTGATGATTTTGGTTTTTAAATCACTTGAAAAGCCGCCCATGACGCTCAGTACGGTGGTCAGCGTGCACGATGAAAACGACACTCCCACAATGGAGAGCAGCCCGATGGCCGTGAGAGAACTGCTTTTACGCCCCTTGAGATGTCTGATGCCAACAAACTGGTGAAATTTGAGTCGGCTGCCAATGTTGTTGATGATTCGTACGGTCAGGAACCATCCGCCGATATTGAGAAATATGGCAAGGGCGACCATTGACACGATGTAAACAATGATTCTTGTGTAATCCACTTCAGTCCTCGGCAGTCGCCAGCAGGTAGGCTTTTACAAATTGATGAAGATCGCCGTCGAGCACGTCGTCGACTTTTCCGGTTTCCATTCCGGTTCGGGTGTCTTTAACAAGCCGATAAGGCGCCAGCACATAGGATCGAATCTGGGACCCCCAGGCAATTTCCTTTTTTTCTTCGTTACGCTGTTCACTCTGTTCGCGGCGTATCTGCATTTCGCGTTCATACAGACGGGATCTGAGGACCTTGAATGCCTGGGACTTGTTTTTATGCTGGGACCGTTCATTTTGACACTGCACCACGATACCGGTGGGAAGATGGGTAATCCGCACCGCCGAATCCGTGGTGTTCACATGCTGTCCCCCGGCACCGCTGGAACGATACGTATCTATCCGCAAATCATTGTCGTCAATTTCGATTTCGACATCGTCATCAATCTCGGGCGTGACGTCAATCGCGGCAAAGGAGGTATGCCTGCGTGCATTTGAGTCAAACGGCGAGATGCGGACCAGACGATGGATGCCCCGCTCACTTTTGAGATATCCGTGCGCATATTCGCCGGTGATATGCAGGGTGGCGGATTTGATTCCGGCCTCCTCATTGGGCGCAAGATGAACCAGGTTGACTTTGAAACCCTTTTTCTCCGCATAGCGCGTAATCATTCGAAGCAGCATTTCCGCCCAGTCCGCGGAGTCCACGCCGCCGGCGCCAGGTGAAAAGGACACGAATGCGTTGGCATCGTCGAATTCGTCATTGAGAATCCGGCGAAGTTCCAACTGGTCCAGTCGCGCACGGATGACTGACAGCTGAGCGGGAACATCTTCGACGGCGCTCGTTTCGTTTTCCTCGCGGGCCAGTTCCACCAGCTCGATAATATCGTTGAGCTCGGTTTCAATGCCGGTAAAAACCCCCACCACTTTTTCCAAATCGGAGCGTTCCCGCAGCAGCGTCTGGGCTCGTTCATTGTCGCTCCAGAAATCTTCCTGCCCGGCGAGATGATTCAGTTCGTCGATTCGTTCCTGTTTTGTAGCGAGGTCAAAGATACCCCCTTAGGCTCTCAAGTTTAGCCTGCATGGGGTGAACACTTTCTAATATTTCATCAAACATGGCAAAGCACTTATCGATATAACTTTTGGAATGTCAAGGAAAACCCAATGGCCGATTGACGGGCGCCATGGGCGTCTGTCCGACCTCTGCCCGGTGCCTCCCGGATAGCGACTTTTATCGTTCCAGCCCGCTTAAATGCCTCGTTTTTTTTCTCACGGTGAGATGACACTGAAAGGATGTACCGATAATATTGTACATTTATGTTGGAATCGGTGTGCCTGCAGTGGAATAACGGGCATTTATTTTCCATTTGTGCGCCCGCGGCGGATCTTGATTGACTTGGCTTTCGAGGGTTCTTAATTTGAAGGCATTACATTGAGTGGTTTGCGAGTGATTTGCTTCAATTTTGTACTTGCAAAAAAGAAATAACCAACGCATCAGTAGACCGCCAATCAGGGCCCTGGAGGAAATGATGCACCGGCAATATATCGACAGTGACACCCGTGACTATTCTCATTTGCAAAAACCGAGAGCGGGTATGCCCCGTTCCCGTCAGTCCCGGCCACTGTCGCGCAGTAAAAATTCGCTGGACAGCATGGTTTTTGAGAACGTTGCCGTCGAGCACGTCGGTCCCGATGATCTTAGAGCTTACGAGAAGCTGCTGCAGGACGATTCGTCCGGAATTGCTGGAAGCGCTGCGGGTGCGCTGCCCGTTGCGGCCAAAGGACGTGGGTTGAGCGCGGCTGAACGGCGTGCGCAGATTTGGATTGAGAGCGAAGCTGTACTGGCGGAACTGAAGCGACAGGCGATGGAAGATGGTGATTCGTCTGATTTTGAACAGACGAGAAAGCTGCTTCTGAGTCAGCATCAGTCATCTGCCGAACTGGCGGCATACAGGCCACAGCCGCGCACCCTGATGGTGGACCTCAACGAGTGGGCAACAAACGTGAGTGATTGGCTTCTGCGAATGTGGCATGTCGCGAAGCCTCACATACAGTCATCAGCCCGGTTTCTGGTTCGGTGGGTTTCCTTCTGGATTTCAAAAGTGGTTTCCCTTGCGACAGCGCAGGGCGGCCGTCTGTTTCGAAAGGCGCAGCAGGCTTTGTCCTCGTCTGGCCAACGCAGGGCCCATCGCCATTTGGCGGTGCAGCCGGATGAATTGCAGGGGGTTCGCACCTCTTTCCCACCATCGCCCGCCGAAGCGCGAATGCGGCGCATTCTGGGGATCGCAAAGATAGCGGTCGTTGTGGCCGCGTTCCTGTTTGCGGTGATTATGATTTTCAGCACGCCCACGCCCAGGCAGGAGTATCATGCCGCAGGGGTAAATTCATATTTTTCCAGTGGCGCAGGGATGCCACTGTCCTGGCATCGTGCCGTTTTGCCTACTATTTCGGAGCCGAAACAGCTACAGGACGATGAATCGGCGTTGGCGAACGAGGCGTCTGCTGATGCGCAGCGGTATGGGGACTCGGGGGATGAGGCGTCGGCAGGGGAGGTGAATCGCTCCGCTTCGGATGCGGCGCCCGCCCGCCGTCGATATATCGCCAGGAGCGATCCTCGCGGGACCGATACAGCTGGACTGCCGGCAGTGGCTGTGAACGCATCTGCAGCGGGGGTGAATACCGCAGTTTCAGCGACCAGTGTGCCCAATGGCGGGGTGGCTGCAGTTCCCTACGCCGTCACCGCCCCGGTGGCCGCTTCACCCGCAATGAATGCAGGCGGCACAATGCCTCAGTACGGGCCTGCGACGGGGCAACCCACAGTGATGAATCAGTACCCGTCAGGAGCGGCTCAGCCCATGGTCCAGCCGGCGCCGCGCTTGCCGCAGTCAGGTCCGGAAATGGGCGCTGTGGACGTGCGGTCCGCGCAACCTGTTTTGCCCTTTGTTCCTTCCCGTTCCGACGTAAAAGCCGCCATGCAGCGGGTGGCCCCGCTTGTGGCGCGCTGCCGAACCAGTCAGTCGGGGCAGCTGGTCATGAAAATCGCGATTTCCGGTGTGACAGGTCAGGTGGCATCCTCCAAAGTGCTCGACGACGTTTTCAGCGACACCCCCACCGCCATTTGCGCCATGCAGGCGATTCGCACCGCTCAGTTTCCCAAATTTCAAAAAGAAACGCTTGTTATCCGATACCCGTTTCAGCTGTGATGCGGGTACACAGAATCAGGTACGCCTGATTTGATGGGTTTGGGCTATCCTGCGTTTGACTTTTTGCTATTGTCGTTTAAACCGATAATTATAAAAAATACACGCTGTAACAGCACAATGAGAGTGGTAGCGCATCATCGGGAACCAAGGGTTTCCGAGTGCACCGTTCAGGAGTGAATTATGCACTTCGACCGTACAAAAAAAATATTCGGGATAGAAAAGAAAGCATCAAATCCGTTACCGGAAGCCTTTACGCCTAAGCATTTACATGTGCGTACGGGGCAGATGCCTGATGCTAAACCATCGGTGGCGGTCGATGCGCCGATTGAAATCAGAGTCGGCGACAGGCAATCTTTTGAAAATCTGATTCGAAATCAGATTCATCTGCAGGATGTCATTGCAACCTCATCCGCGACGTCTGTTTCAGGTACCGCGTCCGAGATGGCTGGCGTATTGGCCGCCGTGGAGATTGAGGAAACCTGTGCGGAGGTGGAAGCGGCGTTTGAGGAAATTGAAAGTGGACGCGACATGGATGAGTCCAGAAGAGAGAATGGTGAGGCATCAGGAGAAGCGCGTATTACCATCGAGAGCGAGATTCCGGCTCAGGAATCATTGGTCAATCTCGAGGATGGCGCGGATGTCCCTGCTGACTTCGATGACATGGAGACGCCGCGGCCCGTGCGCAAGGTTGTTGGGGTGGCAATTAAAACGGTGACTGGCGAAAACAGAGGGCCGGTGCATGAATCGGCACAGGAGAATGTCGAGGCTGAGATTACGGAGTTGTCCACCGATGACCTTGAGGAATGGAGTGTCAGCAAATCTGATAACGATGAGACACCTGTGCACATTGGCGAAGAGTCTGTTTTGGGCAATCGAACGGTGGGGGGGCACAACAGCATTGGACACCGCGGTCTGTCTCATAGTGAGTCGATGGGATATGACCCCGCGTGCACCACTGAAAGGACACCTGACAGTTACGATGAAGCGGAACGAATCATCATTGCACCGACGACGGCGCCCGTATTGGATTCTCCGGCGATGTCCAAACAGCCGCGGATGGCAGCCGCTTTCCATCACTATTCGTTTAAAGGGGAGCCAAGTCCGGATGATGATTTACAGATTGTGCGAACATCCCTGCCACCTCCGCCACCTGATACGGCTACACACAGGGGATTCAATCCCTGGAAGACTGTCGCCCTTGCGGCACTTTTCCTTTTGGCCGTGGTGCTTGGGTGGAACCTGAAAGGTGAGCATCAGCGCTTTTTCAATGAGCAAACGGGCCATCTGGACCTGTTTTCCATGGGGGAACGGGGGGCGTCACCGGCGCCATCCAGCGTCGAATCGGCCCATGTCAGCCCTGCACGGGCTGTGGGGGAAAACGAATTGGCGGTTTCCGTGTCGCTTGCAGACAAAGGCGCGGACCTTGGCAACGCCCCGTTATCTTCAGTCAATCGGCACTGGCGTCGTAATGATGTGGAGAATCCGAGGCGCAAAGCGGCGGTAATGCAGAGTGACGATATGAAAACGCGGGCCGGCGACAGTGCAGTGCGTCCCGTGGTGCGTCAGCTGTCGAACGAGGAGACGCCGCGAACGAAACAGGAACGCAGGACGCATCGGGGCGCTGGGGCGGGCGTTGGTGGAAAGGCGCCAGTTAAATCCGTTGAGGAAGGCGAATCCGTTGAGGATGGCGACTCTTCTGAGGCTGATGACGAACCGCAGATACGCAGTGCGATTCCCATGCAGCCATCCGAGCAGGATGTGCGCGCCGCCATGAAAGATGTGCGCCCGCTTATTGAAAGTTGTCGGTTCGATACTTCCGGTAAACTCATTCTTAAGATGACCGTGTCCGGGGCCTCCGGAAAAATCATTTCCTCGGAAGTGATAGACGACACGTTTCGGGGCACTTCCACCGCCCGTTGCGCCGTCCATGCGGTGCAGAAAGCCAAACTGCCTGTGTTTCAGAAAAGTCACATCATTATCAAGTACCCGTTTAAAATTTAACTGACATCCGAAAATTCATGTTCGGGTGACATCCGAATTTGATGACATCGCAGTCCGCTGAAAGGGGCGCAGCGCATACCCGGACGATGGTTGGGGGCTGATTAAATCAGATTTAAATATGATTGAAATTCAGGTTCATTAAGTCTATAGTTTTTCGAATATTTCTGTAGAGGTGGAGCCTTGGATGACTGTAAAAAAGAACGATAAAGTACATTCCCTACGCAAAAGCGGTCGTGACAGCGACACAAACCTGCTTGGAAATGCCTATATTCGCGCTGTGAATCGGGCCCGAATCATTGATTTATTTCGCAGTGGCCAGTTGATGTCACGTGCGGATTTGGCCCGTCATTGCGATTTGTCAAAACCGACAGTGAGTGCGATTGTTGATGACCTGATTAATGAAGGGGTGCTGCAGGAGGCGGGCAAGCGATCGAGTGAGGGTGGCCGTCGGGCCAGACTCCTTGAGCTGAATCCGGGATCCTCTACATTTGCGGGCATCCACTTTGGCGAATCGGTCACGCAGGTTGCCGTTACCGATGCGTTTGGCCGCATCCTGGCCAAGCGATTTGCAGAAACTGTCACTGGCAGACCGGAACAGTCCATGGTTCTGGCCAGAGAGCTGGTTGTCGAAGCGCTGGCGGCGATTCACGCCGAACCCGAACGGGTGAATGCGGTGGGCGTCAGTGTGCCCGGACTGGTGTCGCGTCAGGGGGGAACCTGCAAAATTGCCCCCAATCTGGGATGGCACAACTACCCGGTGGCCAAAGAGCTGGCCAGACTGCTTGGGGTGGAAGTGTACGTGGCCAACACCACTCAGACGGCGGCGCTGGCAGAGTATCAGATGGGGGTCGCGCGGGATGTTCAGGATTTTGTGTGGCTGTACGTGGGCAATGGTGTCGGTTCCTGTGCTGTGCAGGGGGGCCGTATCCAGTTTGGATCCCGTGGATTTGCCGGTGAGATTGGGCACGTTCACGTGGATAGCTCTGATATTCTGTGTGGATGTGGCAAACGCGGATGTCTGGAAACCACCTGTTCCAATCTGGCGATTGTCCGAGCATTTAAACAGGCAATGGAAGCCGGTGGGCAGCCGACGTCCCTTTCAGGTAAAGAAAAAATCACCGCGCAGGACGTCAGCCAGGCGGCGAGCAACGGTGACGCATTGGCCGAGAAAGTGATGAAGGATGCCGGACGCGCTCTGGGGGTGGGGGCGGCCATGGCCATCAATATGTATGATCCTCAGATGGTGGTCATCGGTGGACCAGTGGCGGGCGCCGACGAGATATTCCTTTCGGGCGTTCGCGAACGTGTGGGTGAACTGGCGCTGGAGTCTGCAGGCACTGACATTGTGTTTTCGCATCTGGGACGTGACATCTATCTTCAGGGGGCCGTTTCCATGGCGATGGAACAATCCAACGCGGCCTACCGCATTGTTAAAAGCGCTCGCAGCATGGACATCGATGACAGCGACGATGCTGACAGCGCCACTCATTCAGCGTCGCTGTGACAGGCGTTTTCCGCCCTGTTTGAACACCTCAGTCCCTTTCAATAATTTCCGGTTTCAGTCCAACGGCCTCCCATTTGGCGGCGTAGCCTGGATTGAACGTGAGCCTGTGCCATTGGCTGATGCCGTGCTGAAGGCCGTGTTGGTGGCTGAGTTTGTGTATGAAGGTCTGGATGGCGTTGAGGTTTTCGGGGGTGTCGGTAAGTCCGGGGATGAGCGGCGTGCGGGGAATCGTTTTGTGTGGCGCGCATTTGCAGAGCTTTTCAAAGTTTTCGAGAATCAGCCGATTGTCGAGCCCGGTCAGTGTTCTGTGCTGAATCGTGTCCATGAGTTTGATGTCGAAGTAAATTAAATCAACATGGGGCAGCAGTATGGTTTCAAATTCTGAAAAGCGGAATGCGCCCGCTGTTTGAATGGCGATGGGAATTCCCTGTTTGTGTAAGGCGATGCACACCGGTTTTAGATAATGCATGTGCAGCAGGGGTTCGCCCCCTGAAAAGGTCACCCCTCCGCCGGAGTTCTCAAAGTAGGGTTTGTCTTCGAGAAGCAGGTTTACAAGAACGTCTGTTGGGTACTGAACGCCGGACACTTCGATGGCATTGGTCACGCATATCGTTGAACAGGCGCCGCATTGGTGACATTGATTGCGATTTATCCGGGTGTTTTTGTCATGGTGTATTGCGTCGTTGGCGCACACACTGGCGCAGCTGCCGCAACCGATGCAGCGGTCCGGGTGAAACAGGATGGACAGCGCGGGATGGAGGGTTTCCGGGTTGTGACACCAGATGCAGCGAAGGGGGCAGCCCTTAAAAAAAACCACTGTTCGAAGGCCGGGGCCATCTTCAGTGGAAAGCCGTTCAATCGCGCTGATGTATGGCGCGCCTGTGGGTATCAGAGACATTGTTTGAAACTTCCCGTTTTTAAAAAATTATGCGTTAAAGCGGAAGGCCTGCACAGCAAAATAGACAATATAAAGCGCAGTGATGACAGCAATCGGAATGGCCAGTTTTTTCTTTTCGGCCAGAGTGCCCAGGGAGAAGGTGATAAATCCGATGCCAATACCGTTGGAAATGCTGTAGGTGACGGGCATGGACAGGATGGTGAGCGCTGCGCTGATGGCAATGGGTCGATTCTTCCAGTTGATATTTGCCGCCTGCACAAACATGAGCGCGCCAACAACAATCAGCGCCGGGGCAGTGGCCACGCCGGGGATGGCATTAAAGACCGGAAATAAAAAGAGTGAGAGCGCAAACAGCCCGGCGGTCACTACCGATGCCATTCCTGTTTTGGCGCCATCCACCATCCCTGAGCCGCTCTCGATGTACGTGGTCACGGTGCTTGTTCCCAAAAG
>JAFGWT010000476.1 GCA_016937015.1 Deltaproteobacteria bacterium | reverse complement strand
GCTGCAGGCATTGGGACCAGAGCATCCCTTAAGTCGCTGGCAGGATAAAATCGCTAGTGTGCCACCCACCATGCCGCTGCTCCCCCCGAACATTGATCCCGAGATTTTAAGTCGGATTCAGAACGCCGTCCTTCAGGAGAAGCAAGTAGAGGTCGATTATCAGCGACTGACTGCCGAGAAAGCAGAGCCTATAATTCTGCATCCTTTGGGGTTAATCCTCCGGGGCAACATCATGTATCTGATCGCAACGGCCTATGACTATGATGACGTACGCCTTTATGCGCTGCATCGGATGAAGCAGGTGATGCTCCGTGAAGAGGCCATTAACCTACCGACGGATTTCGTGCTGTCGGATTATCTCGAAGCAGGCAATGGTCATTTCAGGTCTGAAATGACCGATATTCGAATGGAGGCGCAGGTTTCGAAGGAGTTGGGCTATCTGCTTATGGAAACACCGCTTTCCCTAGACCAAGCCATTGAGCCCCATGCTGAGGAATATCGTCTTTTCGCCACCGTGCCACATACCTGGCAATTGGAATGGTGGATACTGAGTCAGGCAGAGAGGATGATGGTGATTGCGCCAAAGCAGTTATCTGACAGAATTAAACGTATATTGACAGATTCACTCTCACAAATAAAAAATCGGATATAAAAGGATTATTTTAATGACGTCTTGTGAAGAACTTTTGACCGATGTATCCATCAGAATTGAGAAGCTACGGAAGGTACGCAACGATTAAAACTGACCAATCACAAGCGTTGATTGACAACGCTAATGAATCCATTACTGTCCAAAGGATAATTTGCATGCTCAAAATATGTATTTCAAATGTCGTCATTTTACACTAAAGCATCAGAGACTTTCGCAGCCCAACATTTTTTGGCGATCAGCAAGCATCGCCGAAATCTTGCCGAAATCGATCGTCCCGCGAGCACCTGTGGGCAAGCCGATCGGCAGGTATCCCTTCAGCCGGACGGAGGAAACACGTGACCATCGAGAAAGAATGCGTAACACCGACCACAGTCGGCAAACTGCTTGCCGCACATCTGAAAATCCCGCCCTACCAGCGCCCTTACAGTTGGCGCCCGGCGACAGCACTGCGGTTGCTGGACGACATCCGGGAGGCCAAAGGGCAGAAGAGTGACGTGCCCTATGTTCTGGGCGCGGTGATCCTCCATGAGGAAGAGAACCATTGTAATGTGGTCGATGGCCAACAGCGCCTTATCACCTTGCGCATGCTACTCGATTTGCTAGAACACCCCGGGTCTCACATAGACATCACCGCTCGTACCCACACATCCAGCAAAGACATGCCGCCAATCGTGCGGGTGCTCAGGGCGTTGCGGCGGGAAATTAACTCGGAGCAGACGGGAGAGAATGAAGCATTAGCCACGTTCATCAAGGAAAAATGTCATCTGATCTGTATCGTAACGAACGATATCGACGAAGCCTTCCGGGTGTTCGACTCCCAGAACTACCGGGGCAAGCCACTGGCGCCGCACGAGCTACTCAAGGCCTACCACCTGCGCGCCATGGAGAACGAAACCCAGGACACGACAGTGAGGCTGGTCGACGCTTGGGAATCGGCCGGCGATGTGGCGCTCGATCGCCTGTTTTCGCTCTACCTCTACCGTATTGTTCGCTGGTCACGCGGAGAGCATGCACCGCGATTGACTGCGCAAGACATTGGACTGTTCAAAGGCCTCTTGCCCGACAAAGACAAAACACCCAACGCACATTACCACATGGCTGCACAGACCGAGGCGCCCCCCATGACACAATTGGACTCGGCAGCTGCCGAAGAAGAATTTCGCGCCATGGAGCATGCCCGCTTTCAGCTGGACGCCCCCCTTGTGGCCGGACGCCTGTTTTTTGAACGGGTCACCTTCATGCTCAAAGAGTTGAAACGTCTGACCGAGGATACATTCGAGTATGGGAAGCAATATGGGAAGCAATATGAGAAGGAGTTTCCGTTCTATCGGATCTCAACCGATGGGACAGTCGAAAATCCACCCAGTCGCTATCGCTACGTCTCCGATCTCTATCTCGCTGCGGCCCTGTACTACACCAACAAGTTCGGCAAGGGAAATTTCGAACAGGTGCGCAACTCGCTCTTCGCCTGGGCGTATGCGCTGCGAATAAACCAGATCCGCGTCCAGTACCAATCCGTCGATAACCTTGCTGCCATTGGCAACGACCAGAACGTGTCTGCGTTCAGGCGGATTCGCAACGCCGTGTACCCCTCAGAGTTGCGCGGCCTGCCCGTCAGCATCAGTATTCCCAATGGTAGAGATAAACACGAAGAACAACTCGTCAACTTTCTGAAATCCAAAGGTTTTGAAATAAATGGACAAGCCTGATCATAAAACGCTCGAACTCGACCCCAAACTACTGACCATCGCTGAGTTGTTAAATGGTGAGGCCTGCTATACGGTACCAATCTATCAGCGTAACTATGCTTGGCAGATGGAACAGATCGAGCAGATGCTCCGCGATATTCAGGATGCATTGAATGATCAAAAGAAGAGCTATTTTCTCGGCAATCTTATTGTCACCCGACACCAGCGCAGCGACAGGTCTACGGCCGCGCCATACAACTACGAGGTCATTGATGGCCAGCAACGGCTGACAACGCTCTATCTGCTGTTGCGTCTTTTGGGCCACACGAACGATCAGCGTCTATTGCAATACGAGTCGCGTCCGCGCGCCACTGCGGCACTCGAACACATCGCGCAGGAGTATCCCGATCCGGCCGCCCCGTCGGTGGCAGGACAGCACAGCGAAGACGCGGCTATTCGGCAGGGATACAAGATCATTGAGCAATACCTCAAGCAGTACCTCAAGGGCGACACACAAAACTTCACAGATTTTCTGCTTAAAAACGTCTCGGTTGTGCGAGCGACGCTGCCGACCGGGACCGATTTCAATCGCTACTTTGAGATCATGAATACCCGCGGCCAGCAGCTCCAGCAGGTCGATATTGTCAAGGCAAGAATGATGGCACATCTGAAAGAGGATGAACGCGCCTGCTTTGCCTGGATTTGGAATGCCTGCGCCGAAATGGATTCCTACGTGCAGATGACCTTGACACCCAAAGACACCAATATGCGCACAGGGATTTTCGGCGACAACTGGTCCTTTGTTTCAGTTGTCAGTTTTAATGAGCTGATGACGATACGCACCTCACAGAGTTCCGCGCAAGCCAGTGTCGCTGATTCCGGCGGGCTTGAGCTTACCGAAGCCATAATAAAATACAGTACAACGGAGGATCTGGTATCAGAAGAGGATATGGATAATGTGCGCTTCCGCTCAATCATCACCTTTCCCGTATTCCTGTTGCATGTCCTCAAGATCGTGCGGAAATACGATGCCACCGAGAACGAGGGACACTTGGATGACAAGACGCTGGTCAAGCGTTTTACCGAATTCCTAAAAGACACATCGAATGACGATGAGGCGCGGGAAGAAGTTAAACGGTTCGCCTTTGAGCTACTGCGCTGCCGCAACCTGTTTGACAGCTACATCATCAAGCGTGAATACATCGGAGCTAACGTAGACGAGGGAGACTGGTCACTTCAGCTTATATTCCAGGGAGAGAAAACTAGTGGCTACAAGAACACTTACTCAAGTGAAAACCGAGAGACAGAGGACGGTTGCATCGACGAAGCAACCAGAGAGCTGTTGATGCTGGAATCGATGCTGCGCGTGACCTACACCTCGCCACGAACGATGCACTGGATCACCCGGCTACTGAGACTGCTGCTCGAAAGACAACAAGATGCGGCGACACTCAACAAATCCATATTGATTTCTGAATTAAGGGATTATGCGTGTGAAAAAGTGAATGCCGCCTTCTTCGAAGTCGAAGAGCAGCCACAAGGCTTTTCCATCGAACGCATTGTATTTACTTACCTGGACTATCTTCTCTGGAAGGAACGAGGGGCTGAACCAAACTTCAAGTTTACCTTCCGCAACTCGATTGAACATTTTTACCCGCAAAATCCAAGGGATGGGCAATCAGGGAAAGGCAAGATTTCTCCAGATAAACTAAATTATCTGGGCAATCTCGCACTCGTGAGTGTAAGTGACAACTCGAAGTTTAGTAACGACCTTCCGGAAACGAAAGCCACCTTTGACAAAATCGTTCAGCAAAGCCCGAAATTGGCACTTATGGCGCGCATTGCTAAAAAGAAAGAGACAAAATGGGACGATCAGCAAATGTGTGATCACCACAAGGAGATGATCGAATTGCTGGAAAAAGATCTACAGACAAATTGGCACAAAATACATGGCTGCTAATCCTGACAACGAGCGTTTATCGTGCGAAGCTGTTCTCGCATTTAATCGGGCACTGCGGTCTGTCGCCACAGCGGTTTCTCTCCAGGTACTTCAGAATGCGAGACCAATTTGACTTACAAACCGCGACTGGAGGTTTTTTGAGAGTACGTCCAGAAATCTGGAGATGACTTCGGCAGATAACCCCTATCGGTTGATGGCAAACACCACTGGTGTCGCCATCAACCTACCCCACGCCTCTGATGTCTCCCGCTGGATTCCCGGGATGCTTGCCCCCTTCGCCCACCAGACGTTGGACGCAGCCAGGATAATATCAGGCTTCTGAATGAGTGCCTCCAGCCATACCCAAGGCAATAACTG
>JAFGWT010000475.1 GCA_016937015.1 Deltaproteobacteria bacterium | reverse complement strand
TTGCATTCGATGAGGCAACCGGGCCGCAGCGATGCCTCCCCGGCAATGATCGCATCCATTTTAAAAAGCTGGATGCCCACAGTTATTGCGCTGAACAGGTTGAAGATGGGTCGGTGGACGGCCTGTGCCTGTGTCACACGGATACGGACTCAACAGACGACGAAGATGCGCCCGCCGTACCCGCCGTGCCCGCCGTACCCGCCGTGCACGCCGTATCCGCCGTACCCGCCGTGCACGCCGTACCCGCCGTGCACGCCGTACCCGCCGTGCACGCCGTAGATGAAGGACTGATAAATTCGGAACCCAACTGGTTCAATTATCAGACGTTATCTTTTCACCAGGTGGATTATGGGGATTTCCGACGCATTGAAATAACGCTCGATAACCTCGAACAGGACTTCTCAGTTCCTGGCCCCTATGGCCATTGAAAGCGGCTGTCGTGCGATTTGTTCTGCGAACAGTGACAACACTATGGATACTCTGTCACTGTGCGGTGACAAACGGACAGGAAATTTCTGCGCAAGACATATCGGCATTGGATGATATTAGCTCAGATGACGTCATCGAATTTGAAACCACCATCACGGAGCGCCATCCCCATGGGAAGGACGCCTCCATGGGCACCACAGTTGTTGATGGAGATACACTGCGCAGTTCGACCAGATCCAGTACGCTTGAGGCCATTTCTCAGCAGGATGCCGGGGTGTACGTAACCGGTCGCGGCGCCTTGCATGGTGTTTCCAATGGCGCCACAGGCGGCATTTATATTCGCGGACTTGGTGGTAGCCCCAACTCCCAGGTGCTGGTGGTTGAAGATGGCGTTTTGGACTATCAGGGAATCTTTGGCCACCCCATACCGGACGCTTACATGCCGTATCTGATTGACGAGGTTGTGGTCGTGAAGGGCGGCGATTCTATACTGTACGGTACCAACGCCATGGGCGGGGTGATTATTATCAACAATCGGTGGCGGAAAACAGATGGTGCAGAACTGCAAAATGACGCCAGTTACGGCAGCTTCAACACGCTTAGAGAATCGGTGGCAGTGCTTGCAAAACGCAGGCGGCTGGATTTTTCATGTGCGTTTACCGGTTTTTCTTCTGACGGCCATCGCACAGGTGCGGGTGGTAATGAAATGGTGGGGCATGGGGCATTGCGCTATCGATTTAAACCGCGCTGGCGACTGGAAATGCGATATAAGGTCATTCATGTGCAAGGCGCAGATTCAGGTCCCGCGAGTCATCCGAATCCAGACCACTGGTACGATGTATGGCGAAACAATATCTCTGCCGGACTGAACTGGAAACGGGATGATAGTCGTCTGACGTTCGTGCCATTTTTTAATACAGGGATTCATCGTCTTTACGACGGCTTCCTTTCCCGTGATTATGTTACTGGCGGCACGCTGGAATGGCAGTTTCGCCCGGTTCAGATGGCAAATGTGGTTCTTGGAATTTCAGGTCAGTATGTGGATGGTCATGTGGAAAACCGCAGTGATGGCGTTACTGAAAACGTACGAAGCCAAACTGATTTTTCTTTTTACAATCAAATCGCCTTCAGACCTTTTAACTGGCTGACTGTCACTGCGGGCACCAGAGAAGTGTACAGTCTGACGTATGATTTTGTATTTCTGAGCAAAATGGGCATACGACTCTGTTTGCCCAAAAACCTCTACTTCAGAACGGGTGTGAGACGTAATTTCAGACAGCCCACATTGCGGGAGTTGTATCTGCCGTTTCCGAGTGCAAATCCCGATCTGAAGCCGGAGTATGCCACTACTGCGGATATTGAAACCGGATATGAGTCGGAACACTTCCACGCATCTGTGACCGGATATCGCACACGGGCGGACAATATGATCAAATATTTCGGTTCGTGGCCCACCGCTGAAGTGGTGAACATTGACCATATCACTATCGCCGGGGTGGAAGGCGCGATTCGCGTTAAGAAAAAAGAGTCTCTTTTTTTTAATCTGTCAATGGATGCGCGGGATGTGGGCCGCTATACAAAGCAGAACCCATCTTTGAAAGCCAATGCCACCGTTGGATTCGACAATCGCAGACTGGCCGCCGACCTTGCTGCGGAATGGGTGCACGGACTGTATATGTCGAACTACAAAACCGATGGGATTGATGATGTCTTTTTTGTGGACGCGCAGGTTCGTTATCGGTTCAAGGCCGCTAAAAACAATCATGCCTTTGAACCGTATTTACAGGTTCGAAACTTATTAAACCGTTCGGTCTCGTATGTTGAAGATTACCCCTTGCCCGGCATTCACATAATGGTCGGGCTGAAGTTGAGTGTGTCGTCATGAAAACCAAAATCAGTTCCCGGGATTTGGCATACTGCGGCTGTTTTGGCGCTGCGGCGCTGCTGTTGCCGGTTCTTTTTCACCTTGTTCGGCTTGGGCATGTATTTATGCCCATGTACCTGCCGCTGGTGCTGCTTGCCTTTTATGTACGGCCTTTGCCCGTTGCGATTACGGCATTTGTAACGCCCCTGATTTCCGGCGCTGTTACAGGGATGCCGCCATTTTATCCGCCGGTGGCATTGTTTATGGCGATTGAGCTGTCGATAATGAGTGTCATCATCGCAGCAATCTCAACAAGGTGGCCCAGACTGAATGCGTTGGCAATTCTGGTTCCCGTTTTGCTTTTGGGACGGGTGTTGTATGTGGGCCTGGTATACGGGTTTTCTCAGGTGATTGAATTACCTGCAACATTTATGGCTGCTCTGTCTTTTTTGGGTGGCTGGCCAGGGCTGGTGTTGATGATTGTGGCGATTCCGATCATTTTGAAAAGCGCCCCAAAATCATTACAGCGAACACCTCGAACAGCGCTCCCGTCCAATAGTGGAGGCGAACTCACAAATCAAACTTTAAAGGAGAAATACGATGAAAAAGATTCTTGTTGTGGATGATGACCCCGATGTAATCGAAGCGAGCGGCATTGTGCTTGAAAAAGGCGGCTATCAGGTAGTGACCGCCAGTTCCCGAATGGCGGGAATGGACGCATACAAAGCGGAAAGTCCTGATTTGATTGTGCTGGATGTCATGATGGACGAGCCGGATGACGGGTTTCATCTGGCGCAGGATTTGAGAGCGCAAGGCGTTCAAATTCCGATTCTGATGATGACAAGTATCGGTCGTGTCAGCGGGTTCTCTTTTGGTGCTGATGACGAACTTTTACCGGTTGATGCATTTCTGGAAAAACCGGCAACGCCCGACAACCTGCTTAAGACTGTTAATGAACTGTTGAAGTCAAAGGAAGGGGGAAACTGACGATGCAGGCCCTTGATAAAATCACCCTGAAAGAAATGTCTGATGAACTGATCGCAACCCATGGGTCTGCCAAAGCGGCGCTGATACCCATTTTAAACAAGTTGCGCAAAAACAATGTGACAATCGACGCCACCACGTTGACGACGCTTGCCCAGACTCTCAGGATTGCGCCTTCCGCCATTTATGGCGTGGTGTCCTTTTACAGTTTTCTGGACCACCGGCCCAAAGGCAAACACGTGATTCGCGTCTGCCAGACCATGTCATGCAAAATGGCTGGCGCCGCCAAAGTGGCAACGGCGCTTAAGTCCGAGCTGGGTATTGAGTTTGGTGAAACCACAGGGGATGGTCTTTTCACATTGGAACACACCAACTGCCTTGGGCTTTGCAGCGAGGCGCCCGCGATGTTGCTGAATGAAACGGCTCACATCAAAATCGATGCCGTGAACGTTAAAGACATTTTAAAATCCATTGCCAGGGCGACGCCGGTCGCATCAAACTGAAGGAGGTATCCGAATGATAAATACACCAACAAATCAACTGTCATTCAGTGACGCCTCCTGCGGAACGGGATTAAAAAATGCGCTGGCGATGCCCAGAGCAAAGGTGATTTCCACTGTGTCGGATTCGGGCATCCGCGGGCGGGGTGGGGCGGGTTTTCCGGTGTCAGTGAAGTGGAATCTCTGCGGGCTTGCAAAGGGAGATAAAAAGTTTGTCGTATGTAATGCCGATGAAGGCGAACCCGGCACATTTAAAGATAGAGTACTGCTGGACGATTTTGCAGCTCTGGTATTCGACGGGATGACCATTGCGGCCTATGCGGCTGGGGCATCAGAAGGGATTCTTTACCTTCGGGCGGAATACGCTTACCTGCGTGATGGACTTGAGGAAATGCTTCGAATGCGTCGAAAAGAGGGGCTTCTGGGAGAAAACATACTTGGCAGCAAACTCAATTTCGACATACAAATTTTCATGGGGGGCGGCGCTTATGTCTGCGGCGAAGAAACGGCTCTCATCGAGTCTTTGGAAGGCAACAGGGGCGAACCCAGAAATCGGCCCCCCTTTCCTATCGACATGGGCTACTTCAATCAGCCAACTGTGGTCAACAATGTTGAAACGCTGGCGTGGGTGAGCTGTATATTTGAAAAAGGCGCCGCCTGGTTTAAAGATCAGGGCACAGAAGGTTCGGCCGGGCCGAAACTGTTCAGTGTCTCCGGTGACTGTCAAAAAGGCGGTGTATACGAATTTCCCATGGGGATTACCATAGCTGAACTGTTGACACAGGTTGGTGGTGATGATGCCAAATGCGTTCAGATTGGCGGCGCGTCCGGGCGGTTGGTGCCGTCATCGGAATTCAATCGGCGTATCTGTTTTGAAGATGTGGCCACTGGCGGATCGATTATTGTATTTGGCCAGAATCGAAAAGCGCTCGACATCGCCGAGAATTTTCTCGAATTTTTCGAAGAGGAATCGTGCGGTCAATGCACCCCCTGCCGCGACGGAAATGAAAAGCTGCTCAAAGGAATTCGAATGTTGAAAGACGGCACCTGTTCCATGCAACGGCTGTTATCGCTCAAGGATTTGGCTGAAACCATGCAACTGGCATCCCGTTGTGGGCTTGGGCAATCCAGTCCCAACATTTTTCTGGATGTCATCAATCAGTACGACAACGAATTTGAACTGACTTCAGATGCGAATTCTGAACCTGAATGTCGGATAGGAGCATAACCATGTCAGCACAACAGACAACAGCCATTGGTGCCAATATCCCGGTGACTATCGACGGTATGGATATACGGGTACCGTTAAAAACAACCATTCTCGATGCGGCCAAAGAGCTTGGCATCCGCATTCCGACGCTATGTCATCATGCCGACTTATGCGAAGGCGGCCTGTGCCGCGTATGTGTGGTGGAGGTGGAAGGAAAACGCACCCTGCAGGCGTCCTGCGCCTATCCCATTACCGAGCCCATGAAAATCAAAACCAGCAGCGCGAAAGTGCGCAAGGCGCGTAAAAACATTTTGCAGCTGATGCTCTCCAATCATGCGGGTGACTGCACCACATGTAATCGCAATCAAAACTGCGAACTGCAGAAACTGGCATCTGAGTACGGCATCACCACCCATCCATTTGGAAAAGTGAAACGTCCGAAATACGCCATTGACCATTCAAGCCTTTCGGTGGTGCGCGATAACAACAAGTGCATTTTATGCAGACGCTGTGAACGAACCTGCGCTGAGATTCAAGGCGTCAATGCGCTGGTAACCGCCAATCGCGGTATTGAAACCGAAATCCAGACATTCATGAATCTGCCCCTGGGCGATACCATGTGCATCAATTGCGGACAATGCATCAACCGCTGCCCAACTGGCGCCCTGCAGACAGTGGATGCCACCTGTGACGTTTGGAAAGCCATTGACGATCCCAAAAAACATGTGGTTATTCAAACCGCGCCCGCTCCCAGAGCTGCCATTGCAGAGTGTTTCGGCGAAGCACCCGGAACGCCACGCACATTTGAAATGAACACGGCGTTGCGCCGCGCGGGTTTCAATAAAGTGTTTGACACCAACTTCACTGCGGACCTTACTATTCTCGAAGAAGGCACCGAACTGCTGAAACGTCTGTATGGGGCGCTGGTGCAAAAAGATGCGTCTGTTGCGCTTCCCCAGTTCACCAGCTGCTCCCCGGGCTGGATTAAATATATTGAACAGTTCTATCCCGAGTACCTGCCCAATGTGTCCAGCGCAAAGAGTCCTCAGCAGATGTTTGGCGCGCTGATAAAAACATATTATGCAGAGAAAAACGGCGTTGACCCCAAAGACATCGTGTCGGTATCGCTGATGCCCTGCACCGCTAAAAAATACGAGTGTGCCCGTCCGGAGATGAATGATAGCGGCTTTAAAGACATCGATTATGTGCTGACCACCCGGGAACTCGGCAAACTGATAAAGGAAGCCGGGATTGATTTGCCCCAAATGCCCAAAAGTGATTTTGACGAGCCGTTTGGCACAGCCACTGGCTCCGGGGTAATTTTTGGCGCTACTGGCGGCGTGATGGAATCGGCCATCCGTACTGTGGTGGAACTGGTGTGCGGCATACAGATTGAGGATTTGTTTGAACACGCCAACGTGATTCCTGTGCGCGGTTTCGAAGGGGTGCGCTATGCGGAATTACCCATCAGCGCTGTGGGACCCGTGCCGGAAGTATTAAAAGATGTTGTTCCCGACTGGAACTGGCTCAAAGACGCGACCCTCAAAGTGGCCATTTGTCATGGCACAGCGAATGCCCAAAAGGTAATGGATGATATTCGCGCAGGCGGCAAATTCAGCGAGTGTCATTTTATTGAGTTCATGGCATGTCCAGGGGGGTGTCTTGGGGGCGGTGGTCAGCCCATTCCAACCAATAAAGACATTCGAAGCAAACGGGCGAATGCCATTTATGCCGAGGACATGGCGTATACCGTAAGAAAGTCTCATTTGAATGAGGCAGTTCTTCGGTTGTACAAAGAATTCCTGACTGATGGCATTGGCGGCCACAAGGCACACCATCTTTTGCATACGTCATATACGGATCGTTCGCTCGGAGTAAGAGGAAGCAACAAATGAACTCTGCCCCTTTTAAACCCATTCTCTATCTGGATTGTTTCAGCGGTCTCTCCGGCGACATGATTGTCTCCGCATTACTTGATGTGGGTGTTCCTTTCACAGTTATTGAAGAGGCAGTATCCGCATTGCCGCTGTCGGGATACCGCATCAGGCATGAAAAAGAGATTCGCAACGCCATCTCCGTTTGCAGGTTTTTCGTTGCTGTTGAGGAAGCGAAACAGCCACATCGTCACTTTTCGCAAATTCGGGATATAATCGAGGGGTCAACGCTGAATGACCGTGTGAAGCGCACCAGCATAGCCATATTCGAAGTTCTCGCCAAAGCCGAAGCCAAAGTGCACGGCACGACAATTGAAGAGGTCCATTTTCACGAAGTGGGTGCGGTGGATTCCATTATCGACATTGTCGCAACCGCAGCAGCGATTGATCATTTAAACGCCACCGTTGCGTGCGCAAGGGTTCCCCTTGGCCGCGGTTTTGTGAACACTCAGCACGGATTGCTGCCATTGCCCGCGCCGGCAACGCTTGCTATTCTCGAAGGGGTTCCGGTTGAAGGCACCGATGTGGAATCGGAACTCACCACCCCCACCGGCGCAGCGATTGTGAAAGCCCTGGCCACCCAATTCGGCCCAATACCGCCGATGACGCCCACTCGCGTTGGATTCGGCGCGGGCAGTCGCTCGTTGCCGAATCGTCCAGGGATATTGCGCGCTGTCCTGGGACAAAATCATTCCCAACGAAAATTTTTACTGGTGGTTTTCACCAACGAACCCTGCAAACGAAATCACGCGTTCATGCATGCACTGGACCTATCGCAGCATGGCCATATCGTAAAATTACTCATTGAAGGGGAGGCGACCCAGTGCCTTGGGGAGCGGGAAGGCAAATTCGGGGAACTTTTCGCACTGGCAGACCAAAAGGGACTAATTGCCGGTGCATGTAAAACTGCTGCCCATGGGTGTTCCACCGGAGACCTGAGCCGCAACGTAGTTGAACTCGCCAAACAGCAGAATATCCAACTCATAAGCGGTATGCGGGAACACGCCGCCATCGGTGACTATGTTTCGAGTGGTTTTGAACTCGTCACCTATTGACGATTCAGACCATATCGAAGCAGGTGTAGAAAATGATGAGGTAACAGATGAACAAACACAAACAGCTTTTTTTTGATGGGATTGCCGATAAGTGGGATGGCTGGGAGGATATTCCCGGACTCACGGACAAACTGCATATGGGCTTTTTGAAAATGGGAATTACAGCGGAAGAAACCGTGATGGATGTGGGATGCGGCACTGGTAATCTCACTGCCACACTGCTGCCACTGCTTGGGGCAAAGGGGCGCGTGGTGGCTGTCGATATTTCAACGGCGATGCTGTCCCTTGCGAAAAAAAAGGTTCGCGATGACCGGGTAACATGGCATCTGGCGGATGCCGCAAAAATTCCGGAACCGAACGATGCGATGGACCGCGTTATCTGCTGTTCCGTATGGCCCCATTTTGACGATGTCGATGGCACTGTGATGGAGTTTAAGAGATTACTGCGTCAGGATGGCATGCTTCACGTGTGGCATTTGGCATCCAGAGCAACAATCAATGAAATCCACGCGGAAGCCGGAGAGGCAGTGCGGGAGGACGTGCTTTGCCCTGCTGTGGAAACGGCGGAACGATTGCAGAATCACGGGTTTGATGTGTTGGAGGTCATTGACGATGATTGTCAGTATCTTGTGTCTGCAAGAAAAAGAACTTAGATTTTTCTCCTGTTTATGAATTTCAGTTTCAACAATATCTTTGGTGCAGCTACCGGGCCTGTTATCCGGTTTTTACCGCAAACCAGACTCGCTGCGGGGTGTCTCATTTTTCCAGTATGCATTGTCGCCAAAGTGGATACGCCGGCTGGTATCGCAATATCGCTTGTCACGCTCACAGGCTGGATACTGTTTTGTCGTCCGTCGTCACAACTGGTGGTGAAAACAGCCGCTTTGGGGTTGGTGATGTTTCTGCCATTTTTTCTGTTGACGCCGCTTCTGTCCAATTTCGGAGATACATGCGAGCGAAGCATGTTAATTCCATGGCGGGTATTTTTCAGAGGAATGATGACGCTGATGACCACTGTGGTCACTCTTTCCACCCTCAGATTCAGCGAACTGCACACTGGACTCCAAAGGCTGCCCGTACCCAACATGGTGGCGCATATTGTGCTGCAAATCATTCATCAGACCATATTTATGTATCAGGAAAGCGTCAGTATCGCCAATGCCCTCAAATTGAGAGGCGCAACCAGCGGGCTGCGCATTGGCATCCAGGTGATTTCGATGTTGCCACAGGTATGGTTGCCACGGGTTATCCACCGGGCGGAACGCATCGCAATGGCCATGGAGATTCGCGGGTACACATACACGGAATTCCATGATGATGACGCCTCGCGCAGCAGTGTGAAGGATTTCCTTCTCATCGGCATTGCTGCATTTCCACTGTTAATCGCTATCATCTCCAGACAGGCAAACATATGTACGATAAGCCAGTTTTGACATTCGAATCAGTGTCTATCGCCTATCCGGGCGAAGCGCCGCTTCTGAGAAATATTTGTTTTCAAGTCGATAAGGGAGAACGGCTGGCGCTGGTGGGGTTAAACGGCAGTGGAAAGACGACGCTGATGATGGCGTGCGTGGGTTTGGTTCCGCATACCGGACATATCTATCTGGACGGCATTTCGCTGACTCCAAAAACCGTGAACACAATTCGAGAAAACATTGGATTTCTTTTCAATGTCCCTGAAGACCAGTTGCTTTTCCCGGAAGTGCTTGACGATGTCTGCTTTGGTCTAAAAAGAACCACTCTTTCTAAAGCCGAAAAGCAAATCCGTTGCGAACAGATGCTGCATAAGCTCAATATATCCTATCTGAAAAACGCGTCGATTCACCAGTTGTCCCACGGGCAGAAGCAGAGGGCAGCCCTCGCGGGAGCAATGGTCTCTGAGCCCAAACTGCTGCTGCTCGATGAGCCAACCTCCGGTCTGGACCCGATTGCCCGGAATCAGCTTATACAAACATTGACAAATGAAAAATCGGCGATGATTATCGCCACCCATGATCTCAATTTTGCGGGGAAGGTGTGCGACAGATGTCTGTTTGTTGAAAATGGACGAGTCGATACACATTTTTCTGTGGCAGAAATTCACGCCATCTGGTCCGGGCAAACAAGCTGACTATTATCGAAATACCGATAACAGCGGATTTTTTTTGAACCATAACAATTTTCTGAAATTTATCTGACAACTGCTGCAATGCGATCACCGTTGTCGGCTTTGCCCATCGTTCTGAAGAGCACGTCCCCCTGCAGATAGCTGACTACTTTGCGGAAAACGACAGCAAGATGAGTAACAACAAAAGAAACGCCGGAACCGTTTTCCCGGCCGTGCCAACAATTCGAATGCTCTTCGACACGTGCACCGTGTCCGGGGTTTCGCATCCGCTGCCAATCCAACCTTTATCAACGACGCCGTGTGAGTAGCGAATGGGACCACCCAGACATATATTGAGCGCGCCGGCCATAAAACTTTCGGGATGCCCCGAATTGGGTGATGCGGTGCATTTGCGAAATTGAAAAAAATCAGCATACGCCTTTTGCAGATGCCCTCTGTGACACAGCACACCAAAGGACAATGGCAGTACCGACAGTCTTGCGGGAATGAAGTTCAGCGCATCGTCCAGCTTTGCGGAGGCCCAGCCAAAATGCCGATACCTGCTGTTGAGATGTCCAACCATGGCGTCCAATGTGTTGACCGCACGATAGAACACGGCCCAAACCGTGACCAGTATCACCGCTGGAATCTGAATGAAGGGAGAAACAGCCAGCAGCAAAAGGGTCCCAAATGCAATTGAAAAAAAGCCGTCCACATAGTTTTCTGCAACACTTTCCACAGCTGCGCGGACAATCCCCGCTTTGTCAAGTGATGCCGTTTCCCGCCCCACAATCTGCGATACCGCAGACCTGGCCGCTTCAAGGCTATGACGGCTTAATGCGTCTTCCACTCTTTTGAGATGGGTTATAAGATCTTTTTGGGCGTACAACGAATAATAAACAAATACACAGAAACCGGCGGACAAAAGTGGATGTACTGTTTCAAGCATCCAAAACAGAAGAACCGTCAGCGCTCCCGGCACCAGAACGCAAATACAAAGATACAGGCTTCCCAATGCACGCACTGCCATGGCATTATTGCCATTTTGAAAAAAAACACGTTCCAGAAAGTGAAAGAATTGCCCCATCAGGCGAACCGGATGAAAGCGATAGACCGGGTCGCCTATAAGGGTGTCGAGTATAATCGCCGCAAGTGCAACTGAAGTGGCCAAAATCATGTTGAGGCTATCTTCTTTAGCGCCGCGCTCAATCTGTCATTCTGCGATGGATGCAGCACCGCAAACCGAAACGCCTGATCCTGGATTCCCTTAAAATTTCTGCAGTCTCTGACATGGAGTCCCTGGCTAAGAAGAAACCGATGCAAATCATCCAGCTCTTCGGTTTTTCGCCACTTCGCAAACGCAAAGTTCGCTGCGCCAAAACTGACTGTGACACCTTCAATTGTTTCGTATTCTTTTTGCAAACGGCGCTTCTCGTTCGAAAGAGAATGAATAGAGTCCCTGTCAAAGTCATCACAGTTTAAAAGGTCATTCGCAATTCGCTCGCCAATCGTATTTATCATCCAGGGAGGCGCAGTGCTTTTCAGTCTGGACGCAATACTCGGATGGGCCAGCAGCGCCCCCAAACGAATGCCAGGTAACGCATAAAATTTGGTCAGCGAATGCAACACTAAAAGATTGGGATGATGAACAACATCTTTAAGCACTGAATAATCGCCTGGTCGCTCCACAAAAGGCATGAACGCTTCATCAACAATAAGATATTTCTCCGGATTGTTTTGGGTAAAATCAATAAGTGCTTCCCGTGCAATCACATCACCTGTTGGATTGTTGGGATTGCCTATTATGACCGCATCGGCATTCTGACAGCAGTTCAGTATGTGCCGTCCGTCAATCGTCGCCTCTGAGGTCAAATGACTCAACGGAGTGTGAATCACTTCACTGCCGCTCGTAACGAATGCTTTCTCATAATGGTAAAACGACGGGTGGAACACCACAACCCGCCTGGGGTGCAATGCCGCAGCAACGCGATACATCATTTCGGCGGACCCGTTTGCGGGCACGATAGCCGTGTTCGGTAACTGATATTTTGTCATGTACAGCTTCGATACGCCGTCGCCATTCAACGACGGGTACGTTGTCAGTGCTGTCATCATTGACTGCCACTTTTGCTGGACCACTTCCGGAACGCCCCGATAGTTCAGGTTGACACTGAAATCAGTCACCTCGCGTTCGGCAATTCCCAATCGTTTGAAAAGTGCGTTCGGCTCGCCACCGTGTTGATATTTTGAAACGTCCATCATGAAACAGGATTTACTCCACAACACTCCATTATTGTGTTATTCGCCAGTCTTTCCATTCGAAGATTTTGAACAGCTGACGACACCCGTACCAGAAAACATTTATTGAATAAACCGGAATTTGCGATGCCGCTGTTTTCATGCAGTCATGCGCCGGTGCAGTTTTCCGCGGATATAGTTAAGGACATCTTCAGCGGTGTAATTGGGGATGAGCGATGCGAGGGCGCCTACCACGGCGTGCTCATCTCCACACGTCAACAGCGGCGGTTCTTTAAATTCGCCCCTCGATTGCGGCAATCCCGCCGCAGACATCAATCCGTTGCATACGCAAAGCGCGCGT
>JAFGWT010000474.1 GCA_016937015.1 Deltaproteobacteria bacterium | reverse complement strand
CGGGGTTGGCACCTGTGGTGATTATTGGCCTTTCGGCGATGGCGGTGGGGGAGCTGACCAGGGAGGCGATTGGGTTGTACTACGACCGTCAGAACGCGGCGCTGAAGGAGCAGTGGGCAGCGATTTCGCTTAGAGAGATGGCGATTTCGCGGATGCTGCGGGTCAATGAGCTGATGAAATCGGGGAAGGTGGCGGAGGCGGAGACGATGTATGAGAAGCTGAGACGGTTTGTGTTTGACCACACCACCGAAATCTACGGCGAGTCCCTTTTTCCGGCACTGGATTCCCTGAAAGTCAAACTGGAAAAATCGAGTGACCAGCTGGCGGCGAATCGCGTGCTGAATGAGGCGAGGATACCCTACAATCGCGCGCTCAAATGGTACCAAAAGGGCGTGAATCTGACTGATGCGCTGGTGGCGCTCGAAGATGCCCGGGCGGTTTTGAGCGGGGCACAGAGCGGTCTGGATGAATTTTTGGCGCCGGCCAGGGAGAACGTAAAAAAGCTGGAAGGTCTGATTAACGCGGCCATTGCCGCCGCCACGACGCTGGCGATTGCCAAAGTGGATGTGCCCAGGGGGATTGCGCCAGGGGAATGGGTCACGCTGGAAGTGCATCCGGTGGGGGGGATTCCGGCCTATGTGGATATGACGGGCAGCGGGTCTGCGGGCAGTTACACCAGTGTGCCTGTTTACTGGCAGGCGCCCGATGAACCGGGGACGTACAAAACCGAGGTTCGGATTCGCGACAACCTGAAGCAGACCGCGAATAGGGAGGTCTCTGTGGTGGTGGGCGCTTTGGACACGGGCAGCGGTACGGATGCAGCCAGTGAGGGGGATGCCCAGGGGGCGGGGGATGCGGCGACATACAGTGGGTCTGACGACGAACTGCTCACCGGGGTGTGGAAGGTGGAGGGCACCTGCACGTCGGCGTATCTTGGGGCGTCCCTGCAGTATCTGAGCGATTCTCAAAAGGATATTCAGGAGGCGTCGAACGCGATGGTGGGTAAAACCCAGCCCCTGCCGGATTTGGACCTCGGGTTAATCCGACGATTGAACAGCATGTTTGAGATACACAGGGAGGGAGACTACTACGTGATTACCGCTTCGGGGTTCACCAAAGAGACCGGCCTCGGCGGCAATCGCTATCGCATTAGATTCACTGGCCCCCGCACGTTTGAAGGCACCATGGAATCCCGCTCCCGCTTTGGTAAAAAGGTGAATGAAATAAAATACAACGTCACCGGCGCGCGCATGCCGGATTAAAGAGGTACCGACAGGCATGGTTTAAAAATGCAAATGCAATGGGGACTTTGGTTTGCATCGATTTTCTGGTTCGCAACGTGCGCGACGTCGACTCATGACACAGCGGATGCCAGCGGTGACGCGGGGGATGGGAATACATGCATGCATAAGAATATTTCGCGAATATTTAATGCGGTGGCGGGGGTGCGGGGACGTCCTGTGGCGACGCTTGTGGCGGCGGGGCAACAGTCGGCTGAGGGGACACGGGAACGATGATGCCGTCTGTAATCATTTGGGCAAACAGATGCTTGAAAATGTTGACGACTGTGCGCTCTGCTGTCCTGGCAGTAAATGGTGTGGCGAACACAAACAGCAACTCAATCCAGGTCGTCACATGGTCGGTGTAACTGTAGGTTTGAATCACCTCGCCATTTGAATTTGACACAATGGCGGTCACATCCCACACATCTTTGGCATAGGTTGGAAGAACGGTGAGGGTCAGCCCACTGAGCACCGTCAGGAACATCGAAAAGTTGCCATGATTATGTATGGAAACCTGAATGTTGTAGTTCGGGTCCTTTTCAAAAGGGCCCACCGATGAAAACAGGCCGGATTGTTTGGCAACATTGTATATTTCGTCGCGCATTTCCCAGTTTTCTTCAAGAACCTGCGGCTTGGGTGTGTCCATTGAATACCAGGTCAGTTCAATTTTTCCGGTTGGCAAAGGTGACGCAGATGTGGCCGCTTGCGCTCTGGGATAGTCCTCTATTTTGGTGAGGTCCCGTCCAGGAAAAGCGGCGCATCCCACCAGCAGCGTTGTCAATAACCATATACATACCGAATACATGATGCATTTCATTTTTGTGCCTTTCCCTTTTTCTTCCCTGATGTTTTGATGGAATCTGTCAAAATCATTGTAAAAATATTCCGGAATCAACGGGGCGATTGCCCGTTACCCACCGTATTGAGCGGCGAGAATACCGATGGCATCCGAAGAAGGAAAGACCAAAAACATCAAAATTTAAGTTTTAAACGGAATTTGTTTCGTATATATATTTCCAGTTTCTGAACAGGCGGACTGGTTTGCATGTTTTCCTGTTCCGTTCACAACCCATCTTTTCAGTTTACTGAACTTGTTTGAAAATGAGGTCGACAAAATGACAACCCATCAGTTTACAAAACGAATCATTGCCATGGTGTACCTGTGCATTGGCGTGCTGTCTGGTTACAGTGTCAACGCAGATGAAACGGCGGAGGCGACCGTCTCGGAGGATGACGACGCAGCGTCCGTTTCGGGTATGGCAGAGGACGCGTCTGCGACAATTCCGGATGGCATGTCGGAGAATACCGGTTCGGCAGTGGTTGCGCCCCCTGCACCAATGGTCAACCCCATGCCGTCAAACGTCGTCGCCGCCCCGGCCCCCGCGCCGGCACAACCGCTTGAACAGTTTTATGTGCGTCGAATTGGACAGACCGCGCCGGAGGGACCCTACACCAGGGCGACTGTGGAACAGAAAATCGCGCAGAAAGAGATTTCTCACTACGATGAAGTTCAGACTGCGGGTACGGCGAGTTGGTCCAGGGTATTCATCGTGTTTGAGGACGCGGTGTACGCTCAGAAGCCCCAAATCGAAATCACCAGACGGTACGGTATTTTCAGCTCGCCCTACAGGATTAAAGTGGATGGCAAGCCTTACTCGCTGAAGAGAAAAATGAAATACCAGGGAACGGAAATCAAATACGGAAATACGTATGCCAACTTCGAAATGTCCGGTTTTCTGTACCCCGCCACCCGGGAGGAAATTCTGAAAATTCCCGAAGCATATCGCAGTGGCAAAACCTTTCCGGAATATTTCTGGCCGTCCCCCCTGGGACTGCACATGCTGCAATCCGGTGTGAGCCCCGCGGTTATCTCCAAACGGGAATTCTATCGAAAATACGCGGTGCTCCCGTTGCTGGGAATGGGGGTTGCGTTCATGCTTGTTTCGGGGCTGTATTATGACTCGGTCGGTGAATTTGACAAAGTTACCGTGGGCCTGCTGAGCGCCGGCGCGGGACTCTCTGTGTTTGCACTGCTCATCAACGGCCTTTCGCGAAAGAAGACATACCGGTATCTCAAAAAAATTGAAACCGTCCAGCCGTAACGGCGGCGCACTGTCATTGAGGACTCAACGGACGATTTTTAAATGGCTCCGGTTTTGAGCCAGCCTGCGTTTGGTTTGGGCAATGTCTTTTTTCAGCTTTGTTTTGATCTCGTCAGTGTTTGCGACATCTTCGCCCTCGAAGTACTCAATTGTACTCAGCCAGGATTGCGCAAATTCCAGTTTGCATTCAAGTCTGCGACGACAGGTGGCGGCTGAATTGACGCTGTCAATCAGTTGTTCTTCCAGATGGCTCTGGGTGGACCATTCATCGTCGATGTGCGCTGTCGCAAATACGTGTTCGGACAATCCGCATCGCTGACGTATGCGGGGTACGGCATTGGATATGGCTTTAAAGCATTCCACCGAATACAAATCGAATTCCGCCGTCAGGTCCAGTTCCTCGGCATTGTGGCGTGTCCATTGCTGCCAAAGGTGACAAACCGGATTGCTGAATTCTTTTTTGAGTTCGAAGTCCCATTCCTCTGGTCGAAACAGCAAATCGTCGCCTTCATCCTGAACATCAGCGATGTCGCAAAACACAACAGAAAACGAGGTTAGATTATTGTCCGTGAATAAAGCGAAGCCAGCCAGTCGGCTTCTGTTTGCAAACGCAGGGTGATTCTCAATGGCGGCGCAGACGTTGTCAGAAATGGCTGCGGTTAAAATGCTGTAGTCAATCATTGGTATTGTGTTTTTCGGGCGGAATGTGCCGACATGCAGCCAACTGGATTTGTGGATACCGGCCCACGCCCAATCTCAGTCATATGGACATACCGCATCCCCACACGTGCCATTGGGCAAATTTTCACAGAAAGCGATTTCCGGTGTCTGTATTCTGTCTGTAAATTCGGCAGCGTCGCAGTCGAAGATGTCGTTTTCAGAGATGAATACGGATTCGTCAACGGTCTCGAGGGTGCTCAGTTTCAGGGTGGAAAGTTTCTCATTCATCGAAATGACAAAACTGCCGAGGGTCACTGCGCGCAGGCTATCCAGATTGATGGATGCCAGATTGGGGTTGCTGGCGATTACAATCGTCCCTTCGCTGTGTTGCAACAGACCCATATCAATATCTGCCAACTGTTCATTTGCGGTGATGGTTATCCCCCCTTTCGCCGCTGTCAGACGCGACAGGTCAAGCTGTCCGAGCCCACTGGCACTGCTGATGAGGAAGTACCCTGATACGGTCTCGAGATTGCTGAGTTTAAGCGCATTGATGCCCATGTTCCCGTTCGAGATCAGGTTGTTCCTGATTGTCTTCAGGCTTCCAAGGTCCACAGAAAACGATGCCGTTTCGTTGCCATTCATACTCACGGCGCCTATTTCTGTAACCGAACGGAGGTCCATCTCAATTTCTCCTTCGCCGGCAACGCCATTGCCTTCCATGGCGAGCGCTTCCTCTATCGTGATGAGGGACGGGACGCTGAGGGAGACGCTCCGGTTGTAAGACACGGCCACCGTGGTCACCGTGGTCAGATTTTCCAGCAAAACAGCGCATTGCCCCTGGGTTCTCGAGATGTACAATTCGCCATCAATCACCGTCAATTGTGGCAGAGATATGTCAAGGGCCGCGGCAGATGGACCAATCGTCAGGTTGCCCCTGATGCAGGTCACACCGACAAAGGCATCACTTTCCAAAGCGGTGGTAATTTGAAAAGTGCCTACGACGCAGTTATCGGAATCAATCACAAATTCAGTATCTGTCGCGCTGTCGCCGGTTTCGGTATCCACGGTATCAATGCCGGTCCAGGTCCCTGTGTCCTCAACGGACGCGGACGCGGTATCCATCTCAGACTGTGAGGCGGTATCCATCTCAGACTGTGAGGCGGTATCCATCTCAGACTGTGAGGCGGTGTCCATCTCAGACTGTGAGGCGGT
>JAFGWT010000473.1 GCA_016937015.1 Deltaproteobacteria bacterium | reverse complement strand
CCAGCGCCGCCGCATCCACCGCAGCGGAATCCACAACCGACGTATCCGCCGCGTCTCCGGCTTCCTTTTGCAATATTTTTTTCAGCTTGCTGCACCCGGCAGTTGAAGTCCCCAAAACCGCCAGCACCAGTACTGTACGCCATGCCAGGCGCATATTTAAAACCATGTTCATCCACAATCTCCTCTTCTGTTTAATCAGGGTTGTGTGAAATCCGACAGGGGAATCACCCGAACGCCGTCATCACCGCACGAAATAATCGCATTATCGTTGGCAATGGTCAAATGATACGCGGAACAGCCAATGTACTGACTGGTCAAAGCAGCCGTCTCCACGGTCGGCGCAGATACCCGGCTAAGCGACGTGCCATTGAGATAATACAGGTCATCGCCCACCATCTTTGGGGACTGCGGGGTATATCCCCAATCGATATTGATTTTGTTCACCGCCACGCCCGAATCCGATGTACCAATCACAACGATAGCCTGGGGGCCGTAGCTGCTGTTTTCGTAATACTCAGCGTCTTCGCTGCTCAAATCCAGAGCCGGCAGGTAGTAACGCTCTGTCCCCGAATACATCGCGCGAATCTGAAGGTCATTTCCAAGGGGCGACGAAGATGTGGCAGTGGCGACCCCTTCTGTCACCGCAACCTGCGAAAGTACCCGTGACGGATACCAGCACACCACCTGGTCCGCATCCCATTCCCCCCCATTGGTATAACAATCCGATTCGGTCTGCTGGTCATTGAAGTCCCACGCGAAATCGAGTCCCAGATAATCCTGTCCCAAAGGTCCAAGCAAAAGACCGGGAAACGGAATCGGGGCCAGGCTTTCGGCGCCTGCGAAGGAAGTGAAATCCGTTCGATCTAAAAAGTAATTCACGTAGCCGTCGTCATCGTATGCGAAGTACCCACTGCTGGTGAAATTGCCGGTCACATGCAGGCCGGTGGTGCCGGCGGCGTAATCCTTCGCGATACCCGGTAAAAGCAGCGGGGCTGCGGGATTGGTCATATCCACAATTTCGAGCGCGATATTCTGCATGGTTTGTGCGTCGTTAATGCTGTCACCTGGACGCTGAAACACCAGTGCGTCGCCCATTTGAACAATACCCTGACCAAGGCCGGTCTGAATGGGCTCAAAATCGAGCTCAAGCTGCGCGGCCACAACAGGCTGGGTGCCGGTGGTGTCCAACACAATCAGACTGGTCACATTGTAGTCCTGCCCACTGGCCGGATGCACCACCGCAATGGCCACGTGGCTGCCAAACACAAACATGGGTGCATTCATGAACGGGGCGTCATTGTGATACTCACAGGATTGGGTGTCATCGTTTAATAGCGCGGCCAGATTGAGCATGCCGCCCATTTCGTTCTGGGTCACGCTGGACAGCGGCACCAGGTCCGCGTATGCGACACGCTCATTCCACATGGATGTGATGCGAATGGCGTTGTCGCCCGCAACAGCCGTGCGATGTACCCGCAGGGTGGTGGGCAGATACGCGGTACGCTCCGGATTATCCAAATCATCAATATTGAAGCTCTGAACCTTATCTTCAGAGAAAGTGAACATCCGCTCGTTGTGGAGGAATGCGCGACGCACAATGCCGGTATCCCCTATCAGCTTTCTTTTGACCAATTCGTTGTCGGTGAATGACACCAGCTGGACACCGGAACTGAATGTGCCACAGCCCGCGTTTTCATCGCCCCAACCTGCAAATGGCACCATAATCAATCCAATGTCGTCGAAAATCTTAAACAGCTTGTGAATTCGGTTCTGATCCTCTCTCAGCGTCTGGTCAATCGCCCCTTCGGTGAAGTAATACACCCCCTCCCATTCTGGGCCGAAATACACTCTCGAAAGCAGTTGCGGATTTTCCATATCCGACACGTCAAACAGCGAGACATGGAGATCACCACCGTCGTCGTTGTCAGGATCAAAACCAAGGCCGATTAATCTGTCGCCGCGGGGTTCCATGTGGAATACAAATCCAGGCATTTCCAGAGAACCCATCTGGGCCGGCGCGGCAGGGTCGCCCAAATCAATCACAAACAGCGGATCCAGCTTTTTAAAGGTAATCACATAGGCCCTGTCCGCATCAAAACGGACGCTTCTTAAACGTTCCGGCTCTGGCAGGGTGATTGTCAACGCGCCCAGCGGGGTAATCTCTGTTGACGAGGCGATGGCAAATGTCTGTATCACCGGGAATGCTTCATAACCACTGCTGGGGGACTGACTGACGACGCGAAACACCCCTTCGTATTCATCCATTTGCCAGCGGCTGGTGATGGCCCCATCAATTGAAATCTGTGCCCCTTCGGTCATGACGCCGGTGGGATTCGAAATATCAATCACCTGAATCGTGGAATGCGCGCCATCTGTCGGTCCCGCCACGTACATGCGGTCATCGGAAATGGCGATGGATTTTTTGCTCCACTCCAGGTCGGCCCAGGTCAGATGGGTCTCATCGTATGTCAGGCGCTGCACTTCGGTGATATTGGCGGCATCGGAGACATCCAGCGAAATCACGGTCGTTGAGGGCGGTTCCAGGGTCGAGGGGTCCACACCTGTATCCACTTCGGCGTTTTCTTCGTCAAAATTGGCGAACTCATCGTAGGCCATGCCGTGCTCATCCTCTTCTTCATACTGATCCTGGTTGTAGAGCTCGTAGTGCTGCACTTTTTTGTAGCTCACCACATACAGCACATTCTCCACAATTCTCGAGTCAAAAATCTCCCCTTCAACACTCACCGACGCCTCGAGAGTGATGGCTGCGGGATTGGCCACATTATAGGTGTTAATAAGGCTGCCTTCGCCGATGGCACGTCCATCCTCATCTCTCAGCCAGGTGCCACGCAGCAGCACGATGATGCGATCCCCGCGCAGATACATTTCGAACGGATTGCCCTGCAACCCCTGAGTCCCCAACAGCCGCAACTGGTCCTGAGTGGAAACATCAATAATGGAAATGCCACTGCTGCGCGACAGAGTGTAAAGTTGATTGTTATCCACCTGCACAATGTCAGCTTCCTGAATGGCCCGGAGCGATGCCCGGGTATCGTCGAGTTCCGGACCGGCATCGTCGCTCATCACCGGAAATTCAGTCTTCGGATTTGAGACCGTTTGAAGCGCAACCCCACTTGGGGTGGACAATCCCCGGGTGGAAAGGCTGTCTGAATCTGTCTCTGAGGTTGAATCAGACGATGTGTCCGCCACAGTCTCCGAGGCGGTATCCGCTGTGGATGCCGAATCAGACGAGGTATCCGGCCTGACAGTGGAGCCGCTGTCAGCGGGCTCATCATCACCGGTAGTGACGGTACATCCCGTCACCGTTCCCAACCAAACCAGCAGCATGGCTGCCACTAAATAATAATTCACCTTGAACAGATTCACTTCTCTTCTCCTTTTGCTTCTGCAACCCGGGGTTCTCAACAAAGGTTGATTAACACCGCAAATGTAAAGCGCATTGGACTTTTGTAGCGTTATTGTATTCATATGTACATCTTTAAATACACGCAAAACAACCGCATTCCTGGTTGAAAAAAACAGGGTGTCATCGATTACCCGGCCAACAAAAAGCGGGAGGCATCTGCGATTCCAATGGTGCTGAATTGTACAGAAAATAAAATCCATTGGAATTTCAATAACATCTGCGAAACGGAATGACTTTTTTCAAAAAAAAGGACCTCCCTGCGACTTTATGAATGGCGCGAACCGGTGCCACAAACATCTGGCGCTGGTCTGCATCCTGGGCCAGTGGCAGGCTTTCCTGAGTTGGGGACGCGATACCGGCGTTTGTGAACAGAACCGTGGGACGCTTTTCTGTATATCTCGCAATGACGATGACAGCAGCGACGACGACAGTGGCGATGACGACAGCAGTGATGGCTGATGCGTCAGTTCAGTCATTCGCATAGGGACATTATCGAACCGTCGCCGAACTTTGTAAAAAAAAGATTGTCAGAAAATAAAAGCTGCTCATAATGGCCCGGTTAATGCGTATTATCGCAATGTTACTGGGGCCGTAGCTCAGTTGGGAGAGCGCCGCGTTCGCAATGCGGAAGTCGAGGGTTCAAGTCCCTTCGGCTCCACAGTTTTCATCACAGATTTTCAGTTTACCAATCGCTTTCAAAAGTACGTCGCGAAGTCATCTGTATTCCTTGTCGCCAATAATCATCCGGTTTGCCAACTCAAACAGTGCTTTGAACTGGCAGGAAAGCACCAACCACCAGAGGCAAAGAAGATCGCCTTCGGCGACGCACGGCTGGACGTAAAAAAAATCACCCTTGCCCGTTGCATGTACCCGCTTAAGCGATTATATGCATTTTACATTTTCAGGGAGCGTGCACATGAAAGCATATGCCGATATATTTAAAGCACTGGGGGACGAAACACGACTCAGCATGATAGCGCTGCTATTGAGTCAGGGTGAAATGTGCGTGTGTGACTTGATGGGCGTACTGGCGATTTCCCAGTCCAAAGCGTCCCGTCACTTGCGATATCTCCTTCACGCGGGACTGGTAACAGATCGACGGGAGGGCGTTTGGGTCTATTATCGACTTCAGGAAAGCCGGAAGACAGAGGCCAGCCGAGTCACCACCGCCATCGGCAATCTGATCACGTCCCGACTGTCCGACGATTTAAAAATGCGAATGCACACATGGACAGCAAACAAACAAAACAACGACAACTGCTGTACAGACAACAGCACCACCTGTTAGGCGAACCGCAATGACCACCAATGAGGCATGCATCTCAAAAGAGCCCAAAGGACTCGGATTTTTCGAACGATATTTAACCGGATGGGTGCTGCTCTGCATTGGGCTGGGGATTGGACTGGGCAATCTCGCGCCCGAGGCGGCAGCAACTCTGGACGCCATGTCCATCAATGTCAGCGGTGCACCGGTGATCTCCATCCCCATCGCCATTTGTCTCTTTTTCATGATGTATCCCATCATGGTCAAAATCGACTTTGCAGAAGTGCTGCGCGCCGGCAAAAACCTCAAGCCGGTGGGACTGACCCTGTTTATCAACTGGGCCATCAAACCATTCACCATGTACGCCATTTCCCTTTTCTTTCTGGGCACAGTGTTTATCGGTTTCATTGGCGCCGATGCGGTCGACCTCGTGAAACTGCCGCTGGGGCTCAATCTCAATGTGGGAGATACCCACGGGGCAGGCACGTTGGTGCTGCACAACGGCGTTAAAATGCTCGAAGTGCCCCTGTGGCGGTCGTATCTGGCCGGCACGATTCTGCTGGGCATCGCCCCCTGTACCGCCATGGTACTGGTCTGGGGATTTCTCGCCCGGGGCAATGACGGGCACACCCTGATGATGGTGGCCATCAATTCGTTGACCATGCTGTTCCTGTATGGACCGCTGGGGGGATACCTGCTCGGTGTTGGACGTCTTCCCATTCCCTGGCAGGCACTGCTGCTTTCCATTGGCGTATACGTCGCGTTGCCGCTGGTTGCGGGATACATATCGAGAAAACTTATTATTCAGCTTAAAGGCGACACATGGTTTAAGGAAAAATTTCTGCACCTGCTCAGCCCCATCACCATTACCGCGCTGCTCATTACACTGGTGCTGCTGTTTTCATTCAAGGGCGATGTCATTCTGGACAATCCGCTCACCATCCTGTGGATTGCGGTGCCGCTCTTTTTGCAGACCGTGCTTATTTTCGCGCTGGGATACGGCGCTGCCAAAATTCTCAAACTGAAATACGAAGACGCCGCACCATCCGCCATGATTGGCGCCTCCAATCATTTCGAAGTGGCCATTGCCACCGCCACCATGCTGTTTGGGCTGTCATCCGGCGCCTCCCTCGCCACGGTGGTGGGCGTCCTCATCGAGGTGCCGGTAATGCTTATGCTGGTGCGGATCTGTTTAAAAACAGACAGATGGTTTGCAGACCGACACGTCCAGGAGGAACGGCATTAACTGCCGGTCTGCTTCAACTCAAACCGATTTCCCGTTTTATCAAAAATAAAAACAAGGTCATTGTCAGGGTGAGAGGGGCGTAAAAACCGTTCAATGCGATAGCCCAGGTGCGTCGCTTTTTCAACAACCGCCTGGCGATCATCCATTGCAAAACAGAGATGACCATAGCGCGATAGCGACGCGGGTGTCTCTTTTGGCAACACAAACAGCTCCAGCATCACGTCGTTTTTTTTCATCATGACCACATGCACATCCGGAATGTCATCCTCATGGTTTACATTGCCGGCTGCATTGAAAAATATTTGCCGATTCTGACCGGCCAGAATGTCAAATTCGTATTGGATATGCATGCCCAGCACATCCCTGAAAAAAGCCACTTCCGACAAATGACAGATCGCCAATCCCACATGACCCAGTTGCATTATTTTTTCTCCTGCTTCTCTTTTAACAGTTATTTCAACTGCCCTTCCAATATCCCGCCAACAACACTGCGTTTACCGACCCAAAAAACTGGGTTGCCCGCAACGTCCCTGTACAAATTTTTGTCCTTTACCCTGCGCAACAAAAAATGCGGCGATGAATGCCAAAAAAGCAATTGTTGTACCACATTGATAGACCATTTCCCTTTCTGCGTCGACGGTGTATCGTTGGTACATAATTTGCTGACGCACGCGTTACGGTTGAATCGTCCCGTAAATCCGGAAAAAGGAAAACTGACAACATGAAAACCAATCTCGACTGCATTCCATGTTTTACAAGGCACACACTTGAAGCGGCGCGCACCCTGAACCTCAATGACGCAGATGCCGCACAGCTGATGATTGATGTGATTAAGTTAATTTTACGTCTGGATTGGCAGCAGCCGCCACCGGTGATGGCAAGGGATATACATCGTTTGATTAAAACCCAAACTGGCAACTCCGACCCGTACGCGCCCCACAAGCAGCACACCACCCAAACCGCGCTAAAGCTGCTGCCGGACATTCAACGCATTGTCAGAGAAGCGAAACAGCCGTTTAAAATGGCCGTTCGATTTGCCATTGCGGGCAACGCCATTGATCTGGGCGCCAAAACAATGAACCAGATTGACATATCGGCCATATTCAAAAGCGCACAGCACGCACCGCTGGACGACACTGCTGTAAATCGCCTTGAGGCCCAAATAAACGCTGCGCGGAATATCCTGTTCCTTGCTGACAATGCCGGCGAAGTGGTATTCGATCTGCCATTGCTGGAATGGATAGGCCCTCAAAAAGTTACCGTGGTGGTTCGGGGCGAACCGGTCATTAACGATGCCGTCATGGAAGACGCCCGCCGGGCCGGCATCTGCGAGAGATTTAAAGTCATATCCAACGGTGCCGACACCCCCGGCACCTGGCTTGCGGACTGTTCCCCCGAGTTCGTCAGGGCATTCAGTGCTGCGGATTTGGTCATCGCCAAAGGTCAGGGTAACTATGAAACGCTGAATGATGCGGCCCATAATCTCTTTTTTCTGTTTATGGCCAAATGTCCTGTGATCGCGGAGGACGCCGGTGTACCGCTTCAATCGTATGTTGTGATCGATACATTATCCCGTCAAAATCAAAAAATGAATGAAACATACCCGCGACAAAATGTTTCACGCTGAAACGCCATTGGCATGATTGCCCGAAAAAAATTGTAGATCTGTTACCTCAGAGGACTCCTCGGATTGGAAATACGGTTGAAATTACGATACATTTCTGTACAAATGTTCATGCTTTTTCTTTGTCCACCAGCCATTTTCGCCTGATTCATATTTAATATTTGACAACGATCAGTTTCCCTACTAACGTTTTGTGTGCGCGCCCACAATTTAGTGGAATCGTAAGAATCTCACACCTCATGAAAGGTAAGGAGAAGGCGTGGCAAGGCCCGCCTCACATTCTGTCCGAAATGTTCCTCCGTCGAGTATTAATTCGCAAAGTTCAGTTCGGTAAGAAACAGTTTTTTAAAACGACTGGCAAGATGCAGCCGTTTATTAGATGGGCAGAGAAAGTGCCCGAATGGAGAAGAAAATGAACAAAATATTCGTCGGAAGTTTATCCTGGAACACAACCGACAGCGATCTGCTCGCTGCTTTTGAAGGCTTCGGTGCCATCACCGAATCCAAAGTGATTTCAGATCGCAACACAGGCCGTTCTCGCGGTTTCGGGTTTGTTACCTTCGAAGCCGCAGATGCTGCAGCCAAAGCCATCGAAGAGATGAACGGTTCCACATTGGACGGTCGTGAAATCACAGTTACTGAAGCACGCGAAAAACGTCGTGAAGGCGGCGGCAGTGGCGGCGGCGGTGGTGGTGGCGGTG
>JAFGWT010000472.1 GCA_016937015.1 Deltaproteobacteria bacterium | reverse complement strand
GCGTCCAAGGGCGGCTTGGGCCTATTGATGGGGATGCTGGCCTACATACCAACCGGGCGAAATCCAATTGCCATGGGGGAGGGGGCGCTGGCGGCGGAACCGTTTGTTGCATTCAGTCTGACCTCATTCAGCACATCCCTGACGGTGAATCTGGCATATCGGTTTCGCAGGGAACGCACCATTTTGCTCTCGAATGACCTGACGCAGGAACAGGACGACGATTTTATCTGGCGTCTCGCGCTTCGCGTGCCGAAGGATGAGGATGTCGCCTGGTCGCTTTGGGCGGAGGGGACAATCGGGATGGCTACAGATGAAGGGGCATGGCCTGCGGCGCACAATCGTCCCCTCTGGCTGGGGGGGAGCATTGATTATCCGGTTGGGACAGACCGTCGTTTGGCTCTGTTTGGCCGATTCCTGGTCAATGGTCCGGACCCGGGGATGCAGATAGGGGTGCAGTGGAGCGGACTGGCCAGAGATCGCGATGAAGATCGGGATGGCATTCTGCTTAGATACGATCTGTGTCCCATGCTCAAAGAGGATTTGGACGGATTCAAAGATGAAGATGGCTGTCCGGATCCGGACAATGATATGGATTCCTTCCCAGACAAAGAAGACGCCTGCCCCTTAAAAAAAGGCGACGACTACTCAACGGATGGTTGCTGAAAAAGGGCTGTTTCGAGGAATTGATTGTGGCGGCGGCGGGCCGAAACCCAATACTGGCCACGTCGAAAGCAGGTAATCCTGTTCGTGAGTCAAAATATTTGCGGGGGGCTACCAGCGGTTTAGTGCAGTCTGGTGTCGCTGTTGCGCAGGAGGGTTTTGGTGGCTTTAATTGGGGATTGATGGTTCAGGGAGGGATGGGGGAAGCGATTGATTCGCTTCATGACATCGAGGATGTTGCAGTTGTCGAGACCACCTGACTGCTTTACCTCTTCGGAGTAGAGTAGACCAATATTGGTCAGTGAAGCAATGCGCCGTTTATCCACAGCTGCAGTGATATTCATCAATTCCAGTCCCTGCATCAACAGCTGGATGGAGCGCTCGGCAAATTTTTCCTCCTGCAGGAGATGCTCCAGTCCGTTGAAAAAACCGTTTGCGAGCATTTCGCTGTGATCCTGCCGAATATTAAGAAGCACAAAGGACAGGAGGGTTTTTTCGCTCATCAGTAACAGAGAGTCATAGGGCATGATGTGGACAATGTCGACGTACCAGTTGCCGAGGAATGCGTCGCCGGCTTCGGGAAGGGAGAGCATGTCGTCGGCGTACGCAAACAGGCTGCGGACTTTCGGTGTGAGGCAAAACTGAAGCATACTGTCCCTTTGTCTGCCCTTAGCGGGCGGATTGCTTCCGCACTATATCAGTTTAATTCCCAGTTCTTTGAGCTGGGGCTCATCCACTTCGGAGGGTGCATCGGTCATCAGGCAGCCTGCGCGGGTGGTTTTGGGGAACGCGATGACGTCGCGAATGGAGTCCAGTCCCGACATAATTGATACGAGTCGATCGAACCCAAATGCCAGACCACCGTGGGGGGGGGCGCCAAACGACAGGGCATCCAGCAAAAAGCCGAATTTGATTCGGGCTTCCTCATCGCCAATACCCAGCGCCTTGAACACTTCGGCTTGAACCTCCTGGTTGTGAATTCGGATGGAGCCGCCGCCGATTTCCTGGCCATTCAATACAATGTCATAGGCCCGGGTTTTAACCTTCAGAGGGTCGGCGCCAAGCAGGGCGATATCCTCGGGTCTGGGTGATGTGAACGGATGGTGCATGGCAGCCAGTTTGCCTGTTTCCGCGTCCTTTTCGAACATCGGAAACTCGGTGACCCAGGTGAATCCAAACTGGTCTGGGGCGACCAGCCCTTCTTTTTTGGCAATGTGGGTGCGCAGCCGACCCGCCGCGGTTCGGGCCACTGACGGGTCCATATCGGCCACAATCAGAACGATATCGCCATCCTTAATGCCCGCTTTGTCAAGCAGTGCGGCGGACAGGGCTTCGTCGACAAATTTGGAGACAGGGCCGCTGAACGAACCGTCGTCGCGCTTGAGCCATGCGAGCCCTTTGGCGCCGTAGGTTTTCACGAAATCCGTTAGGCCGTCCACATCCTTGCGTGAATATTTGGCGCCGCCAGTGACCACAATGCCGGTTACCAGTCCGCCACCATTGGCGGGACCGGAAAACACCTGGAACGCCGAACCCATGGTGTCAGCTGTGATGTCAAACAGTTCCATCTCAAAGCGCACATCCGGATTGTCTACCCCATACCGTGTCAGTGCTTCGTCGTAGGTGATACGTGGGATGGGCGTTTGGATATCGACATCGAGAATCCCCTTGAACATTTTTTTCAGCATTCCATCGCAGATGGTCATAATGTCATCAGGGGTGACAAAACTCATTTCGAGATCAATCTGCGTGAATTCAGGCTGGCGGTCCGCACGCAAATCCTCGTCTCGGAAGCATTTGCAAATCTGGAAGTAACGCTCAAACCCGGCCACCTGCAACAACTGCTTGAACAGCTGGGGGGACTGGGGCAAAGCGAAAAATTTTCCTTTGTTGATGCGGGATGGCACAAGGTAGTCCCGGGCGCCCTCAGGGGTGGACTTGGTTAAAACCGGGGTTTCAATCTCCACAAAGCCTTCTGCGGCAAAATGTTCTCTGGCAATCAGCGCGGCTTTTGAGCGCATGAGCAGGGCCCGCTGCAAAGGCGCGCGGCGCAAATCAAGGAAGCGGTATTTCAGCCGGATTTCCTCCCCGGTGTCGACCTCATCCTGAATTTGAAACGGCATGGGTTTGGACCGGTTGAGCAACGCCACTTCCTTCGCCGTCACCTCGATTTCGCCGGTCTTTAGATTGGGATTGGGTTTGCCGCCCCGAGCAATGACCTCGCCGCGAACGGCGACCACGAATTCCTGCCGAAACGATTTGGCGATTTCAAGCTGGTCTGCACTCAGGTTTTCGCTGCTCAGTACCACCTGGCAAATGCCGCTGCGATCCCTCAAATCGATAAACTGGGTGCCGCCCAGGTCCCGAACCGTATCCACCCATCCCATAAGGACAACTTCTTCACCCTGATGCGCAAGCCGTAGCTCTCCCGCACCGTGACTTTTTTTCAGCTCTTCAATAAATCGGGCCACCTTATGCTCCTTATATTGCGCGCATCGTAAATTGCTTATTGCACGTATCGTAAATTACCGAACCATCGGTCTGTTTCATCCAAACAAGCTCAGCCAATACCAATAATTGGGGGATTTTACAATCACGGGCTTTGAAAATTGCCTCAGCACAGTGGCAATTATTGGGGCGCTCCGTGTCAGTGTCCATGGGCGGAAGGCCGGGCCAGCGCGGAGCGTATCGCGGGCGCCAACGGGGGAGCATACTTACTCCATATAACCAAGCGCTTTGAGTTGCTCCTGCGCTTCATCGCTGAGCTGATTTTTTGAACCGCCTGATTTGCCAGATTTGGCGGTTGCCCCTTTGGCCGCTTTGCCATCGAGTCCCGGCAATTTAAGGACGGTCTCCCAGCTTCTGAGCTCTTTTTCCATTTGCGCCACGACGGGCTGCGCATCGGGATTCTGAGCCAGATCGGTCATCTCCCCCGGGTCCACCTGAAGGTCGAACATGTGGGTGGATGTTTTGCCGTTCACGAAATGTTTTACCAGTTTGTATTCTTTGGACCGGTACACCCGATAACGTCCACGGGGGTCCAGAAGCGGGCCTTCGCCGTTGGCTGTGCCCGGCTTAAACCGGCTGGCCTGCAGACTTTTTTCAAAACGTTCCGCCATGACCGGTCTGCCAAACGGCTTTTGGGGGTCACCGTCTTTCATCGGTGTCATGGCTGGCATCAGGGAGCCAAACTGGACGGTGTCGGGCACGTTCAGTCCAACCAAATCGAAGAGGGTTGAAAAAATTCCAAGGGTCGATACCTCCTGGGCCACCCGGTTGTTGGCGACGATTTTATCCGGATATCGGAACATGAATGGTACGTGCAAATCCTCCTGGTACACCGATGTGAGGTGGCCGAACATTTTATGCTCACCCACGTGCTCGCCGTGATCACCCACCACCACGAATACGGTATCGTCGAGCTTGCCGCGTTTTTTCCATGTGTCGATGACTTTGCCCAGCAGATAGTCTGTGTATTTGATGCCGCCGTCGTACAAATCCACCATGGGCTGACGAATCTGCGCCTGTTGCGCCTGAGTCAGCAGACGTCCGATCTGTGCGCCGAAAGCCAGTTGGTCCGCTTCGCGCAGAGTGGACAGGGGCTCTTTTGTGTATGCCCATCGGAACTCGTCGGGCAACTGGTGAAACGGAAAGTGAGCTTCGAGAAAATTGACAAAAATAAATGCGGGCGGACTGTCTTTGGGACGCTGGGCCATCCAGTTTTCCACGTTTCCAGCGACGGTGGCGCCCCCTTTGTCCGTCGCCGTGAAGAGTTCGAGAGCGTCCACCAGCCGGTAAATGAATGTGAAGCCTCGGCCGCCGGCGCCGGTAATCCATGCGTTATCGGTCCAGCCAAATCCCCGGGTGAGGCCAAATCCAGGGGTGATATGAGGGTTGGCGGTGAAACATCGGGTTTCGTAGCCGGCCTCTGCAAAGGACTGGGCAAGGGTGGGGATGTCTTCTTCGAGATAGTTGGTTTCCCCGTGGGCATTATGGGCGGATGGCAGCATGCCGGTGAACATGGACGCATGAGAGGCCAGCGACCAGGTGCCCGGCGCCATGGCATTTTCGAACAGGGTGCCCTCTTTGGCGAACGTATCAAACACAGGCGTGGTTTTTCGGCCATACCCGTAAGCGGACACATTGTGAGCGCGCACCGTATCCATCACGACAAATACGACGTCCGGGGCGCCCTTTGGGGCATCCTGTTTTTTTTCAACCGGCTTCACATCATAGCCGCCGCCAATCGAGTAATTGATGACCGGTGTGGCCAGCAATACTGCCGGGGAGAAAGCGATGACCGCGAGCACCACCCAGGGTCGCTTATGCCAGACCCATTGAAACAGAAAATAAAATCCGGCGCCTGCCAGTGGCGGTAGCAGCCACAGGGCGGGTTTGCTGGGATCCACCGCCACAAAAAGCTCCATGCCAATCCATATCAGCGTCAGCAGTGCGGGGTGCAGCCATTTGCCCTTTTTGTGTAAAAACAGCGGAGATGCCAGAATGCCAAATATAATGGCCAGCGGCACTTCGAGTAAAATGGCCTTGGCTGAAAACCAGGTCAGCGGCGGCATGCCCATTCTCATGATGAGCACCATTCCCATGGCCAGATGCGCCATGCATACTGAGAAGCCGTATCCGGCGCCGGCGATGGCGCCGCTTTTAGTAGATTGAATGATGTCTTTTTTCAGGTTTCTGTTTTCTTTGTCAGCCATAAATCCTCACTTCGGGCTGGATATTGCGCGGGTGTCGCACCGGCATTTCCAGGCCGTCATTTACACAGCATTAACACAGCATTAACACAGCCTTGGGCCGGATGCATAATTTTCGGGTCACCCTGCATGATTCAAAGTGCAGAGTCGACCATGATTCGTTTTATGATTTTTTTCAGGGGCTGAATCATGACAAAGTCAGCAAGCGCTGATGGGGTGAGATTATTCCACGGAAACAGCTGGAAAAAAGTGATAAGTATATTGAGCAGTGAATTTTTGGATTATTCTGAGGCCCGATTTCGTTGCTTCTGAAAAGTATTAAACGTTTTTTGAAACGACTATGGAATTTGACGAAGCCAATGGTGCGAGGTGCGATTTGTATAAAACAGGAGTCAGATTGACAGTGTTAGTTTTTTGGGTGCTGGCTTTGGGCTGTGCACACGGAGAAAATGTCGGGGGACCGACTGGCGATGGCAGGGTTGCAGCACCGTTGTCTCCCCCCGTGTCGTCCGTCGTGGCGATGGCCGATACCGGGACATCGGACGGTGATGCGAACACGGATACGGATAAAAACCAGTTAGCAGTGCCGATGCCTCCTTTGACAGGGACAGACGATTCAGAGACGACGACGGGCGTTGGTTCAATTGCATACAAACGAAATGTTGAATCGTACGGGACGTTTGTTCGGGTGCATATGGGCGGCGATGAATTGCCTGCGCTGGATTGGTGGCCGGATTCGAAACAGTTGTTCATCAGGTGGAATCGAGAGATGCATATGTCCAGGCAGGTGGACATTCTGCAGCAGTTGCTGGTGTTTCTAATGAACAGGGAAGGTGACGGGATTGTTCATTCATCGGTGCACATAACGATGGACTGGTATACACTGCCAGACTACGCGGGGCGCCTGGCGGAATTTGCTGCCGGTGATGCAGAATGGATAAAACTGCAAAAAAAGAAGCCCCCAAAGGGAGTTGACCCTGCGTCCAGGCTGCACGCGTACATTGTTGCAACCACGGAATCCCATAAGCTGTTGCCGGAACTGGCACTGATTTTCGAACCTGTTGGGGCGCGCCCCAGACTGGTGCATGTCGAAAAATGCTCTGCGATCCGACCGGGAAACAGGAGTGAAGCGGGCCGGATGCTGCGCGATTTGGGTATCCGCAGGCAAATATCACTGCCGGTTGGATGCCTGATGGCCACGTTCGAGCTGTTGACTGAGGACGATGGCGCTGCGGACGTTGCAAATGTTGAAGACGTTAAAGACGTTAAAGACGTTGAAAACTGAGCCTCGCCAGATACTGGGATTGTGTATTGGAATGCGAAGTGGATGATGGCCATGCATCGTGTTTGACACCGGGTAATTTGGTTGCATCTTTATTGGGTGAGGGGATTTTGAACGAGGGGATTTTCAACGAGGGGATTTTCAACACTGATGCAACATTTGACTGACAATGTGATGGATGTGCTGGGACCGCCAACAAAGACAATTGCGTTTTCGAATGCCTCAATGACGATTTGGTCGCTGCCTCCGATTTTTGCGACACAGGTAACGGGATATGCATCCGGCGAACTGGCCGAGGCGATAGACAGCCATGTAAAAGATCATTTTAACAGGTATGATGCCATTGTTACCATTCACGAATGGGCCGGCATAACAGACCACGACCCCGTTGCGCGAAAAATTTTGCAGCAACTCACCCGGGATGTGTCTGCCAAACAGCGCGAGATTGTTGTTTATCTGGGAAAAGGCGACACCCTGGTCAAAAAAATTACCATCGCCACCGCCGAGACCATTACCCGATTTCGCAATATTCCCATTGAGATTATCCGGGAGATGGCTGAGTTCGAGAAGCGGTTGCACCAGCTTGTCGGCTGTTATCGGCCTGAGCGAATAGCGTCGATGCAAAGCCTTTCCGACACACCACCACCGCCCAGATGATCCAGGGAAAAACGAAGATTTGACGTGAAAGACAACAGGGGGTGATGAACCCATTTTGCTGCATTTATTCCATTGGATAGGATGGGCAGAAGGATTCGCAGGTATCGGCGCTGTTGTTCTGGATACACGTCCATCTGCGATTGCCGCCCAGCCGTTCTGACAATTTATACACATCACACTGGGGCAGTGCGGGGTTGCTGTAAATCGCAAAATCACCGGTTAGGGAACTCAGACTGTCCAGTCCAGGATTACTCAATACCGGATTGTCGGTAATCCACAGTGACGATACCGTCGTCAGCCAGGACAGGTCGGAAAGAGAAGTGAGCGATGCATTGCCCGCAATGTTCAGCGCACCGACGGACGTAAGCGATGTCAGCGCCGACAAATCAGAAAGCAGCGCCGTATTCTGAATGTAAAGCGTCCCCCCCACTGATTCCAAAGCGCCTAAGCCGGTGAGTGTGGTCAGGCTCGTTGGCGATGGCGAATCATTTCCAACAATCAGCAGGTTGCCGGATACGGATTTGAGGTTGGGCAAATTAATGTTGGCCGAAGAGTCAGCCGTTATGCGCAGACTTCCCTCGATACAGGTGTAAGGGGCAATGGACTCGCGATCCGTCGCGTCTTCCACTACAATCTCCCCCATAATGCAGGATTGCCCGCTGATATTCAGATCGCAGTTTGCCGAGCAGCCATCCGGCATATTCTCTGTGGCTTCGAAAATCTGTTTCACCGACAAACGGTTTTTCAGTTCACAGACATCGCAGCGTTTCAACATCGGGTTGGATGTAATAAACACCTGGTTGCCCACTGACTGAAGATTTTCAAGGGCGCTGATGTTGTTTAACATCGCGTTTCTGTTGACACCCAAAGACCAGTCCAGCGTGATCAGATTTTCAAGACCGGACAGATTTTGCAAAGCGTCATTGTTATTGACACTCACACTCCAGGCCGTGCTGATGCCCTGCAATGCGGACAGGTCTGTCAGACTGGGGTTTTCCTCCACAAAAATCTGATGGACGGCGCTGAGGGACGCCAATCCATCGAGGGACTGAAGCGACGGATTGCGGTGAATGTCGAGCTGTTGGCCAATTTGTTCCAGCGCTGTAAGTCCTGACAGGTTTTTTATCCGGCTGCACTCCGAAATGCTCAGATCCGTGCCGACCCAGCGAAGATTGGGCAAATCAAGTGATGCCACGTCCAACCCGTCAATCAACAGATTGCCATTGACACACGGATAGGGTTTGAGCCGGTCAAGCGCGTCCGCATCGTGTATCGCCACATCTTTTTCCGGATAGCATTCATTGAACGTTGGCCATTCATCGGCCGTTGGCTTGGGCTCCACATCTGAACCCCCTGTCTCCGAATCTTTCGGAATATCCGCCTGCTCCGCCTGGGAATCTGAATCCGCACTTCCAGTCATATCAGTGTCGCTGTCAAAATCATTGGTCACGCTGGCCGCCGAATGACGGCAGCCTGACGCCCCCATGCAGACAGAGAGGCTGACAAGCCCCGCAATCGACAATCGAACAAACCACCGGATTGGCACGATACTGAACGTCATTGGTGTCATCTTCCTCACTCCTGAAATATGATTTATTGAACGGTATCTGAAATCGATAATACCAAAAGTCAGAATTTCGATAACTGATATATTTTTTTTTGCAGATGCGATTGTGGGGTTCAAGTCCCTCCTCTGGTCGAACACCGCGCCGCTGCCCGGTGTAGCAACTTTGCAAAGCAAAGAAGATGCGAGCCGGTCGACGTCGTCCTTTCCGAAAATCACCAACCCGTCATGAATGACTTTCTGCCTCATAAAAGGTCGTTCTACCCAAACCAGACACTGTAAAAACACTGTTAAAAAAACATCAAAAAACGAACTTTTGTCGGTAAAACCTCAAAATGGCCCGTTTTGGGAAAATTCAAAAATGTACAATTTATTTAATAATTTCGTATGTTTACGTGTGGTTGTCAGTATGGGGTCACCAATTGTGCAACATGTTGCACAATCTTTGGGGGTGATTTAAAAACAAACCGTAACAATACCAGAGGGCCGTTTATGAACGAAAAACAAATCACGTCATATAAAACCTTATTCCAACGCCTTTGTCAAAGAGTTTAGGGGTCTGGATCTCTCTCAGAGATAGAGTTCAGTAACTTTAGAGGACGTGATACCCGCGAAGGCCTCATGATTCTACACAGGTAATGTTTGACTTCTTCGGCGCACTGTCATTGCCGCGCAGGCCTCATGATTCTACACAAGTATTGCTTGACT